>NZ_JBDPLV010000023.1:0-149491 GCF_039871605.1 Acrocarpospora sp. B8E8 | reverse complement strand
CCGCCGTCCTCGGACACTCCGACCCCGCCGCGGTGGAAGTCCGGCGGGAGTTCCGCGAGCTGGGCTTCGACTCGCTGACCGCGATCGAACTGCGCAACCGGCTCAACGCCGCCTCCGGGCTGCGCCTGCCCGCCACCCTCATCTTCGACTACCCCACGCCCGTTGTCCTCGCCGAATATCTGCTCAACGAGCTGATGGGCACGCAGGCGGAAGTCCTGGACGCGGCGCCGCGGGTGTTGCCGCCGGTGGCCGACGACCCGATCGTGATCGTGGGCATGGCGTGCCGGTATCCGGGCGGGGTCGACTCGCCTGAGGACCTGTGGCGTCTGGTGGCCGAGGGCGGGGACGGGATCAGCGGGTTCCCGACCACTCGCGGCTGGAATCTGGACGGGCTGTACAACCCGGATCGGGAGAATCGCGGGACCAGCTATGTACGTGAGGGCGGGTTCCTGCACCAGGCCGGGGAATTCGACCCGGGGTTCTTCGGGATTTCGCCGCGTGAGGCGCTGGCGATGGATCCGCAGCAGCGGGTGCTGCTGGAGGCGTCCTGGGAGGCGGTCGAGCGGGCGGGGATCGAGCCGGGTTCGCTGCGCGGCAGCCGTACCGGCGTGTTCGCCGGAGTGATCAACCATGACTACACCTCGGGCCATCTGGAGTTCCCTCTGGAGGTAATGGCCTTCTTGGGGACCGGGACCGCCGGAAGTGTGCTGTCCGGGCGGATCTCGTACACGCTGGGGTTGGAGGGCCCGGCGGTGACGGTGGATACCGCCTGCTCGGCCTCCTTGGTGGCGTTGCATCTGGCGGCGCAGGCGCTGCGTGGTGGTGACTGCTCGCTGGCGCTGGCCGGTGGCGTGACCGTGTTGGCCACCCCGGGAGCCTTCATCGATTTCAGCGCGCAGGGCGGACTGGCTCCTGATGGGCGGTGCAAGTCCTTCGCTGACGCGGCTGACGGGGTGAGCTGGTCTGAGGGTGTGGGTGTGGTGGTGCTGGAGCGGTTGTCGGACGCTCAGCGCAACGGGCATCAGGTGCTGGCGATCGTGCGTGGTTCGGCGGTCAACCAGGACGGCGCGTCCAACGGTCTGACCGCGCCGAATGGTCCTTCGCAGCAGCGGGTGATCCGGCAGGCGCTGGCCGGTGCCGGTTTGTCGCCGTCCGAGGTGGACGCGATGGAGGCGCATGGCACCGGTACGACGCTGGGTGACCCGATCGAGGCGCAGGCGCTCTTGGCGACCTATGGGCAGGACCGGCCGGAGGACCGTCCGCTGCTTCTTGGGTCGATCAAGTCGAACATCGGTCACGCGCAGGCCGCCGCCGGTGTGGCGGGTGTGATCAAGATGGTGCTGGCCATGCGGCACGGCCTGCTGCCCAAGACGCTGCATGTGGACGCGCCGTCGTCGCACGTGGACTGGGACTCGGGGGCGGTCAGACTGCTCACCGAGCCGGTGGAATGGCCGCGGAACGGTCACCCGCGCCGGGCCGGTGTTTCCTCGTTCGGGCTCAGCGGCACCAACGCCCACGTGATCTTGGAGGAAGGGCCGGAGGTTCCGCAGGCCGAGCCGGATGCGGAGGATCAGGCGCCGCCCGCTGGTGTGGTGCCGGTGCTGGTTTCGGCTAAGACGGGTCAGGCGTTGCGGGCGCAGGCCGGACGTCTGGCGTCGTATCTGGACGGCGAGTCTGACCTGCGGCTCAGCGATGTGGCGTTCGCGCTGGCCACGACGCGGTCGGCGTTCGAGCATCGTGCGGTGGTGCTGGCCGGGGACCGTGATGGTCTGCTGGCCGGTTTGGGCGCGCTGGCCGAGGACCGTCCGGGTGTGGGTGTGGTGCGCGCGCTGGCCGGGGCGGAGCCGCAGCTGGCGGTGCTGTTCACCGGCCAGGGCAGCCAGCGGGCTGGGATGGGCCGGGAGCTGTATGACCGGTTCCCGGTGTTCGCGCAGGCGTTGGACGAGGTGATCGCCGAGCTGGAACCCTCACTTGAGCCGGCCGGGCTGGGTCGTTCGTTGCGCGAGGTCCTGTTCGCCGAGCCGGGCACGCCCGAAGCGGAGGCGCTGGACCAGACCGGATGGGCGCAGCCGGCGCTGTTCGCGGTGGAGACCGCCCTGTTCCGGCTGGTCGAATCGTGGGGGGTCCGGCCGGATGTGCTGGCCGGGCACTCGATCGGGGAGATCACGGCCGCTCACGTGGCCGGGGTGCTCTCGCTGAGTGATGCGTGTGCGCTGGTGGCGGCCCGGGCGCGGTTGATGCAGGCGTTGCCGCCCGGTGGGGCGATGGTCGCGGTCCAGGCGTCCGAGGATCAGGTCGCCGATCTGCTGGCCGGGCGTGAAGACCAGGTGTCGATCGCGGCGGTCAACGGCCCGGCCTCGCTGGTGGTCTCCGGGGTCGAGGAGGCGGTGCTTGAGGTGGCCGCCGCGCTGGAATCCCAGAAGGTCAAGACGCGGCGGCTGCGAGTGTCGCACGCGTTCCACTCGCCGCTGATGGACCCGATGCTGGAAGACTTCCGCACGCTGGCGAGCAGGCTCGCCTACAACCCGCCGCGTATCCCCATCGTCTCCACCCTGACCGGAGAGGCGGCCACGACCGAGCAGGTGTGCTCGCCGGGCTACTGGGTGGACCAGGTCCGTGGCGCGGTCCGCTTCGCCGACGGCGTCCGCACGCTGGAGACTCAGGGCGTACGGGCCTATCTGGAGCTGGGCCCCGACGGGGTCCTGACCGCCATGGCGCAGGACACTCTCGATGGTGGCTCTGCCGTGGATGCGTTCGGCGCGGATGTGGTGCTGGTGCCGGTGCTGCGCAAGGACCGGGACGAGCATACGGCGGTGATGACGGCGCTGGCCGAGTTGCACGTGCACGGGGTGCCGGTCGACTGGCGGGCGTTGCTGCCGGGCGGTCGCCGGGTCGATCTGCCGACGTATGCTTTCCAGCGTCAGTGGTTCTGGCCCAAGGGGCTGGCGTCTCGGGTGGGTAATGTGGCCGCGGCTGGGCTGGCGGTGGCCGGTCATCCGCTGCTGGGTGCGGCGGTGGGTCTGGCCGATTCCGACGGGGTGCTGCTGACCGGGCGCCTGTCGGTGAGGTCGCATCCGTGGCTGGCCGATCATGTGGTGTCCGGCACGGTGATCTTCCCGGGCACCGGGTTCCTTGAGCTGGCGATCCGGGCGGGTGACCAGGTCGGGTGTGACGTGGTTGAGGAGCTGTCCTTGACCGCTCCGCTGGTGCTGGGCGAGGGCGAGGCGGTCGCGGTCCAGGTCGCGGTGGGTGCGCCGGAGGAGTCGGGTCGCCGGGGCGTGAACGTCTATGCCCGGTTGGCGGAGGCCGGCGAGGATGTGCCGTGGGTGCGGCACGCGACCGGGACGCTTGCGAGCGGTGCTTCGGAAGCCGGGTCGTTCGATGCCGAGGTCTGGCCGCCGCGGGGCGCGACCGCGATCGAGCTGGACGGGCTGTATGAGGACCTGGCCGCGGGCGGGTTCGGCTACGGTCCGGTGTTCCAGGGGTTGCGGGGGGCCTGGCGGGGCGCGGGTGGTGAGGTGTTCGCCGAGGTGGCGTTGCCTGAGCAGGCGCAGTCGGAGGCGGGTGCGTTCGGTTTGCATCCGGCGTTGCTGGATGCGGCCTTGCACGCGGTGACTTTCGCTGGGCTGGAGCCGGTGGAGGGCGGCCGGTTGCCGTTCTCGTGGGATGGCGTGTGCCTGCGTGCCGTTGGCGCGTCGGTATTGCGGGTGCGGCTGGCTCGGACGGGTCCGGATTCGGTGTCGCTGGTGGCGGTGGATGCCGCTGGGGAGCCGGTGGTGTCGGCGCGGTCGCTGGTGTTGCGGCCGTTCTCGTCTGAGAAGCTCGCGGGCGGCCGCGGAGCGGAAGCAGAAGGGCTGTTCCGGCTGGAATGGACCGCCCTTTCCGATGTTCCCGTGGCCGATCCGGTGCCGGTGGCGATGGTCGGTCTCGCGGGGTTCGAGCGGGACATGCTGGGTCTTGCCAAGGGTTGGGAGCGGGTCGAGGTTCATCCGGATCTGTCGGCGCTGGCCGAGGCGGGTCCGGTGCCAGATGTGGTGCTGGCCGAGGTCGTCACCGAGCCGATGGCGGATGCGGTGGGTACGGCGCATGGGGTGACCGCTGGGGTGCTTGGTCTGCTGCAGGGGTGGCTTGCCGACGAGCGCTTGGAGGGCTCGCGGTTGGTGTTCGTGACGCGGGGCGCGGTGGCGGCCGGTGAGGGTGCGGAGATCACCGATCTGGCCGCGGCGGCGGTGTGGGGTCTGGTGCGGTCGGCGCAGTCGGAGAATCCGGGGCGTTTCGTCCTGGTCGACGTGGACGACCAGGAGTCCTCCCTGCCTGCGGTACTGGCCGCGCTCATGGCCTCGGGCGAATCGCAGGCGGCGGTCCGGCACGGTGAGGCGCGGGTGCCGCGACTGGCGTCGCTGGTGTCAGGGGCGGGGCTGGTGCCTCCGGCTGGTGGGGTGCCGTGGCGGCTGGGCAGCCAGGCCAAGGGCAGCCTGGACGCCCTGGAGTTGCTTCCCTTCCCGAGGGCGGCGGAACCGCTGGGGGCCAGGCAGGTGCGAGTCGCGGTGCACGCCGCGGGACTCAACTTCCGTGACCTGCTGGACGGACTCAACGCGCTGGGCTGGTACCAGGACAAGGTCGGCCTGATGGGCAGCGAGGCCGCCGGCGTGGTCCTGGAGGTCGGCTCCGAGGTCGAGGACCTGCGTCCCGGGGACCGGGTGATGGGTCTGGCCGAGGCCGCGTTCGGGCCGGTGGTCGTCATGGAGGCCAGGGCCTTGGTGAAGGTCCCCGCCCAGATCTCCTTCGAGCAGGCGGCGACGATTCCGGTGACGTTCCTGACGTCCTATTACGGGCTGATGGATCTGGCCGGGTTGCAGCCGGGCGAGTCGCTGCTGGTACACGCCGGGACGGGCGGTGTGGGCATGGCGGCGATCCAGCTGGCTCAACGCCTGGGGGTAGAGGTGTTCGCCACGGCCAGCCCGGCCAAGTGGGACGTACTGCGCTCGCTGGGCATCCCGGATGATCACATCGCCTCCTCACGAACCCTGGAGTTCGAGGAACGATTCCGCGACCGGGGGATCGATGTCGTCCTCAACTCGCTGACCGGAGAATTCATCGACGCCTCTGTGCGTCTGCTGCGCCCGGGCGGGCGGTTCATCGAGATGGGCAAGCTGGACATCCGCGACCAGGACCAGTTCCCGGGGCTGACGTATCACTGGTTCGACATGATGGACGCTGGACCGGAGCGGTTGCGGGAGATCCTGATCGAGCTGGCAGAGTGGTTCGCGGCTGGTGAGTTGCGGCCGCTACCGGTCAACGCCTGGGATGTGCGACGAGGCCGTGAATCGTTCCGGTTCATGAGCCAGGCCCGGCACACCGGCAAGATCGTGCTGACCATGCCGCACCGGTGGAACCCGGAAGGCACCGTGCTTGTCACGGGCGGCACCGGTGGTCTGGGTGCGGAGGTAGCCCGGCATCTGGTGGCCGAGCACGACGTACGGCACCTGCTGCTGGTCAGCCGAAGGGGCCCGGAAGCGGCCGGCGCAGGTGAGCTGGAGCGGGACCTGGCCGCGCGAGGCGCGCGAGTGACCGTCGCCGCCTGTGATGTGGCCGACCGGGATGCGGTGGCCGGTTTGCTGGCCGGGATCGGTGCCGAGCATCCGCTGACCGCGGTGATTCACACCGCGGGTGTGCTGGACGACGGGACCATCGCGTCGCTGACGCCGGAGCGGTTGGATGTGGTGTTGCGGCCGAAGGTGGACGCCGCCTGGCACCTGCACGAGCTGACTCAGGACATGGATCTGGCCGGGTTCGTGGTGTTCTCCTCGCTGTCCGGGCTGATGGGCAACGCCGGTCAGGGCAACTACGCGGCGGCCAATGTGTGGCTGGACGCATTGATGGCCCACCGCCGGGCCCAGGGATTGCCGGGCTTGTCCCTGGCGTGGGGGATGTGGGCGCAGGCCACCGGAATGACCGGGGGCCTGTCGCAGGCCGACGTGAAGCGGATGACCGCTGCCGCGCTGCCGCCCATCACCACCGACCAGGGGCTGGCCCTGTTCGACACGGCCATCGGCTCGGATTCACCGTTCGTCGTCCCGGTACGGGTGAACCCGTCCGCACTGCCGCAAGGGCAGGTGCCGCCGCTGTTCCGCGGGCTGGTACGCGGCACCCGCCGCACGGCCGCGTCGGCGGCGGCGGGCGGGGGCGCGGGCGAGGCGCTGTCCCGGCAGCTGGCCGGTCTCAGCAACCCCAAGCGGGTCCGCCTGCTGGCCGACCTGGTACGCGCTCAGGCCGCCGCCGTCCTCGGACACTCCGACCCCGCCGCGGTGGAAGTCCGGCGGGAGTTCCGCGAGCTGGGCTTCGACTCGCTGACCGCGATCGAACTGCGCAACCGGCTCAACGCCGCCTCCGGGCTGCGCCTACCCGCCACCCTCATCTTCGACTACCCCACGCCCGCTGTCCTCGCCGAACATCTCCTCGCGGAAATCGCTCCCGGGGAAACCGCGGCCGAGAAGCCGTCATTGCTGGCCGACCTCGACCGATTCGAGGACATGCTTTCCGAGGACGGGCTCGACGAAATCACGCGGAACGGTATCGAGACACGGCTGCGGCAGCTGTTGGCGAAGGTGACCGCGAGCGGTTCAGAGACTAGTGAAATCGCGGTTGCCGACATGCTCGAATCGGCGAGTACCGAGGACATCCTCGGCATCATCGAGAGCGAACTGGGCCAACTCAGAGACCTGTGATTCTGGGCTGGCCTCGGAACACTTCGGAGGTCAGCCCCGATGTCGGAAGACCGGAAGCTCGTTGACTACCTTAAGTCGGTCGCCGCCGATCTGCGCGAGACCCGTCGACGGCTCCAGGAGGTCGAGTCGGGCAGGCACGATCCGATCGCGATTGTGTCGATGGCGTGCCGCTTCCCGGGTGACGTCAACTCTCCGGAGGATTTGTGGCGTCTGGTGGCCGAGGGTGGGGATGGGATCGGTGAATTCCCGACGTCTCGCGGCTGGGATCTGGCCGGGCTGTTCAACGCGGATCGGGAGCGCCGGGGGACCAGTAGTTATGTGCGTGAGGGCGGGTTCCTGCACGGGGCAGGGGAGTTCGATCCGGGGTTCTTCGGTATTTCGCCGCGTGAGGCTTTGGCGATGGATCCGCAGCAGCGGTTGCTGCTGGAGGTGTCGTGGGAGGCGGTCGAGCGGGCGGGGATCGAGCCGCGTTCACTGAAGGGCAGCCGTACCGGTGTGTTCGCCGGGGTGATGTATCACGACTACGGCCCGAGTGTTGAATTCCCGCCGGAAGTGCGGAGCTTCGCCAGCACCGGCACCGCGGGGAGCGTCGCGACTGGCCGGATTTCGTACACGCTGGGGCTGGAAGGCCCGGCGGTGACGGTGGACACCGCGTGTTCCTCCTCCCTGGTGGCGTTGCATCTGGCGGCGCAGGCGCTGCGTTCGGGCGAGTGCAGCCTGGCCCTGGCCGGTGGGGTGACCGTGATGGCCACGCCAGGCATGTTCATCGACTTCAGCGCCCAGGGCGGGCTCGCGGCAGACGGGCGGTGCAAGCCGTTCGCCGACGCGGCGGACGGCACGGGGTGGGCTGAGGGCATCGGCATACTGGTGCTGGAGCGGCTGTCGGACGCGCGCCGCAACGGGCATCAGGTGCTGGCGGTCGTCCGTGGTTCCGCGGTGAACCAGGACGGCGCGTCGAACGGGTTGACCGCGCCGAACGGTCCTTCTCAGCAGCGGGTGATCCGGCAGGCACTGGCCGGCGCCGGGCTCACGCCCGCCAACGTGGATGTGGTCGAGGGGCACGGTACGGGTACGACGCTGGGCGACCCGATCGAGGCGCAGGCGCTGCTGGCGACGTACGGGCAGGATCGGCCGGAGGGCCGCCCGCTGCTGCTGGGGTCGATCAAGTCGAACATCGGTCACGCGCAGGCCGCCGCCGGCGTGGCGGGTGTGATCAAGATGGTCATGGCCATGCGGCATGAGGTGCTGCCCAAGACGTTGCATGTGGATGCGCCGTCCTCGCATGTGGACTGGTCGGCGGGCGCGGTGGAACTGCTGACCGAGCCGGTGGAGTGGCCGCGGACCGGTCGTCCGCGCCGGGCCGCCGTGTCGTCGTTCGGGATCAGCGGCACCAACGCCCACGTGATCCTGGAGGAAGGGCCGGAGGTTCCGGCCGAACCGGGTGCGGAGCATCCGGCTCCGGCCGCTGGTGTGGTGCTGGTGTCGGGCCGTACGGCAGAGGCGCTGCGAGCGCAGGCCGGGCAACTGGCCTCGCATGTGGAGGCCCATCCCGAGGTGGCGCTGGCCGATACGGCGTTCGCGCTGGCCACGACGCGGTCGGCGTTCGAGCATCGCGCGGTGGTGCTGGCGAGCGACCGCGAGAGTGTGCTGGCCGGTTTGGGCGCGCTGGCCGAGGACCTGCCGGGTGCGGGCGTGGTGCGCGCGGTGGCCGCGACGGAGCCGCAGCTGGCGGTGCTGTTCACCGGCCAGGGCAGCCAGCGGGTGGGCATGGGCCGCGAGCTGTACGACCGGTTCCCGGTATTCGCCCAGGCTTTGGACGCGGTGATCGCGGAGCTGGACCCCCTGCTCGACAGGCCGCTGCGCGACGTCATGTTCGCCGAGACGGAGCTGCTGGATCAGACCGGATGGGCGCAGCCGGCGCTGTTCGCGCTGGAGACCGCCCTGTTCCGGCTGGTCGAGTCCTGGGGCGTGGTGCCGGATGTGCTGGCCGGCCATTCGATCGGGGAGATCACCGCCGCGCACGTGGCCGGGGTGCTGTCCCTGAGCGATGCGTGCGCGCTGGTGGCGGCCCGGGCGCGGTTGATGCAGGCGCTCCCCGCGGGCGGG
Source organism: Acrocarpospora sp. B8E8 (assembly GCF_039871605.1). Taxonomy (NCBI): domain Bacteria; kingdom Bacillati; phylum Actinomycetota; class Actinomycetes; order Streptosporangiales; family Streptosporangiaceae; genus Acrocarpospora; species Acrocarpospora sp. B8E8. Next base: position 140,657 of record NZ_JBDPLV010000023.1, on the reverse strand, counting down.
GCGATGGTCGCGGTCCAGACCTCGGAGGAGGAGGTCGCCGCGCTGCTGGCGGAGCGCGCGGGCGAGGTGTCGATCGCGGCGGTGAACGGCCCGAACGCCGTGGTGATCTCCGGGGTTGAGGGCCCGGTCCTCAGCGTCACGGCCATCCTGGAAGAGCGTGGGGTGCGAACCAAGCGGTTGCGGGTGTCGCACGCGTTTCATTCGCCGTTGATGGACCCGATGCTGGAGGACTTCCGCGCCCTGGCCCGTACGCTGACTTACAGTCCGCCGGAAATTCCCGTGGTCTCGAACGTGACCGGCGAACTGGCCACGGACGAGCAGCTGTGCTCACCGGATTACTGGGTGGACCAGGTCCGAGGCGTGGTCAGCTTCGCCGACGGCGTCCGCACGCTGCACGCCCAGGGCGTACGGGCGTATCTGGAGCTGGGCCCTGACGGCGTCCTGACCGCCATGGCCGGCGACACGCTCGACGCGGATGCCGTGCTCGTCCCGGTATTGCGCAAGGACCGCGACGAGTCGGCAGCGGCCATGACGGCGCTGGCAGAACTGCACGTGCATGGGGTGCCGGTCGACTGGCAGGTGGTGCTCCCGCACGGCCGCCGGGTCGACCTGCCCACCTACCCGTTCCAGCACGAGTTGTACTGGCCCCGCACCCAGCGCATGGGCGACGCTCGACACCTGGGGCTGACCGCGGCAGGGCATCCTCTGCTGGGCGCCGCCGTGGCGCTGGCCGCTTCGGACGGCGTGCTGCTGACCGGCCAGCTGTCGTTGCGGTCGCAGGCCTGGCTCGCCGATCACGTCGTGGGCGGAAGGGTGCTGTTCCCCGGCACCGCGTTCCTGGAGCTGGCGATCCGGGCCGGTGACCAGGTCGGCTGCGACCTGGTCGAGGAGCTCACCCTGGCCGCGCCGCTCGTCCTGGGCGAAACCGACGTCGTGGCAGTGCAGGTGTGGGTGGGCGCGGAGGAGTCCGGCAGACGTGACCTGAGTATCCACACCCGGTCGGCGGAGGCCGCCGACGACGAGCCGTGGGTACGGCACGCGGTGGGCGTCCTCGCCGCCGGCGGCCAGACCGCGGAGCGACTCGATACCGATGTCTGGCCGCCGCAGGGCGCGTCCGCGATCGAGTTGGACGGGCTGTACGAGCAACTCGCCGAGAGCGGGCTGAGTTACGGGCCGCTGTTCCGGGGCCTGCGGGCGGCCTGGCGGCGTGATGACGAGATCTTCGCCGAGGTGAGCCTGCCGAGCCGGCTGGAGTCGGACGCCGGCTCCTTCGGCGTACATCCGGCTCTGCTGGACGCGGCGCTGCACGTGGTGACCTTCGCCGGTCTTGACGATGCCGAGGGCGTCCGGTTGCCGTTCTCCTGGGGTGAGGTGTGCCTGCACGCCGGTGGCGCGTCGGCTCTGCGGGTACGGCTGGCCAGGACCGAGGGCGATGCCGTCTCGCTGGCGGTGGCCGATGCGGCGGGTGAGCCGGTACTTACGGCGCGGTCGCTCATCCTGCGCCCGATCACGGGCGACACCGGTGCGGATGACCGCAGGAGCGAGCGAGACCCCCTGTTCAGGGTGGAGTGGACGGCGTTGCCGACGGCGCGGGTGGCGCCGTCCGCCGAACCCGCCCCGCCGACGGTTGACATCCACACGTTCGACCTCGCGTCGGTGTTCGGGGACGCGGATCAGGCACCGGGTGTTGTGGTGACCGAAATGATCTGCGACGGCGCGGTGGTGCAGTCGGCGCACGAGCTGACCGCGCGCGTTCTGACCGTGTCGCAGGGATGGCTGGCTGACGAGCGGTATCGCGATTCGCGGCTGGTGTTCGTGACTCGGGGTGCGGTGGCCGCGGGTGAGGGTGAGGCGGTTACCGATCTGGCGGCGGCTGCCGCATGCGGATTGGTGCGGTCGGCGCAGTCGGAGAATCCGGGGCGGTTCGTCCTGGTGGATGTCGATGGGGAGCTGTCCGAGTCGGTGCTGGCCGGGGTGCTCGCCTCCGGTGAGTCGCAGGTGGCGGTGCGCGGGGGTGAGGTGCGGGTGGCCCGGCTGGCACGGGTGGTGCCCGGCCCCGAGGTCGAACGGCCGTGGGATCCGGACGGCACGGTGTTGATCACTGGCGGGACCGGTGGCCTGGGTGTGCTGTTCGCCCGGCATGTGGTGGTCGAACGCGGTGTCCGGCACCTGCTGCTGGTCAGCCGGAGGGGCCTGGATGCTCCGGGCGCGGTGGACCTGCAGGCTGAGCTGATCGCACACGGTGCCGAGGTCACGGTCGTGGCGTGTGACGTGACCGACCGGGACCAGGTGGCGGCCCTGCTGTCCGAGGTGGACGCCGATCATCCGCTGACCGCGGTGATCCACACCGCGGGTGTGCTGGACGACGGGACCATCGCCTCGCTGACGCCGGAACGGCTGGAGTCGGTACTGCGGCCGAAGGTGGACGCCGCCTGGCACCTGCACGAGCTCACCGCGGATCTTGATCTGGCCGAGTTCGTCGTGTTCTCGTCGGCGGCGGGCATGATCGGAGCTCCCGGCCAGGGCAACTATGCCGCGGCCAACTCCTTCCTCGACGCGCTGACCCAGCACCGCCAGGCTGCCGGATTGCCCGGGCTGTCGCTCGCCTGGGGTGCGTGGGCTCAGGACAGCGGGATGACCGGCACCTTGAGCGATGGCGAGATGGCGCGGCTGGCCCGTGCCGGTACCCCGCCTCTCGCACCGGAACAGGGCGTCGCTTTGTTCGAGTCGGCGCTCCGTTCCGGCGAACCGGTCGTGGCACCCGTCCGGCTGGATCTGGCGGTGCTGCGCACGCTGGGCGAAGTACCGCCACTGTTGCGGAAGCTGGTGCGGGGGAGGCGCCGGTCCGCCATCGGAAAGTCGGCGACGGCCAGCACGCTGCTGCAGCGGCTGGCGCGGCTGGGGGCGGCCGAGCGCGCCGAGGTCCTGGTGGATCTGGTACGGACCGAGGTGGCCATGGTGCTGGGGCACCTCTCGCCGGAGACGGTGGAGGTGCGTCGCGAGTTCCGCGAGCTGGGCTTCGACTCGCTGACCTCGGTGGACCTTCGCAACCGGCTGAACGGTACGACCGGGCTGCGGTTGCCGGCCACGCTGGTGTTCGACTATCCCACGCCGATGCTGCTGGCGGAATTCCTGCTGGCCGAGCTGCTCGGCGAGCACGCCGACATGGTGGTTCCCACCGAGGCCCGGCCGGTGGCCGACGACCCGATCGTGATCGTGGGCATGGCCTGCCGCTATCCGGGCGGGGTCGCCTCTCCGGAGGATCTGTGGCGGCTGGTGACTGAGGGTGGAGACGGGATCTCGCCCTTCCCGACCACGCGCGGCTGGGATCTGGGAGCCTTCTACAGCTCCGATCGGGAACGCCGGGGCACGAGCTATGTGCGCGAAGCCGGCTTCCTGCACGAGGCGGGGGAGTTCGACCCCGGGTTCTTCGGGATCTCGCCCCATGAGGCGCTGGCGATGGATCCGCAGCAGCGGTTGCTGCTGGAGACGTCCTGGGAGGCGATCGAGCGGGCGGGGATCGACCCGGTCTCGTTGCGCGGCAGCCGTACCGGGGTGTTCGCCGGACTGATGTATCACGACTACGCGAACAGCGTGTCGTTCCCGCCAGAAGTGATGGGGTTCGTCGGTACCGGTAGCACGGGCAGCGTCGCGACCGGCCGGGTTTCGTACACGCTGGGGTTGGAGGGCCCGGCGGTGACGGTGGACACCGCCTGCTCGTCGTCGCTGGTGGCGATGCACCTGGCAGCGCAGGCGCTGCGCGGCGGTGACTGCTCGCTCGCGCTGGCCGGTGGCGTGACCGTGATGGCCAACCCCGGGCCGTTCATCGATTTCAGCGCTCAGGGCGGGCTGGCCGGCGACGGCCGGTGCAAGTCCTACTCCGACGCGGCTGACGGGGTGAGCTGGTCCGAGGGTGTCGGCATTCTGGTGCTGGAGCGGTTGTCGGACGCTCAGCGCAACGGGCACCAGGTCCTGGCGATCGTGCGTGGTTCGGCGGTCAACCAGGACGGCGCGTCCAACGGGTTGACCGCTCCGAACGGTCCGTCGCAGCAGCGGGTGATCCGGCAGGCGCTGGCCGGTGCCGGGCTCTCGCCGTCCGAGGTGGACGCGGTCGAAGGCCACGGTACGGGGACGACGCTGGGCGACCCGATCGAGGCGCAGGCGCTGCTGGCCATCTACGGTCAGGATCGGGACGAGGATCGTCCGTTGCTGCTGGGTTCGATCAAGTCGAACATCGGTCACACGCAGGCCGCCGCGGGCGTCGCCGGTGTGATCAAGATGGTGCTGGCCATGCGGCACGGGGTGCTGCCCAAAACGTTGCATGTCGATGCGCCGTCCTCGCATGTGGACTGGGCCTCTGGTGCGGTGGAGCTGCTGACCGAGCCGGTGGAGTGGCAGCAGAACGGTCATCCGCGCAGGGCGGGTGTGTCGTCGTTCGGGATCAGCGGCACCAACGCCCACGTGATCTTGGAGCAGGGGCCACAGGTTGTGGAACCGGCGGAGGCGGGCGAGCCCGCCCGTCCGGCCGGTGGTGTGGTGCCGTGGGTGGTGTCGGCGAAGACCGAGGAGTCGTTGCGTGGTCAGGCGCGTCGTCTGGCGGCGCAGGTGGAGGCCGATGACCTGGACCCGGTCGATACGGCGTTTTCGCTGGTGGTGTCGCGGTCGGTGTTCGAGCACCGTGCGGTGGTGGTCGGCGGGGATCGCGGCGAGCTGGTGGCGGGCTTGGGCGCGGTTGTCTCGGGTGAGCCCGCGGCCGGCGGCGTGGTCTCGGGTGTGGCCGATGTCGTCGGGAAGTCGGTGTGGGTGTTCCCGGGTCAGGGGGCGCAGTGGGTTGGCATGGGCGGGCGGCTGCTTGAGGAGTCGCCGGTCTTCGCGGGCCGGATGGCGGAGTGCGCGGCGGCGTTGGAGCCGTTCGTGGACTGGTCGCTGCTGGACGTGATCCGGCAGGCCGAGGACGCTCCCTCGCTGGATCGGGTGGATGTGGTCCAGCCGGTGTCCTTCGCGGTGATGGTGTCGCTGGCCGCACTCTGGGAGTCACTGGGGGTTCGGCCCCACGCCGTGGTTGGCCACTCGCAGGGCGAGATCGCGGCCGCGGTGGTCGCGGGTGGCCTGTCGTTGCAGGACGGCGCCCGCGTGGTGGCCCTGCGCAGCCGCCTGATTGGGGAGCAGTTGGCTGGGCTCGGGGCGATGGCGTCGGTGGCGTTGCCGGTCGAGCAGGTGCGTGAGCGGCTGTCGTCCTGGGATGGCCGGGTGTCGGTCGCGGCGATCAACGGCCCTCGCTCGGTGGTGGTGGCCGGTGAGGTGCAGGCCGTCGATGAGCTGGTGGAGCAGCTAACCGAGGACGGGGTGCGGGTTCGTCGTATCGCGGTGGATTATGCCTCGCATTCGGCTCAGGTTGATCTGATCGGTGCGGAACTGGCTCAGGTCCTGGCGGAGGTGGCTGGGCGTTCGGTGCGGGTGCCGATGCTGTCGACGGTGACCGGGCAGTGGCTGGAAGGGCCGGAACTCGACGGCGGGTATTGGTGTGACAACCTGCGCAACACGGTGGCCTTCGCCCCGGCGATCGGGCAGCTGCTGGAGCAGCGGTATCGGGCGTTTGTCGAGGTGAGCCCGCACCCGGTGTTGACGATCGGCATCGGCGAATGCGTGGACGAGGCTGCGGTGGACGCGGTGATCGCCGGGACGTTGCGTCGTGACGAGGGCGGGCTGGACCGGGTTCTGGTCTCGGCTGCCGAGCTGTTCGTGCGCGGTGTGGCGGTGGACTGGCGGGCGGTACTGACCGGTGGGCGCAGGGTCGAGCTGCCGACCTATGCCTTCCAGCACCAGCGGTACTGGCCAGCCGGGGCAGGCTCCCAGATAGGGAACGTGGCCGCGGCGGGATTGGCGACAGCGGGTCATCCGCTGCTGGGCGCGGCGGTGGGCCTGGCCGATTCCGACGGGGTGTTGCTGACGGGCCGGTTGTCGCTGTCGTCGCATCCGTGGCTGGCCGATCATGCGGTGGCCGGCACGGTGATCTTCCCGGGTACCGGGTTGCTGGAGTTGGCGATCCGGGCGGGTGACCAGGTCGGCTGTGACCTGGTCGAGGAGCTGACCCTGACCGCTCCGCTGGTGCTGGGTGTGGACGACGCGGTGGCGGTACAGGTGTGGGTGGGCGCCGCGCAGGAGACGGGCCACCGGAGCGTGAACGTGTACGCCCGGTCGGCGGAGGCCGCCGCCGATGTGCCGTGGGTACGGCATGCCACCGGCACTCTGACTGCCGGCACCCCCACCATGGCTGCCGCGTCCCCCGCTGCGCCGTTCGACGCGGCGGTGTGGCCCCCGCAGGGGGCGACCGCGATCGACCTCGACGGCCTCTACGAAGGGCTCTCCACCAGCGGGTTCGAATACGGCCCGGTGTTCCAGGGGCTGCGAGCGGCCTGGCGCGGCGCTGGCGGTGAGGTGTTCGCCGAGGTCGCACTGCCCGAGCAGACGCAGTCAAGCGCTGGCGGGTTCGGGTTGCACCCGGCGCTGCTGGATGCGGCGTTGCACGCGGTGGCTTTCGCTGGGCTGGACGATTCCGAGGGCGGCAGGCTGCCGTTCTCCTGGGGCGGGGTGAGCCTGCAGGCCGCAGGCGCGGCCATGCTGCGCGTGCGGCTGGTCCGGACCGCTGCCGACTCAGTCACGCTGACGGCGGTGGACGCCGCTGGGGAGCCGGTGCTGTCGGCGCGGTCGCTGGTGTTGCGGCCGTTCTCGCCGGATCAGCTCGCCGCCGCGGGTGGCGGCCAGGCGACGCTGGGGGAGGGGCTGTTCCGGCTGGAATGGACCGCGCTTTCCGATGCTCCGGTGGCCGACCCGGTGCCGGTGGTAGTGGTCGGTCTGGACACGCTGGGTCTTGCCAGGGAGCCGGTCGAGGTTTATCCGGATCTGTCGGCGTTGGCCGAGGCGGATCCGGTGCCGGGTGTGGTGCTGGCCGGGATCGTGACCGATCCGGCCGTGGACGCGGTGACCTGCGCGCATGGGGTGACCGCTGGGGTGCTGGGTCTGCTGCAGGGGTGGCTTGCCGACGAGCGGCTGGAGAGCTCGCGGCTGGTGTTCGTGACGCGGGGCGCGGTGGCGGCCGGTGAGGGTGCGGAGATCACCGATCTGGCCGCGGCGGCGGTGTGGGGTCTGGTGCGGTCGGCGCAGTCGGAGAATCCGGGGCGTTTCGTCCTGGTCGACGTGGACGACCAGGAGTCCTCCCTGCCGGCGGTACTGGCCGCGCTCATGGTCTCGGGCGAGCCGCAGGCGGCGGTCCGGTACGGTGAGGTGCGAGTGCCGCGACTGGCGTCGCTGGCGTCGGGGGCGGGGCTGGTGCCTCCGGCTGGTGGGGTGCCGTGGCGGCTGGGCAGCCGGGCCAAGGGCAGCCTGGACGCGCTGGAGCTGCTCCCATTTCCGCAGGCGGCCGGGCCGTTGGAGGCCGGGCAGGTGCGGGTGGCGGTGCATGCGGCGGGGATGAACTTCCGTGACCTGCTGGACGGGTTGAACGCGCTGGGCTGGTTCCAGGACAAGGTCGGCCTGATGGGCGGCGAGGCCGCCGGCGTGGTGCTGGAGGTCGGTCCCGAGGTCGACGACCTGCGCCCGGGTGACCGGGTGGTCGGCATAACCGAGGGCGGCTTCGGCCCAGTGGTGGTCACCGGTGCCGGCGGGGTGACCAAGATCCCCGATGGAGTCTCCTTCGAGCAGGCGGCGACGATCCCGGTGGCGTTCCTGACGTCCTATTACGGGCTGATGGATCTGGCCGGGTTGCGGCCGGGCGAGTCGCTGCTGGTGCACGCGGGCACCGGGGGGACCGGTATGGCCGCGATCCAGCTGGCCCAGCGCCTGGGGGTGGAGGTGTTCGCCACCGCCAGCCCGGCCAAGTGGGACGTCCTCCGCTCGCTGGGCATCCCGGATGATCACATCGCCTCCTCGCGCACCCTGGAGTTCGAGGAGCGGTTCAGCGGGCGGGCGATCGATGTGGTCCTGAACTCGCTGACCGGCGACTTCATCGACGCTTCCGCACGATTGCTGCGCCCGGGCGGCCGGTTCATCGAGATGGGCAAACTGGACATCCGCGACCAGGACCAATTCCCTGGGCTGACGTACCACTGGTTCGACATCCTGGATGCCGGACCCGAGCGGCTGCGCCAGATCCTGGCCGAGCTCATGGAACTGTTCGCGGCCGGTGAAGTGCGGCCGTTACCGGTCACGGCCTGGGATGTGCGGCGGGGCCGTGAGGCGTTCCGATTCATGAGCCAGGCCCGGCACACCGGCAAGATCGTCTTGACGATGCCCCGGCGGTGGAACCCCGAGGGCACGGTGTTGATCACCGGTGGTACGGGCGGTCTGGGCGCGGTGTTCGCGCGGCATCTGGTGGCCGAGCACGGCGTACGGCACCTGTTGCTGGTCAGCAGGAGGGGCCTGGAAGCGGCCGGCGCACGTGAGCTGGAGCGGGAACTGACCGCGCAAGGCGCGCAGGTGACCATCGCCGCCTGCGATGTGGCCGACCGGGACGCGACGGCCGGTCTGCTGGCCGGGATCGGCGCCGAGCATCCGCTGACCGCGGTGATCCATACGGCGGGGGTGCTGGCGGACGGGACCATCGCGTCGCTGACGCCGGAGCGGCTGGAGTCGGTGCTGCGGCCGAAGGTGGACGCCGCCTGGCACCTGCACGAGCTGACCCAGGACATGGATCTGGCCGCGTTCGTGGTGTTCTCCTCGCTGGCCGGGCTGCTGGGCGGCGCCGGTCAGGGCAACTACGCGGCGGCCAACGCCTGGGTGGACGCGCTGATGGCCCAACGCCAGGCGCAAGGGTTGCCGGGCTTGTCGCTTCCCTGGGGATTGTGGGCACAGGCCACCGGAATGACCGGGGGCATGTCGCAGGCCGACGTCCAGCGGATGACCGCCGCCGGTCTGCCGCCCATCACCACCGAGCACGGACTGGCGCTGTTCGACACGGCCATCGGCTCGGATTCCCCGCTCGTGGTCCCCGTACGGCTGAACATGCCGGCGATGCCCGCTCAGCTGGTGCCGCCGCTGCTGCGCGGGCTCGTGCGGAGCACCCGCCGTACGGCGGCGTCGGCGCCCGCCGACGGAGAAGGGGTGCTGCTGCGGCAGCTGGCCGGTCTGGCGCAGGCCGACCGCGCCCGGTTCGTCGTCGATCTGGTCCGGGCGCAAGCCGCCGCCGTCCTCGGGCATCCTTCGCTGGAGGCGGTGCAGGGGCGCCGTGAGTTCCGCGAGCTGGGCTTCGACTCGCTGACCGCGATCGAGCTGCGCAACCGGCTGAACGTCGCGACGGGGCTGCGCCTGCCCTCCACTGCCGTCTTCGACTACCCCACCCCCACCGTGCTCGGCGAGTACCTGTTGAGCGAGGTGCTCGGCGCGCACGGCGACGCCATGCTGCCGGTGGCCACGGCCTCGGTGGCGGGCGACCCCATCGTCGTCGTCTCGATGGCCTGCCGCTTCCCGGGCGGGGTGAACTCTCCGGAGGATCTGTGGCGGCTGGTCGTCGAGGGACAGGACGCCATCACCCCGCTCCCGACCGACCGTGGCTGGCAGAGCTACGGCGATCTGAAGGGCGGGTTCGTCTTCGACGCGCCCGAGTTCGACGCGGAGTTCTTCCGGATCTCGCCGCGTGAGGCGCTGGCGATGGACCCGCAGCAGCGGTTGCTGCTGGAGACGACCTGGGAGGTCCTCGAACGCGCGGGCATCGACGCGGACTCGTTGCGGGGCAGCGACACCGGCGTCTTCATCGGTTCCGTCGGCTCGGGTTACCTGCCAGGGGAGGAGTCCCGCGGCCACATCATGACCGGCATGCTGGCCAGTGTGGCCTCCGGCCGGATCTCCTACACCTTCGGTCTTGAGGGCCCGGCGGTGACGGTGGACACCGCGTGTTCGTCGTCGCTGGTGACCATCCACATGGCGGCGCAGGCCCTGCGCAACGGGGAATGCTCGCTCGCGGTGGCGGGCGGCGTCACCGTCATATCGACTCTCGCGGGATACGGGGAGCTCGGGGAGCAGGGCGGGCTGGCGCCGGATGCCCGGTGCAAGGCGTTCTCCGACTCGGCGGACGGCATCGGGTGGTCCGAGGGCGTCGGCCTGGTGATGCTGGAGCGGCTGTCGGATGCTCAGCGCCACGGGCATCAGGTGCTGGCGATCGTGCGTGGTTCTGCGATCAACCAGGATGGGGCGTCCAACGGCCTGACGGCGCCGAACGGCCCCTCGCAACGGCGGGTGATCCGGAAGGCTCTCGCCGTCGCGGGTCTGTCGCCGTCCGAGGTGGACGCGGTCGAGGCCCACGGTACGGGTACGGTGCTGGGTGACCCGATTGAGGCACACGCGCTGCTGGCCACCTATGGTCAGGATCGGGATCGGCCGCTGCTGCTGGGGTCGGTCAAGTCGAACATCGGGCACACCCAGGCCGCCGCCGGTGTAGCTGGTGTGATCAAGATGGTCATGGCCATGCGGCATGGCGTGCTGCCCGAGACGCTGCACGTGGACGCGCTGTCCTCGCACGTGGACTGGGACTCCGGCGCGGTCGAGGTGCTGACCGAGCAGCGGGAGTGGCCGCAGACCGATCACCCGCGCAGAGCCGCCGTGTCGTCGTTCGGCATCAGCGGCACCAACGCCCACATGATCCTGGAGCAGGGGCCGGAGGGGGTCGCCGAACCGGCGGTCGCCGAGCCTGCGGGGATAGTGCCCTGGGTGATCTCGGGCCGTACGGGTAAGGCGTTGTCGGCGCAGGCGCGTCGGCTGAGCGCCCACCTCGACGCACACAGCGATCTCGATACGGCGTTCTCGCTGGTGGTGTCGCGGGCGTTGTTCGAGCACCGCGCGGTGGTGGTCGGACGCGACCGTCAGGAACTGCTGGCGGGCCTGTCCGCGGTCGAGGCCGGTGAGCCGACGGCTCGCGTGGTCGCGGGTGTGGCCGATGTCGACGGGAAGTCGGCGTGGGTGTTCCCAGGCCAGGGAGCCCAGTGGGTCGGCATGGGCAGGCGTCTCCTCGAGGAGTCGCCGGTCTTCGCGGGGCGGATGGCGGAGTGCGCGGCGGCGCTGGAGCCGTTCGTGGATTGGTCGTTGCTGGATGTGATCCGCCAGGCCGAAAACGCCCCGTCGCTGGATCGGGTGGATGTGGTTCAGCCGGTGTCGTTCGCGGTGATGGTGTCGCTGGCGGCGGTCTGGGAGTCGCTGGGCGTCCGCCCCGACGCGGTGGTCGGCCACTCTCAGGGCGAGATCGCCGCTGCGGTGGTCGCGGGTGGCCTGTCTCTCCAGGACGGCGCCCGGGTGGTGGCCCTGCGCAGCCGCCTGATCGCCGACCGGCTGGCCGGGCACGGGGTGATGCTGTCGGTGATGGCTCCGGCGGAGCAGGTTCGCGAGACATTGGCCGCCGCTGATCTGCTGGACCGGATCTCGATCGCGGCGGTCAACGGGCCCCGGGTGGTGACCGTGGCCGGTGACCCGGAGGCCATGCGGGTGCTGGAGCGCCGCTTGTCGGCCGACGGGGTGATGCGCTGGCAGCTGGCCGGAGCCGACTTCGCCGCGCACTCGCCGCAGGTCGACGCGCTTCGGGACGAACTGCTGGCGGATCTGGCGGACGTGTCGCCCCGTACCGCGCGGATCCCGATGCTGTCGACGGCGACCGGCCAATGGCTGGACGGCACCGAACTGGACACCGGCTACTGGTACGAGAACGTGCGGCGGACCGTGGAGTTCGCGCCGGCGATCGAGCGGCTGCTGGAGGAGCGGTACCGGGCGTTCGTCGAGGTCGGCCCGCATCCGTTGCTGACGCTGGGGATCGAACAGGCGGTGGACCAGGCGGGCGTGACCGCGGTGGTCGCCGGGACCTTGCGCCGTGACGAGGACGGGCTGGACCGGGTCCTGATCTCGGCGGCCGAGCTGTTCGTCCGCGGGGTGGCGGTGGACTGGCGGCCGGTGCTGTCCGGCGGACGCCGGATCGACCTGCCCACTTACGCCTTCCAGCACCACAGGTTCTGGCCGAGCGGGATGCGGATCGCCGATGCCCGCGGGCTCGGCCTCGCTGCGGCGGGGCATCCGCTGCTGGGCGCCGCCGTCGGGCTCGCCGATTCCGACGGCGCGCTGCTCACCGGCCTGATGTCGGTACGCACGCACCCGTGGCTGGCCGATCACGCGGTGGCCGGCACGGCCCTGTTCGCCGGCACCGGGTTCCTCGAGCTGGCGATCCGGGCCGGTGACCAGGTCGGCTGCGACCGGGTGGAAGAGCTCACCCTGGCCGCCCCGCTGGTGCTCGGCCCGGACGACGCCGTCGCCGTCCAGGTGGTGGTGAGCGCGTCCGACGAAACAGGCCGCAGGAACCTGGCCATCTACGCCCGACCGGCCGACGCGCCGGACCAGCCCTGGGTGCGGCACGCGGCCGGCGTGCTGGCCGTCGGCGCGCGTACGGCACGATTCGACACGACCGTGTGGCCGCCCGCGGGCGCGGCGCCGATCGCGCTGGACGGGCTGTACGACGACCTGGCCGAGGGCGGCGTGCGCTACGGGCCGACCTTCACGGGACTGCGGGCGGCCTGGCAGCGGGACGGGGAGATCTTCGCCGAGGTCGCGGTGCCCGAGGAGGTCGGCGACGCCGGCTCGTTCGGCCTGCATCCCGCCCTCCTCGACGCGGCGCTGCAGCCGGCCTCGTTCCTGGACCTCGTGGAGCCGGGCCAGGGACGGCTGCTGTTCTCCTGGGCAGGCGTGTGCCTGCACGCGGGCGGCGCATCGGCGTTGCGGGTACGGCTGGCCAGGACCGGGAGCGGTTCGGTGTCGCTGGCGGCGGTGGACGCCGAGGGCGCGCCGGTGCTGACGGCGGACTCGCTGGTGTTCCGCCCGGTGTCCGCCGACCAGATGCTCGTCTCCGGCGCTCAAAGGCTGGAGCGAGACGCGCTGTTCGCGCTGGAGTGGGCGGTCGCGCCGACGGTCGTCTCCCCGACGGACGCGATGGCCGGGCTGGACTGCGTCGAGCTGGACTGGTCCGAACTGAACCGGTCCGGACTGGACGAGCTGCGCTGGGCCGCGTCCGGCCTCTCCTCGCCGGACCGGGTGCCGGACGTCGTGGCCGTCGAGATCACATCGCCCGTGCTGGCGGTCGGTGCGGCGGCGGCACGGGAGGCGACCGGCCGGGTCCTGGAACTCCTGCGGCAGTGGCTGGCGGATGAGCGGTTCACCGAATCCAGGCTGGTGCTGGTCACCAGGGGCGCGGTCGCCGGCACGGAAGACGAGGCGGTCACGGATCCGGCGGCGGCGGCCGTCTGGGGTCTGGTCCGCGCCGCGCAGGCCGAGAACCCCGACCGCTTCCTGCTGGTCGATGTGGACGAGCGGGAGACCGCGCTGTCGGCGCTGCCTGCGGCGCTGGCCTGCGGCGAGCCCCAGGTGGCGATTCGCGGCCACGTGGCCCGCGTGCCCCGGCTGGTCCGCCTGACGCCAGGGGGAGACGCCACACCGCGGCTGGATCTCGGCGGCACCGTGCTGATCACGGGTGGCACCGGCGGCCTGGGCAGCAGCCTGGCCCGGCATCTGGTGGCCGAGCACGGGGTCCGGCAGCTGCTGCTGGCCGGCCGCAGGGGCATGGACGCCCCGGGCGCGGTGGAACTGGCGGCCGAACTGATCGCCCACGGCGCCGAGGTCACCTTCGCCGCCTGCGACCTGGCCGATCGGGATCAGGTGGCGGAGCTGCTCGCCGGCGTGCCCGCGGAGCATCCGCTCACCGCGGTCGTCCACACCGCGGGCGTACGCGACGACGGCATGATCCCGTCGCTGGACGAGCGCCGGCTGGCCACCGTGTTCGGGCCCAAGGCCGATGGCGCCTGGCACCTCCACGAGCTGACGCGGGACCTCGACCTGGCCGCCTTCGTCATGTACTCCTCGATGGCCGGGCTGGCCGGCGGCCCGGGGCTGGGCGGCTACGCGGCGGCCAACGCCTACCTGGACGCGCTGGCTCAGCACCGCCGCGCCCAGGGCCTGCCGGGCCTGTCCCTGGTGTGGGGTCCGTGGGCGGCGGACGCCGGCATGGCCGGCGAGCTCAGCGAGACCGACCTCCGCCGGCTGGCGGCCGCGGGGTTCCACCTGTTCTCCTTCGCCGAGGGCCTGGCACTCTTCGACGCGGTCCTGGGCTGCGGGACGCCGGTGGTCGCGCCGGTCCGGCTCAACCTGCCGGCGTTGCAGGCGCTCGGTGAGGTCCCGCCGCTGCTCCGCTCGCTGGTGCGGAGCACCCGCCGTACGGCGGCGGCCCCGGTATCGGGGGCCGACAAGGTGCTGCTGCGGCAACTGGCCGGGCTGGCCCCCGCCGACCGGAGCCGCCTGGTGATCGACCTGGTCCGGGCCCAGGCGGCCACGGTGCTCGGGCACACCTCGCCGCAGATGCTGGAGGTGCGCCGGGAGTTCCGCGAACTGGGCTTCGACTCGCTCACCGCGGTGGAACTGCGCAACCGGCTGAACGCCGCGACCGGGCTGCGGCTGCCCGCCACCCTGGTGTTCGACTACCCGACCCCCGTGGTGCTGGCGGAGTTCCTGCTGGCCGAGCTGCTGGGTGAGCACGGCGATGTCATCGCCGCGACGCCGATCGCGTCGGTGGCCGACGATCCGATCGTGATCGTGGGCATGGCGTGCCGCTACCCCGGCGGAGTGCGCTCTCCGGAGGATCTGTGGCAGCTCGTCACGGAGGGGCGCGACGCCGTCTCCCCGCTGCCGCTCGACCGGGGCTGGCAGGTGAACGGCGAGCTGGACTTCCAGGGCGGGTTCATGTCCGACGTCGCGGAGTTCGACGCCGGGTTCTTCGGGATCTCGCCGCGTGAGGCGCTCGCCATGGACCCGCAGCAGCGGGTGCTGCTGGAGACCACCTGGGAGGCGGTCGAGCGCGCCGGGATCGACCCGCTGTCGCTGCGCGGCAGCTCCACCGGGGTGTACGTCGGCGCCAGCGCGTCCGGCTACATCCCGTCAGATGAGGCCCGCGGCTTCATGGTGACGGGTCAGTCGGGGAGCGTGCTCTCGGGCCGGCTGTCCTACACCTTGGGGCTTGAGGGCCCGGCGGTGACGGTGGACACCGCGTGTTCGTCGTCGCTGGTGGCGATGCACCTCGCGGCGCAGGCGCTGCGCTCGGGTGAGTGCTCGCTGGCGCTGGCGGGCGGTGTGACCGTGGTCGCCTCGCCGATGGGGATCATGGAGTTCAGCGCCCAGGGCGGGCTGGCCGCCGATGGGCGGTGTAAGTCCTATTCGGATGCCGCCGACGGCACCAGTTGGTCCGAAGGTGTGGGCTTGGTGGTGCTGGAGCGGCTGTCGGACGCGCGGCGCAACGGCCACCAGGTGCTGGCCGTCATGCGCGGGTCGGCGGTCAACCAGGACGGCGCGTCGAACGGGCTGACCGCGCCGAACGGTCCTTCGCAGCAGCGGGTGATCCGCCAGGCGCTGGCCGGCGCGGGGCTGGCTCCCGCTCACGTCGACGTGGTGGAGGGCCACGGCACGGGCACGGCGCTGGGTGACCCGATCGAGGCGCAGGCGCTTTTGGCGACCTACGGGCAGGGCAGGCCGGAGGACCGTCCGCTGCTGCTGGGGTCGATCAAATCGAACATCGGGCACACCCAGGCCGCGGCGGGTGTGGCCGGTGTGATCAAGATGGTCCTGGCGATGCGGCACGGGATGCTGCCGAAGACGCTGCACGTGGACGAGCCGTCCTCGCACGTGGACTGGGCCTCCGGTGCGGTGGAGCTGCTGACCGAGCCGGCCGAGTGGCCGAAGAACGGTCACCCTCGCCGGGCGGCGGTGTCGTCGTTCGGGATCAGCGGCACCAACGCACACCTGATCATCGAGCGGGTCGAAGCACCGGACGCCGAGCCCGGCGACCAGGAATCCGAGGACGGTCCGCCCGCGTCGGCCGGAGCCTTGCCTGTCCTGGTTTCCGGCCGGTCGGCGGAGGCGTTGCGCGCGCAGGCCGGGCGGCTGGCGTCGTACCTGGACGGTGAGCCTGACCTGCGGCTCGGCGATGTGGCGTGCTCGCAGGCCACCACGCGTTCGGCGTTCGAGTATCGGGCGGCCGTGGTGGCCGCCGACCTCGCGGGCGCGGTCGCCGGCCTGCGGGCACTGGCCGAAGACCGCCCGAGCGCGGGTGTGCTGCACGGGCTGGCCGCGGCCGAGCCGAAGCCGGCGGTGTTGTTCACCGGCCAGGGGAGCCAGCGGGCGGGGATGGGCCGGGAGCTGTACGACCGCTTCCCGCTCTTCGCGCAGGCGCTGGACGAGGCGATCGCCGAGCTGGACCCGCTGCTCGATGGGTCGCTGCGGGAGGTGCTGTCCGCCGAGCCGGGTACGGAGGCGCTGGATCAGACCGGGTGGGCGCAGCCGGCGCTGTTCGCGGTGGAGACCGCCCTGTTCCGGCTGGTGGAGTCGTGGGGTGTGCGACCGGACGTGCTGGCGGGCCACTCCATCGGGGAGATCACCGCGGCGCATGTGGCCGGGGTGCTGTCGCTGGCCGACGCGTGTGCGCTGGTCGCGGCCCGGTCGCGGCTGATGCAGGCGCTTCCTGCCGGTGGGGCGATGGTGGCGGTGCAGGCCGCCGAGGAGGAGGTCGCCGAGCTCCTGGCCGGTCGTGAGAACGAGGTGTCGATCGCCGCCGTCAACGGTCCGGCCGCGGTGGTGATCTCCGGGGCTGAGCAGGCTGTGCTCGAAGTCGCGGACACGCTGGCGGAGCGGGCGCGCAAGACCCGGCGGCTGCGGGTGTCGCACGCGTTCCATTCGCCGTTGATGGACCCGATGCTGGCGGACTTCCGCACGCTGGCGAGCAGGCTCACCTACAACCCGCCGCGTATCCCGATCGTGTCCACCCTGACCGGAGAGCAGGCCACGGCCGAGCAGCTGTGCTCGCCGGACTACTGGGTGGAGCAGGTGCGGAGCGCGGTGCGCTTCGCCGACGCCGTGCGGGTGCTGCACCGGCAGGGAGTGACCGCCTACCTGGAGCTCGGGCCGGACGGCGTACTGACCGCGATGGTTGAGGACATTCTGGACTCACCAGCCCACAGCTCCGACGCCGATCCGGTGCTGGTGCCGGTCCTGCGCAAGGATCGGGACGAGCAGACCGCGATCATGGCGGCGCTTGCCCAGCTGCACGTGCGCGGGGTGCCGGTGGACTGGCAGGCGGTGCTCCAGGGCGGGCACCGGATCGACATGCCGACGTACGCGTTCCAGCGGCAGCGTTTCTGGTCCGACGGCAGCGCCACCCAGGCGGGGAACGTGGCGGCCGCGGGGCTGGCCGCCGCGAGGCACCCACTGCTGGGTGTCGCGGTCGGGCTGGCCGACTCGGCGGGAGTGCTGCTGACCGGGCGGTTGTCGCTGCGGTCGCATCCGTGGCTGGCCGACCACGCGGTCGGCGGCACGGTCATCTTCCCGGGCACCGGGTTCCTCGAACTGGCGATCCGGGCGGGTGACCAGGTCGGCTGCGACCTGGTCGAGGAGCTGACCCTGACCACGCCCCTGGTGCTCGGCGAGCGGGACGCCGTCGCGGTGCAGGTGTGGGTGGCCTCGGCGGCCGAGTCCGGCCGCCGCAACCTGAGCATCTACGCCCGTCCGGCCGAAGCCGCCGACGAGGAACCATGGGTGCGGCATGCCACCGGCGTGCTGGCCGCGGCCGGGTCCGCCGCCGGCTTCGACACGGCCGCGTGGCCGCCGCAGGACGCCACACCCATCCAGATGGACGACTTGTACGACCGGTTCGCCGCGGGCGGCTTCCACTACGGGCCGGTGTTCCAGGGACTGCGGGCCGCCTGGCGAGGTGCTGACGGCGAGGTGTTCGGCGAGGTCGTCCTGCCCGAGCAGGCGCAGTCGAGCGCGGCTTCGTTCGGAATGCATCCGGCGCTGCTGGACGCGGCGCTGCACGCCGTGACCTTCGCCGGTCTTGACGATGCCGACGGCCGGTTGCCGTTCTCCTGGGGTGAGGTGTGCCTGCACGCCGGTGGCGCGTCGGTGCTGCGTGTCCGGCTGGACAGGACCGGAAGCGACACGGTTTCGGTGATCGCGGTGGACGCCGCAGGGGAACCGGTGCTCTCAGCGCGGTCACTGGTGCTGCGTCCGGTCACGGCCGACCTGGCTGCCCTGGGCGGTGGCGGCGACCCGCTCAGGGACTCGCTGTTCCAGCTGGCCTGGACGGCGTTGCCCGACGGGCCGGCCGCCGTCGATGTCGATTCGGTCGAGCTGACCTTGACTCCGGCATCGGACCTGGCGGCGCTGGAGACGGTGCCGGAGGTGGTGACCGTTACGGTCGGCTCCGCGGAGCACGGCGACGTGGTCGCATCGGTTCACGAGTTGACCGCCGCGGCGCTGGACCTGCTGCGTGCCTGGCTGGCCGATGACCGCTGTCTCCGCTCCCGGCTGGTGTTCGTGACCACGGGTGCCGTCGCGGCGAGCGAGAGCGAAACCGTGACGGACCTGGCGGCCGCCGCTGTGTGGGGACTGGTGCGGTCCGCGCAGTGGGAGGAACCAGGCCGGTTCGTACTGGTCGACGTGGCCGGGCAGTCGCTGCCGGCCCTGCCGGGAGTGCTGGCCGCCGCGTCGGCGTCGGGCGAGCCGCAGGTAGCGGTACGTGAGGATGGCGTACGGGTGCCGCGGCTGGCGCGGGTGACACGCGCCTCTGATCCTGGCGAGGGCGGTGCGCGCTCGTGGGATCCGAAGGGGACGGTGCTGATCACCGGCGGCACCGGTGGCCTTGGGGCGTTGTTCGCGCGGCATGTGGTGGCCGAGCGTGGGGTGCGGCGTCTGCTGCTGGCCAGTCGCCGTGGTTCGGACGCCGCGGGTGCGGTGGAGCTGCGGGCCGAGCTGATCGCGCACGGCGTCGACGTCGAGATCGCGGCGTGCGATGTGGCGGATCGGGATCAGGTGGCGGCGCTGCTGGCCGGTATCGATGCCGAGCATCCGCTGACCGCGGTGATTCACACCGCCGGTGTGCTGGATGACGGCACGATTCCCGCGCTGACGCCGGAGCGGCTGGAGTCGGTGCTGCGGCCGAAGGTGGACGCCGCCTGGCACCTGCACGAGCTGACCCAGGACCTGGACCTCGCGGCGTTCGTGCTGTTCTCCTCGCTGGCCGGGGTGATGGGCAACGCCGGGCAGGGCAACTACGCGGCGGCCAACGTCTTCCTGGACGCGCTGGCCCAGCAGCGGAGGGCCGTGGGACTGCCCGCGCTCTCGCTGGCCTGGGGCGCGTGGACCCAGGACGCCGGGATGACCAGCACACTGGACGACGCAGAAATGCGCAGGATGGCGCGGGCGGGCATGCCGCCGCTGTCGGTGGAGCAGGGCCTGGCGTTGTTCGAGGCCGCCACCACGCTGGAGCACGCGCTGCTCATCCCGGTCCGGCTTGAGCCGTCGGCACTGCGGACGCAGAGCGAGATTCCGGCGCTGCTGCGCGGGCTGGTGCGGGGAGGCAGGCGGTCGGCGGCGTCCGGTTCGGTGGTGGCCGCGACGTTGCTGCAGCGGCTGGCTCCGCTGGGAGCGGCCGAGCGCGCCGAGGTCCTGCTGGATCTGGTGCGTACCGAGGTGGCCGTCGTGCTTGGGCACGTCTCCCCCGGCACGGTGGAGGTGCGGCGGGAGTTCCGCGAGCTGGGCTTCGACTCGCTCACGGCTGTGGAGCTGCGTAACCGGCTGAACGGCGCGACCGGCCTGCGGTTGCCTGCGACGCTGGTGTTCGACTACCCGACGCCGACGCTGCTCGCGGAGTTCCTGCTGGCCGAGCTGCTCGGTGAGGACGCCGACGCGGTCATCCCCACGGCCATCCTGCCGGTGGCGGACGACCCGATCGTGATCGTGGGCATGGCGTGCCGCTATCCGGGCGGGGTCACCTCTCCCGAGGACCTGTGGCGGCTGGTCACCGAGGGCGCGGACGCCATCTCCCCCTTCCCGACGACACGCGGCTGGCACCGTGACGCGCTCTCTCAAGCCGAGGGCCAAGCCGTCAAGTACGTCCAGGCGGGTGGCTTCCTGCACGAGGCCGGCGAGTTCGACCCTGGGTTCTTCGGCATCTCGCCGCGTGAGGCGCTGGCGATGGACCCGCAGCAGCGGCTGCTGCTTGAGGTGACCTGGGAGGCGATCGAGCGGACCGGGATCGACCCGGTCTCGCTGCGGGGCAGCCACACGGGCGTGTTCGCCGGTGTCATGTACCACGACTACGCGAACAGCACGGCCTTCCCCGCCGACGTGATGGGCTTCATGGGCACCGGCACCGCCGGCAGCGTCGCCACCGGCCGGCTCTCCTACACCCTGGGTCTGGAGGGCCCGGCGGTGACGGTGGACACCGCGTGCTCGTCGTCGCTGGTGGCGATGCACCTCGCGGCGCAGGCGCTGCGCGGCGGTGACTGCTCGCTCGCGCTGGCCGGTGGTGTGACGGTGATGGCCACTCCTGGGCCGTTCATCGACTTCACGGGGCAGGGCGGCCTGGCCCCTGACGGCAGGTGCAAGTCCTACTCCGACGCGGCCGACGGCGCGGGCTGGTCCGAGGGCGTCGGCATGCTGGTGCTGGAGCGTCTGTCGGACGCGCGCCGTAACGGTCACCAGGTCCTGGCGATCGTCCGGGGTTCCGCGGTCAACCAGGACGGCGCGTCCAACGGTCTGACCGCTCCGAACGGCCCTTCGCAGCGGCGGGTGATCCGCAAGGCCCTGGCCGGGGCGGGGCTCGCGCCCGCTGATGTGGACGCGGTTGAAGGGCACGGCACCGGTACGACGCTGGGTGACCCGATCGAGGCGCAGGCGCTGCTGGCGACCTACGGCCGGGATCGGGACGAGGATCGTCCGCTGTTGCTGGGTTCGATCAAGTCGAACATCGGTCACACGCAGGCCGCCGCCGGTGTCGCCGGTGTGATCAAGATGGTGCTGGCCATGCGGCACGGGGTGCTGCCCAAGACGTTGCACGTCGATGCGCCGTCCTCGCATGTGGACTGGGCCTCTGGTGCGGTGGAGCTGCTGACCGAGCCGGTGGAGTGGCAGCAGAACGGTCACCCGCGCCGGGCCGGTGTCTCCTCCTTCGGGATCAGCGGCACCAACGCGCACGTGATCTTGGAGCAGGGGCCGGAGGCTCCTGTAACGGAGCCGGTGGAACAGGCGCCGGGTGTCGTGCCGTGGGTGGTCTCAGCGAAGACTCCGGAGGCGTTGCGTGATCAGGCGCGTCGTCTGGCGGCGCAGGTGGAGGCCGGCGACCTGGACCCGGTGGACGTGGGGTCCTCGCTGGTGGTGTCGCGGTCGGTGTTCGAGCACCGTGCGGTGGTGGTCGGGCGTGATCGTGGCGGCCTGCTGTCGGGCCTGTCGGCGGTCGGTGCCGGTGAGTCGGCGACGGGCGTGGTCTCGGGTGTGGCCGACGTCGTCGGGAAGTCGGTGTGGGTGTTCCCGGGTCAGGGGGCGCAGTGGGTCGGTATGGGCGGGCGGCTGCTTGAGGAGTCGCCGGTCTTCGCGGGCCGGATGGCGGAGTGCGCGGCGGCGCTTGAACCGTTCGTGGACTGGTCGCTGCTGGACGTGATCCGCCAGACCGCAGACGCCCCGTCGCTGGATCGGGTGGATGTGGTCCAGCCGGTGTCCTTCGCGATGATGGTCTCCCTGGCTGCGGTCTGGGAATCCCTGGGCGTCCGCCCCGACGCCGTGGTCGGTCACTCGCAGGGTGAGATCGCGGCCGCGGTGGTCGCGGGTGGCCTGTCGTTGCAGGACGGTGCGCGGGTGGTGGCGTTGCGCAGCCGCTTGATCGCCGACCGGCTGGCCGGGCTCGGCGCGATGGCGTCGGTGCCGTTGCCGGTCGAGCAGGTGCGTGAGCGACTGGCCGTCTGGGACGGGCGGATCTCGGTCGCGGCCATCAACGGCCCTCGCTCGGTGGTGGTGGCCGGTGAGGTCGCGGCCATTGAGGAACTGGTCGAGCGACTGACCGCTGAGGAGGTGCGGGTCCGGCGTATCGCGGTGGACTACGCCTCGCACTCGGCCCAGGTCGATCTGATCGGTGGGGAGCTGGCCCAGATCCTGGCGGAGGTGACTCCGCGTTCGGTACGGATGCCAATGCTGTCAACCGTGACCGGCCAGTGGCTGGAGGGACCGGAACTCGACGCGGCCTACTGGTGTGACAACCTGCGCAACACGGTCAACTTCGCCCCGGCGATCGGGCAGCTGCTGGAGCAGCGGTATCGGGCGTTCGTGGAAGTGAGCCCGCATCCGGTGCTGACGATCGGCATCGGGGAATGCGTGGACGAGGCTGCGGTGGACGCGGTGATCGCCGGGACGTTGCGCCGGGACGAGGGCGGGCTGGACCGGGTGCTGGTCTCGGCCGCCGAGCTGTTCGTGCGCGGTGTGGCGGTGGACTGGCGGGCACTGCTGCCGGGTGGGCGCAGGGTCGATCTGCCGACCTATGCCTTCCAGCACCAGTGGTTCTGGCCTGACGGCAGTGCGAGCGCCGGTGCGGGGAACGTGACGGCGGCGGGCCTGGCGGCGACGAAGCATCCTCTCCTGGGCGCGGCGGTGGGCCTGGCCGACTCCGACGGAGTGGTGCTGACCGGCAGGTTGTCGCTCGCCACGCATCCCTGGCTGGCCGACCACACCGTGGCGGGGATGGTGTTCTTCCCCGGCACCGGGTTCCTTGAGCTGGCGATCCGGGCGGGTGACCAGGTCGGCTGTGACCTGGTCGAGGAGCTGACCCTGGCCGCGCCGCTGGTGCTGGCCGAGGACGAGGCTGTCGTGGTCCAGATCGCGGTGGGCGCGCCGGAGGAGACCGGCCGCAGGACCCTGAGCGTCTTCTCCCGGCCGGCCCAGGCCGGCGACGAGGCGCAGTGGGTGCGGCACGCCACCGGGACGCTCGGCACGGACACTCGGGGCGTTGCGCACTTCGACACGGAGGTGTGGCCTCCGGCCGGCGCGACCGCGATCGAGCTGGACGGACTGTATGACGAACTGGCCTCCCGAGGGCTGGGCTACGGCCCGGCGTTCCGAGGACTGCGGGCGGCCTGGAGCGGCCCCGGCGGTGAGATCTTCGCCGAGGTCGCCCTGCCCGAGCAGGCGGCGTCGAACGCGGGCGCGTTCGGAGTGCATCCGGCGTTGCTGGACGCTGCCCTGCACGCGGTCAGCTTCGCCGGGTTGACTGTGGTGGAGGGTGGCCTGCTGCCCTTCTCCTGGCAAGAGGTGTGCCTGCACGCGAGTGGTGCCGCGCTGCTGCGCGTCCGGCTGGCCAAGTCCGGTGACGACTCCGTGTCGCTGTCGGCGGCCGATCGGGCCGGAGCGCCGGTTTTGTCGGCACGCTCGTTGGTCGTGCGTCCGTTCACCCCCGAGCAGTTCGCCGATGCGGGCGGTGGCGGCGTAGCGCGCGATTCGCTGTTCGGGCTGGACTGGACCGCGCTGCCGGAGGCGGTGGGCACGGAGATCGTCCCGAGCGTGGTCGAGCTGACCGGAGAACTCGCCGCACTGGACTCGGCACCCGACGTGGTCATGGTCACCGTCGGGTCGGCCGACGCCGAGAACGTGGCGGAGGCGACGCACGAGCTGGTCGCCCACATCCTCGACCTGCTGCAGCGGTGGTTGGCCGACGAGCGGTTCAGGGCTTCGCGGCTGGTGTTCGTGACGCGGGGCGCGGTGGCCGCGAGTGAGAGTGAAGCGGTCACCGATCTGGCGGCTGCGGCGGTGTGGGGCCTGGTGCGTTCGGCGCAGTGGGAGGATCCGGGCCGGTTCGTACTGGTCGATGTCGACGCGGAGCTGTCCTCAGCGTCGCTGGCCGCGGTGCTGCCCTCCGGTGAGCCGCAGGCGGCGGTGCGTGAAGGCGCGGTACGGGTGCCTCGTCTGGCCCGGGTGACACCGGCCGAGGAGCCGGAACGGCCGTGGGATCCGGACGGGACAGTTCTGATCACTGGTGGCACCGGTGGTCTGGGGGGCAGCCTGGCCCGGCATCTGGTGACCGAGCGGGGCGTACGGCACCTGCTGCTGACCAGCCGCCGTGGCCTGGACGCGGCCGGGGCAGCCGAGCTGGAGCGGGAGCTGGCCGCGCACGGCGCGCACGTGACCATCGCCGCCTGCGACATGGCGGATCGGGACCAGGTGGCGGCCCTGCTGTCCGAGGTGGACGCCGCTCATCCGCTGACCGCGGTCGTGCACACCGCCGGTGTCCTGGAGGACGCGACGATCTCGTCGCTGACGCCGGAGCGGCTGGGCAGGGTGTTGCGTCCGAAGGTGGACGCGGCCTGGCATCTGCACGAGCTGACCAGGGGCGTGGACCTGGCGGCGTTCATCCTGTACTCGTCCTTGTCGGGTGTCATGGGAGCACCCGGGCAGGGCAACTACGCGGCGGCGAACACGTTCCTGAACGCCTTGGCCCAGTCGCGCCGGGCCGAAGGGCTGCCCGCGCTGTCCCTGGCCTGGGGTGCCTGGACCCAGGACACCGGCATGACCAGCGCGCTGAGCGAGGCCGACATGCGGCGGATCGCCCGGACGGGCATGCCGCCGCTGTCGGTGGAACAGGGCTTGGCGCTGTTCGACGCGGCCGGCCGGGTGACGCGGCCGGTGGTGATCCCGCTCCGGCTGGAGCTGGCTGTGCTGCGCGCCCAAGGCGAGGTCTCCCCGTTGTTGCGAGGGCTGGTGCGGAGTGGCCGGCGGTCGGCGGCGTCCGGTTCGGTGGTGGCGGCGACGCTGCTGCAGCGGCTGGCTCCGCTGGGGGCGGCCGAGCGCGCCGAGGTTCTGCTGGATCTGGTGCGCACCGAGGTGGCCATGGTGCTGGGCCATGTCTCGCCCGAGACGGTGGAGGTCCGGCGGGAGTTCCGTGAGCTGGGCTTCGACAGCCTCACCGCGGTGGAGCTGAGGAACCGGCTGAACGGCGTGACGGGTTTGCGGTTGCCGGCGACGCTGGTGTTCGACTACCCGACGCCGACCGTGCTGGCGGAGTTCCTGCTGGCCGAGCTGCTCGGCGAGCACGCCGACGCGATCATTCCCGCGCCCGCCCTGCCGTTGAGCGACGACCCGATCGTGATCGTGGGTATGGCCTGCCATTTCCCGGGTGAAATCCATTCTCCGGAGGATCTGTGGCGGTTGGTGGCCGAGGGCGGGGACGGGATCAGTGAGTTTCCGACCACGCGCGGCTGGGATCTGGCGGCGTTGTTCAACCCGGATACCGAGCATCGGGGCACCAGCTACGTACGCGAGGGCGGCTTCCTGGAGAGCGCCGCGCAGTTCGATCCTGGCTTCTTCGGCATTTCGCCGCGTGAGGCGCTGGCGATGGATCCGCAGCAGCGGTTGCTGCTGGAGACCTCCTGGGAAGCGATCGAGCGGGCGGGCATGGACCCGACCTCACTGCGCGGCAGCCGTACCGGGGTGTTCGCCGGCATCTTCTACCACGACTACGGGATGAACGCCCAGTTCCCGCCGGAGGTGATGGGCTTCGTCGGCACCGGTACCGCCGCGAGTGTCGCGACTGGCCGTATCTCGTACACGCTGGGTCTTGAGGGCCCGGCGGTGACGGTGGACACCGCGTGCTCGTCGTCGCTGGTGGCGATGCACATGGCGGCGCAGGCGCTGCGCTCGGGCGAATGCGATCTGGCACTGGCCGGTGGCGCGACCGTCATGGCCACCCCGCTGGCGTTCATCGACTTCAGCACCCAAGGAGGCCTGTCGCCCGATGGCCGGAGCAAGTCTTTCGCTGACGCGGCGGACGGCACCAGCTATTCCGAGGGCGTGGGCATGGTGGTGCTGGAGCGGTTGTCGGACGCTCAGCGCAACGGGCATCAGGTGCTGGCGATCGTGCGTGGTTCGGCGGTGAACCAGGACGGTGCGTCCAACGGGTTGACCGCTCCGAACGGTCCGTCGCAGCAGCGGGTGATCCGGCAGGCACTGGCCGGTGCCGGGCTGTCTCCCGCTGGAGTGGACGCGGTGGAGGCGCACGGTACCGGTACGACGCTGGGTGACCCGATCGAGGCGCAGGCGCTGCTGGCGACCTACGGTCAGGACCGGCCGGAGGGCCGGCCGTTGCTGCTGGGTTCGATCAAGTCGAACCTCGGTCACACGCAGGCGGCCGCGGGTGTGGCGGGTGTGATCAAGATGGTCATGGCCATGCGGCACGGTGTCCTGCCCAAGACGCTGCACGTGGACGCGCCGTCCTCGCATGTGGACTGGGCCTCGGGTGCGGTGGAGCTGCTGACCGAGCCGGTGGAGTGGCAGCGGAACGGTCACCCGCGCCGGGCCGGTGTGTCCTCGTTCGGGATCAGCGGCACCAACGCCCACGTGATCTTGGAGCAAGGACCGGAAGGTGTCACGCGGCCGGAGGTGGAAGAGCCTGCCGGTTCGGCCGGTGGTGTGGTGCCGTGGGTGGTGTCCGCGAAGACCGAGGAGTCGTTGCGTGGTCAGGCGCGTCGTCTGGCGGCGCAGGTGGAGGCCGATGACCTGGACCCGGTCGATACGGCGTTCTCGCTGGCGACGACACGGTCGGCGTTCGAGCACCGTGCGGTGGTGGTCGGGCGTGATCGTGGCGCCCTGCTGTCGGGCCTGTCGGCGGTCGGTGCCGGTGAGTCGGCGACGGATGTGGTCCGAGGCGTGGCCGACGTCGTCGGGAAGTCGGTGTGGGTGTTCCCGGGTCAGGGAGCCCAGTGGATAGGTATGGGTGCTGCCCTGCTTGAGGAGTCGCCGGTCTTCGCGGGCCGGATGGCGGAGTGCGCGGCGGCGCTGGAGCCGTTCGTGGCCTGGTCGCTGCTGGACGTGATCCGCCAGGCCGAGGACGCTCCCTCGCTGGATCGGGTGGATGTGGTCCAGCCGGTGTCCTTCGCGGTGATGGTGTCGCTGGCCGCGGTGTGGGAATCGCTCGGCCTGCGCCCGGACGCCGTGGTCGGCCACTCTCAGGGCGAGATCGCGGCTGCGGTGGTCGCGGGTGTCCTGTCGTTGCAGGACGGCGCCCGGGTGGTGGCCCTGCGCAGCCGTCTGATCGCCGACCAGCTGGCCGGGCTCGGCGCGATGGCGTCGGTGGCGTTGCCGGCCGAGCAGGTGCGTGAGCGGCTGTCGTCCTTGGGTGGGCGGGTCTCGGTGGCGGCCATCAACGGCCCTCGCTCCGTGGTGGTGGCCGGTGAACTGCACGCCGTCGATGGGCTGGTGGAGCACCTGACCGAGGACGGGGTGCGGGTCCGGCGTATCGCGGTGGATTATGCGTCGCATTCGGCTCAGGTCGATCTGATCGGTGCGGAACTGGCCCAGGTCCTGGCGGAGGTGGCTCCGCGTCCGGTGCGGGTGCCGATGTTGTCGACGGTGACCGGCCAGTGGCTGGAAGGGCCGGAACTCGACGCGGGGTACTGGTGTGACAACCTGCGCAACACGGTGGCCTTCGCCCCGGCGATCGGGGAACTGCTGGAGCAGCGGTACCGGGCGTTCGTGGAAGTGAGCCCGCATCCGGTGCTGACGATCGGCATCGGCGAATGCGTGGACGAGGCCGCAGCGGATGCGGTGATCACCGGGACGCTGCGCCGCGACGAGGGCGGGCTGGACCGGGTCTTGGTCTCGGCCGCTGAGCTGTTCGTCCGCGGCATCGCGGTGGACTGGAAGAGCGTGCTGCCAGGCGGTCGCCAGGTCGAGCTGCCCACCTACGCCTTCCAGCACCAGCGGTTCTGGCCGAACGCCAAGCAGAGCGGTGATGCCCGTGTGCTGGGCCTGTCCGCGACAAGGCACCCGCTGCTGGGGGCGGCCGTGGGCCTGGCCGATACCGATGGGATGGTGCTGACCGGCCGGTTGTCGGTGAGTACGCAGCCGTGGCTGGCCGATCACGTGGTGGCGGGCTCGGTCGTGGTGCCGGGCAGCGTGTTCGTGGAACTGGCGGTCCGGGCGGGTGACCAGGTCGGCTGCGATGTGGTCGAGGAGCTGACGCTGAATGCGCCGCTGGCTCTCGCCGAGCACGACGCGGTAGTGGTGCAGGTGTCGGTGGGTGCACCACAGGAGGGCCGCCGGAGCCTGAGCGTGCACACGCGCCTGGCGGACGGCGACGACGACGGGCAGTGGGTGCTCCATGCCACGGGCGCTCTCACCACGGGCCTCGCACCTGCCGAGTCGTTCGATGCGGCGGTGTGGCCGCCGGCCGGCGCGACCGCGATCGAGCTGGGCGGGCTGTACGAGGAACTGGCGGAGGAGGGCGTCGCCTACGGTCCGGCGTTCCAGGGTCTGCGGGCGGCCTGGCGGGGTTCCGACGGCGAGGTGTTCGCCGAGCTGAGCCTGCCGGAGCAGGTCAGCGGCGCAGGGGAGTTCGGGTTGCACCCGGCGCTGCTGGACGCGGCGTTGCACGCGGTGCCTTTCGCCGGGCTGGACACGGCGGGAAGCGGCTGGTCGCCGCTCTCCTGGGGCGAGGTGTGCCTGCACGCGGGCGGCGCGTCGATGCTGCGGGTACGGCTGGCCGGGGCGGGCGGCGATGCGGTGTCGCTGAGCGCGGTCGACGCGACGGGTGCGCCGGTGCTGTCGGTCCGGTCGGTCGTGCTGCGGCCGGTCTCCACCGAGCAGCTTGCTCTTGACGGTCGTGGCTCGGGGCGGGACACGTTGTTCCGGGTGGAGTGGGCCGCCATCACCGGTGCGCCGGAAGCCGCTTGGGCCCCGATGTCGGTGGGGCTGCTCGGCCGCGACACGCTGGGTGCTACGGCGGCGTTGCGGAACGACGCGGCCGGAGAGCCGGGCGGACTGCCGGTCCACGAGGATCTCTCGTCCCTGCTGGAGTCGGGTCCGGTCCCGGGCGTGGTGCTGACGGAGCTGGTCTCGGATCCGGCCGCCGGGGTGGTGGAGTCGGCGCATGAGCTGACCACCCGGGTTCTGGATCTGCTGCAGCGGTGGCTGGCCGATGAGCGGTTCGCCGATTCGCGGCTGGTGTTCCTCACCCGGGGCGCGGTCGTGGCCGATGCCGGTGAGGCGGCGCCGGATCCCGTGCTGGCGGCGGCTCACGGTCTCGTCCGGAGTGCTCAGTCGGAGAATCCGGGCCGGTTCGTGCTCGCCGATGTCGATGGTGAGCTGCCTGGCTCGGTGCTGGCCGGGGTGCTGGCGTCGGATGAGCCGCAGGTTGCGGTACGCGGAGGTGAGGTGCGGGTTCCGCGGCTGGCGCGGCTGGCGCCCGCGGAGACGGCGGAGCGGCCGTGGGATCCGGCTGGGACGGTGTTGATCACTGGTGGGACCGGTGGTCTGGGTGCGTTGTTCGCGCGGCATGTGGTGGCCGAGCGTGGCGTACGGCATCTGCTGCTGACCAGTCGCCGGGGCGTGGAGGCTCCAGGCGCGGTGGAGTTGCGGGCCGAGCTGATCGCGCACGGCGTGGAGGTCACGATCGCGGCGTGCGACATGGCCGACCGGGACGCGGTGGCGGCCCTGCTGGCGCGGGTCCCGGCCGGGCATCCGCTGACCGCGGTGATTCACACCGCCGGTGTGCTGGCCGACGGGACGATCCCGTCACAGACGCCCGAGCGGCTGGACAGCGTGCTGCGGCCGAAGGTGGACGCGGCCTGGCACCTGCACGAACTCACGCGGAGCAGCGACCTGGCCGGGTTCGTGGTGTTCTCCTCGATGGCCGGGGTGACGGGCAACGCCGGTCAGGGCAACTACGCGGCGGCGAACGCGTTCCTGGACGCGCTGGCCCAGCTGCGCCGGGCGCAGAGGTTGCCCGGGTTGTCGCTGGCGTGGGGTCTGTGGGCGCAGGAAACCGGGATGACCGGCGCTCTGGGCGCGATCGAGCTGCGCCGGATAGCGCGGGCGGGCATGCCGGCGCTGTCGGCCGAGCAAGGGCTGGCGGCGTTCGACGCGGCCGCCACGTCGGGGCAGCCGGCGGTAGTCGCGGCACGGCTGGATCTCCCGGTCCTGCGGACGCTTGGCCAGGTGCCGCAGCTCATGCGCGGCCTGGTCCGGGTAGGCCGCCGGTCGGCGGTCTCCACCCCGGTGGGCGGGGACGCGGAGCTGGTACGCAGGCTGGCCGGGCTGGGCGAGACCGAGCAGGTCCGGCTGGTGGTGGAGCTGGTGCGCGCTCAGGCCGCAGTGGTTCTGGGCCACCCGTCGCCGGAGACCGTCCAGGTCCGGCGGGAGTTCCGCGAGCTGGGCTTCGACTCCCTCACCGCCGTGGAGTTGCGCAACCGGTTGAATATCGCGACCGGGTTGCGGTTGCCGGCCACGCTGGTGTTCGACTACCCGACGCCAGTCGTGCTGGCGGAGTTCCTGGTGTCGGAGCTGCTGGGCCGGCAGGACCAGGGCGTGGCCTCCGGCGTGGTGGCCGAGCAGAAAGCCGGAGTGGCGGACGATCCGATCGCGATCGTGGGCATGAGCTGCCGATTCCCCGGCGGGGTGAACTCTCCGGAAGAGCTGTGGCGGCTGCTGTCCGAGGGTGCGGACGCGATCTCGCCGGTCCCGTCCGATCGTGGCTGGGACCTGGACATGTTCTCCGGGACGGGCTTGGACATCCAGGGCGGGTTCCTGGCGGATGTGGCCGGCTTCGACGCGGGGTTCTTCGGGATCTCGCCGCGTGAGGCGCTGGCGATGGACCCCCAGCAGCGGCTGCTGCTGGAGGGGGTGTGGGAGGCGATCGAGCGGACCGGGATCGACCCGGTCTCGCTGAAGGGCAGCCCCACCGGGGTGTTCGTGGGCACCAACGGTCAGGACTACATGAGCCTGATGATGAACGCCGAGGCAGACGTGGAAGGCCACGCCATTACCGGTATGTCGGCCAGCGTGCTGTCGGGTCGCCTGTCCTACACCCTTGGGTTGGAGGGCCCGGCGGTGACGGTGGACACCGCGTGTTCGTCGTCGCTGGTGGCGATGCACATGGCGGCGCAGGCGCTGCGCTCGGGCGAGTGCAGTCTGGCGCTGGCCGGGGGCGCCACGGTGATGACCACCCCGATCGGGTTCATCGGGTTCAGCGCGCAGGGTGGGTTGGCGCCTGATGGGCGGTGCAAGGCGTTCTCCGACACCGCCGACGGTACGACCTGGTCTGAGGGCATGGGTGTGCTGGTCCTGGAGCGGCTGTCGGACGCCCGCCGCAACGGGCATGAGGTACTGGCGGTGCTGCGTGGGTCGGCGATCAACCAGGACGGCGCGTCCAACGGTCTGACCGCGCCGAACGGTCCTTCGCAGCAGCGGGTGATCCGCCAGGCGCTGGCCGTTTCGGGGCTGTCGCCGTCCGAGGTGGACGCGGTGGAGGCGCACGGCACCGGAACCACGCTGGGTGACCCGATCGAGGCCCAGGCTCTGCTGGCCACCTACGGAAAGGGCCGGCCGGAGGGCCGGCCGCTGCTGGTGGGCGCGATCAAGTCGAACTTCGGTCACACGCAGGCCGCCGCCGGCGTCGCCGGTGTGATCAAGATGGTGCTGGCGATGCGGCACGGGATGCTGCCCAAGACGCTGCACGTGGACGAGCCTTCCTCGCACGTGGACTGGACCTCCGGCGCGGTGGAACTGCTGACCGAGTCGGCCGAATGGCCGCTGACCGGTCACCCACGCCGAGCGGGTGTCTCCTCCTTCGGGATCAGCGGCACCAACGCCCACGTCATCCTCGAGCAGGGGCCGGCGGCTCCGCAGGTCGAGGCCGGAACGGTGGCGCGGGACGATGCGCCGGCCGCAGGTGCGGGTGTGCTGCCGGTGCTGGTGTCGGCCCGTACCGCAGGGGTGTTGCGGGCGCAGGCCGCGCGGCTGGCTTCGCACGTGGAGGGCCACCGCGAGGTGGCGCTTGCAGACACGGCGTTCTCGATGGCCACGACCCGTCCGGCGTTCGAGTATCGCGCGGTGGTGCTGGCGAGCGACCGCGAGAGTGCGCTGGCCGGGCTGGGCGCGCTGGCCGAGGATCGGCAGGGTGCGGGTGTGGTGCGCGGCGTGGCGGCGGCGGAGCCGCGGCTTGCGGTGCTGTTCACCGGCCAGGGCAGCCAGCGGGCGGGCATGGGCCGCGAGCTGTACGACCGGTTCCCGGTGTTCGCCCAGGCGCTGGACGCGGTGATCGCGGAGCTGGACCCCCTGCTCGACAGGCCGCTGCGCGACGTCATGTTCGCCGAGACAGAGCTGCTGGATCAGACCGGATGGGCGCAGCCGGCGCTGTTCGCGGTGGAGACCGCGCTGTTCCGGCTGGTGTCCTCGTGGGGGATCCGGCCGGAGGTGCTGGCCGGGCACTCGATCGGGGAGATCACCGCCGCTCACGTGGCCGGGGTGCTGTCGCTGGCCGACGCGTGTGCGTTGGTGGCGGCCCGAGCGCGGCTGATGCAGGCCCTTCCCGCAGGTGGGGCGATGGTGGCGGTGCAGACCTCCGAGGAGGAGGTCGCCGAGCTGCTGGCCGGGCGCGAAGACCAGGTGTCGATCGCGGCGGTGAACGGCCCGGCCTCGATGGTGATCTCCGGGGCCGAGCAGCCGGTCCTTGAGGTCGCCGCCGCGCTGGCGAAGCGCGGGGTGCGCACCAAGCGGTTGCGGGTGTCGCACGCGTTCCACTCGCCGCTGATGGACCCGATGCTGGCGGACTTCCGCACGCTGGCGAGCAGGCTCACCTACAACCCGCCGCGAACTCCGATCGTGTCCACCCTGACCGGAGAGCAGGCCACAGCCGAGCAGCTGTGCTCGCCGGGCTACTGGGTGGATCAGGTCCGTGGCGCGGTCCGCTTCGCCGACGGCGTCCGCACGCTGGAGACTCAGGGCGTACGGGCCTATCTGGAGCTGGGCCCCGACGGGGTCCTGACCGCGATGGCCCAGGACACCCTTGCCGCGGAGATCGACAACGTGCTGGTGCCGGTGCTGCGCCGGGACCGGGACGAGCACGAGGTCGTCATCGAGGCGCTGGCTCAGCTGCACGTGCACGGCGTATCGGTGAACTGGCAGGCGGTGCTCCCTCGCGGGCACCGGGTCGACCTGCCGACCTATGCCTTCCAGCACGAACGGTACTGGCCCGGGGCGGCTTCCCGGGTGGGGAATGTGGCTGCGGCGGGGTTGACGGTGACGGATCATCCGCTGCTGGGCGCCGCCGTGGGTCTGGCCGACTCCGACGGGGTGCTGCTGACCGGCCGTCTGTCGCTCTCGTCGCATCCGTGGCTGGCCGATCACGCGGTGGCCGGGACAGTGATCTTCCCGGGCACCGGATTCCTGGAACTGGCGATCCGCGCGGGCGACCAGGTCGGCTGTGACCTGGTGGAGGAGCTGACCCTGACCGCGCCGCTGGTGCTGACCGAGACCGACGCCGTCGCGGTGCAGGTGTGGGTGGGCGCCGCCCAGGAGACCGGCCACCGGAGCGTGAGCGTCTACGCCCGGTCGGCGCAAGCCGCCGCCGATGTGCCGTGGACGCGGCACGCCACCGGCACGCTCGCGACCGGCGTGTCCACTGCCGTACCGTTCGACGCGGCGGTCTGGCCCCCGCAGGGGGCGACCGAGATCGAGCTGGACGGGCTGTACGAGGGACTGGCCGCGGGCGGGTTCGCATACGGCCCGGTGTTCCAGGGGCTGCGGGCGGCCTGGCGCGGTGCCGACGGTGCGGTGTTCGGCGAGGTCGTCCTGCCCGAGCAGGCGCAGTCGAGCGCGGGTTCGTTCGGGGTGCATCCGGCTCTGCTGGACGCGGCGTTGCACGCGGTGACCTTCGCCGGTCTTGACGAGTCCGAAGGCGGCCGGTTGCCGTTCTCGTGGAGTGAGGTGAGCCTGCACGCCACCGGGGCGGCGATGCTGCGCGTGCGGCTGAGCCGGACCGCCGCCGACTCGGCCACGCTGACGGCGGTGGACGCCGCCGGGGAGCCGGTGCTGTCGGCGCGCTCGCTGGTGCTGCGCCCGTTCTCGCCCGGTCAGATCGCCGCTGCGGGTGATGGCCAGGCGGAGCGCGACGGGCTGTTCCGGCTGGAGTGGACCGCGCTTTCCGATGTTCCGGTGGCCGATCCGGTGCCGGTGGCGATCGTCGGCTTCACGGCCTTCGAGCCGGACGCGCTGGGTCTGGCGGGGACGTGGGATTCGGTCGCGGTTCATCATGATCTTCCGGCGCTGGCCGAGGCGGGCTCGGTGCCAGGTGTGGTGCTGGCCGAGGTCGAGACCGCGTCGGGTGCGGACGCGGTGGCCTCGACGCATCAGGTGACCCGTGGGGTGCTGGGCCTGTTGCAGAGCTGGCTGGCCGAGGAGCGGTTCGCCGAGTCGCGACTGGTGTTCCTCACCCGGGGGGCGGTCGCGGCGGGCGACGGCGAGGAGGTCACCGATCTGGCGGCCGCGGCGGTGTGGGGGATGGTGCGCAGCGCGCAGGCGGAGAACCCGGGCCGGTTCGTGCTGGTGGACGTGGATGAGGAGTCGGTGCGGCTCGGTGCGCTGGGCGGGTTGCTGGGTGGGGTGCTGGTTTCCGGCGAGCCGCAGGTGGCGGTGCGTGGCGGTGGAGTGCGGGCGCCGCGGTTGGCATCGCTGGCGTCGGGGGCGGGTCTGCTGCCTCCGTCCGGTACGGCGTGGAAGCTGGGGAGCAGGGCCAAGGGCAGCCTGGACGCGCTGGAGCTCATCAACTACCCGGGGACGGCCGAGCCGTTGGCGGCCGGGCAGGTGCGGGTGGCGGTGCACGCGGCGGGCGTGAACTTCCGTGACCTGCTGGACGCGCTGCACGCGCTGGGCTGGTTCCAGGACAAGGTCGGCCTGATGGGCGGCGAGGCCGCCGGCGTGGTGCTGGAGGTCGGCCCCGAGGTCGACGACCTGCGCCCGGGGGACCGGGTGGTCTGTCTGACCGAAGGCGCGTTCGGCCCGGTGGTCACCAGCTCCCAGGTCCTGTCCAAGATCCCCGACGGGATTTCGTTCGAGCAGGCGGCGACCATCCCGGTGACGTTCCTGACCGCCTATTACGGGCTGATGGATCTGGCCGGGTTGCGGTCGGGCGAGTCGCTCCTGGTGCACGCCGGCACGGGCGGCGTGGGCATGGCGGCGATCCAGCTGGCCCAGCGGCTGGGGGTCGAGGTGTTCGCGACGGCGAGTCCCGCCAAGTGGGACGTCCTCCGCTCGCTGGGCATCCCCGACGATCACATTGCCTCATCGCGGACCCTGGACTTCGAGGAGCAGTTCCGCGCGGTCTGCGGTGAGCGGGGCATCGATGTGGTGCTCAACTCGCTGACCGGGGAGCCCATCGACGCCTCGGCGCGACTGCTCCGTCCGGGCGGCCGGTTCATCGAGATGGGCAAGCTGGACATCCGCGACCAGGCGCAGTTCCCCGGGCTGACGTACCACTGGTTCGACATGCTGGACGCCGGTGCCGAGCGGCTGCAGCAGATCCTGACCGAGTTGATGGAACTGATCTCGGTCGGTGAGTTGCGGCCGTTGCCGTTCACGGCGTGGGATGTGCGCCGGGGCCGTGAGGCGTTCCGGTTCATGAGCCAGGCCCGCCACACCGGCAAGATCGTGCTGACCATGCCGCGCCGGTGGAACCCGGAAGGCACCGTGCTCGTCACCGGCGGCACCAGTGGCCTGGGTGCGGAGGTGGCCCGCCATCTGGTGGCCGCGCACGGGGTGCGGCATCTGCTGCTGGCCAGCCGCCGAGGCCCCGACGCCCCCGGTGTGACAGAGCTTCACCAGGAGCTGAGCGATCAGGGCGCCCGGGTCACCATCAGCGCCTGCGACATGGCCGACCGGGACGCGGTGGCCGGCCTGCTGGCCGGGGTCGACGCCGAGCATCCGCTGACCGCGGTGATTCACGCGGCTGGAATCGTGGATGACGGGACGATCCCCTCGCTGACACCGGAGCGAGTGGACGCGGTGCTGCGGCCGAAGGTCGATGCGGCCTGGCATCTGCACGAGCTGACCCAGGGCCTGGACCTGGCCGAGTTCGTGGTGTTCTCCTCGCTGGCCGGGCTGATAGGCAACGCGGGGCAGGGCAACTACGCGGCGGCCAATGCCTGGCTGGATGGGTTGATGGCGCAGCGCCGGGTACAGGGGCTGCCGGGGCTGTCGCTCACCTGGGGACTGTGGGCGCAGGCCACCGGGATGACCGGGGGCATGTCGCAGGCCAGCGTGCAGCGGATGGCCGCCGCCGGGATTCCACCGATCAGCACCGAGCAGGGGCTGGCGCTGTTCGACGCGGCCATCGGCTCGGATTCACCGCTTGTGGTCCCCGTGCGGCTGAACCTGTCGGCGATGCCCGCTCACCTGGTGCCGCCGTTGCTGCGCGGGCTGGTGCGGGGCACTCGCCGTACGGCCGCCGCGCTGTCGGCGGCCGGAGGCGGTGGCGCGGGCGAGGCGCTGTCCCGGCAGCTGGCCGCTCTGGCCCACCCGCAGCGGATCCAGCTGCTGGTGGACCTGGTCCGGGCGCAGGCCGCCGCCGTCCTCGGACATTCCTCCGTGGAGGGGGTGGATGTCCGGCGTGAGTTCCGTGAGCTGGGCTTCGACTCGCTGACCGCGCTCGAACTGCGCAACCGGCTCAACGACGCCACCGGGCTGCGCCTGCCCTCCACCCTCGTCTTCGACTACCCCACCCCCACCGCACTCGGCGAGTACCTGCTCAGTGAACTGCTCGGCGTGCACGGCGACGCGATTCCGCCGGTGGTCGCCACCGCGGTGGCGGACGACCAGATCGCCATCGTCTCGATGGCCTGCCGCTTCCCCGGCGAGGTGAGCTCTCCGGAGGATCTGTGGCGGCTGGTCGCCGACGGCCGGGACGCCATCTCCCCGGTGCCCAGGGACCGGGGCTGGCAGGTGCAGGGCGAGCTGGGCTTCCAGGGCGGGTTCCTCGCTGACGCGACCGAATTCGATCCGGGGTTCTTCGGTATTTCGCCGCGTGAGGCGCTGGCGATGGATCCGCAGCAGCGGTTGCTGCTGGAGGCGTCCTGGGAGGCGGTCGAGCGGGCGGGGATCGACCCGGTCTCGTTGCGCGGCAGCCGTACCGGTGTGTGGGCCGGGGCGATCTTCCACGACTACGGGATGAGCGCTGAGTTCTCGCCGGATGTGATGACCTTCGTCAGCACCGGTAGCGCCGGGAGCATCCTCACCGGCCGTGTCGCGTACGCGCTGGGTCTTGAGGGTCCGGCGGTGACGGTGGACACCGCGTGTTCTTCGTCGCTGGTGGCGATGCACATGGCCGCGCAGGCGCTGCGCTCGGGCGAGTGCGATCTGGCGCTGGCCGGCGGCGTGAGCGTGATGGCCACGCCGGGCGTGTTCATCGACTTCAGCGCGCAGGGCGGGCTGGCCGGCGATGGGCGGTGCAAGGCGTTCTCCGACACCGCGGACGGCACCGGCTGGTCCGAGGGCGTCGGCCTGGTGATGCTGGAGCGGCTGTCTGACGCCCGCCGCAACGGCCACCATGTGCTCGCGGTCGTGCGTGGCTCCGCCGTCAACCAGGACGGCGCGTCGAACGGGCTGACCGCGCCGAACGGTCCTTCTCAGCAGCGGGTGATCCGCCAGGCGCTGGCCGTCGCGGGATTGTCCGCCGCGGACGTGGACGCGGTCGAGGCGCACGGCACGGGTACGACGCTGGGTGACCCGATCGAGGCGCAGGCGCTGCTGGCGACCTATGGGCAGGATCGGGAGGAGGGCCGGCCGCTGCTGCTGGGTTCGGTGAAGTCGAACCTCGGTCACACGCAGGCGGCTGCGGGTGTGGCCGGTGTGATCAAGATGGTCCTGGCGATGCGGCACGGGGTGCTGCCTCAGACGTTGCACGTGGATGCGCCATCGTCGCACGTGGACTGGGCCTCTGGCGCGGTGGAGCTGCTGACCGAGCCGGTGGAGTGGCAGCAGAACGGTCACCCACGCCGGGCGGGCGTGTCCTCCTTCGGGATCAGCGGCACCAACGCGCACGTGATCTTGGAGCAGGGGCCGGAGGCTCCTGTAACGGAGCCGGTGGAACAGGCGCCGGGTGTCGTGCCGTGGGTGGTCTCGGCGAAGACCGAGGAGTCGTTGCGTGGCCAGGCCCGTCGTCTGGCGGCGCACGTGGAGGCCGGCGATCTGAACCCGGTCGACACGGCGTTCTCGCTGGTGGTGTCGCGGTCGGCGTTCGAGCACCGCGCGGTGGTGGTCGGCCACGACCGCGAGGAACTACTGGCGGGCCTGTCCGTGGTCGAGGCCGGTGAGTCGGCGGCTCGGGTGATCGCGGGAGTGGCCGACGTCGATGGGAAGTCGGTGTGGGTGTTCCCGGGTCAGGGAGCGCAGTGGGTTGGCATGGGCGGGCGGCTGCTTGAGGAGTCGCCGGTTTTCGCGGGCCGGATGGCGGAGTGCGCGGCGGCGTTGGAGCCGTTCGTGGACTGGTCGCTGCTGGACGTGATCCGGCAGGCCGAGGACGCTCCGTCGCTGGATCGGGTGGATGTGGTCCAGCCGGTGTCCTTCGCGGTGATGGTGTCGCTGGCCGCGGTCTGGGAGTCCCTGGGTGTTCGCCCCGACGCCGTGGTCGGCCACTCGCAGGGCGAGATCGCCGCCGCCGTGGTCGCGGGTGGCCTCTCGTTGCAGGACGGTGCCCGGATAGTGGCGTTGCGCAGCCGTCTGATCGCCGACCGGCTGGCGGGGCTTGGCGCGATGGCGTCGGTGGCGTTGCCGGTCGAGCGGGTCCGTGAGCGGCTGGCCGTCTGGGATGGCCGGGTGTCGGTCGCGGCCATCAACGGCCCCAGTTCGGTGGTGGTGGCCGGTGAGGTCGTCGCGGTCGAGGAACTGGTTGAGCGGCTTGCCGCGGATGAGGTGCGGGTCCGGCGTATCGCGGTGGACTATGCCTCGCATTCGGCTCAGGTCGATCTGATCGGTGCGGAACTGGCCCAGGTCCTGGCGGAAGTGGCTCCGCGTCCGGTGCGGGTGCCGATGCTGTCGACGGTGACCGGTCAGTGGCTGGAAGGGCCGGAACTCGACGCGGCGTATTGGTGTGACAACCTGCGCAACACGGTGGCCTTCGCCCCGGCGATCGGGCAGCTGCTGGAGCAGCGATACCGGGCGTTCGTGGAGGTGAGTCCGCACCCGGTGCTGACGATCGGCATCGGGGAGTGCGTGGACGAGGCTGCGGTGGACGCGGTGATCGCCGGGACCTTGCGCCGGGATGAAGGCGGGCTGGACCGTCTCCTGGTCTCGGCGGCCGAGCTGTTCGTGCGCGGCGTGGCGGTGGACTGGCCGGCGGTACTGGCCGGTGGGCGCAGGGTCGATCTGCCGACCTACGCCTTCCAGCACCAGCGGTTCTGGCCGAACGCCAAGCAGAGCGGTGATGCCCGTGTGCTGGGCCTGTCCGCGACAAGGCACCCGCTGCTGGGCGCGGCGATGTCGCTGGCCAACTCCGACGGGGTGGTCCTGACCGGGAGGTTGTCGGTGAGCGCCCAGCCGTGGCTCGCCGATCACATGGTGGCGGGCTCGGTGGTGGTGCCGGGCAGCGTGTTCGTGGAGCTGGCGATCAGGGCGGGTGACCAGGTCGGCTGCGATTTGGTGGAGGAGTTGGCGCTGGTCGCGCCGCTGGCGCTGGGCGAGGGTGCGGCCGTCGCGGTCCAGGTATGGGTCGATGCCACGGAGGAGCAGGGCCGCCGAAGCCTGAGCGTCTACTCCCGGTCGGCGGACGCGGCCGATGATGTGCGGTGGGTGCTGCACGCCACCGGCACGCTCGCGACCGGTGCTCCGGAAGCCGTGCCGTTCGACGCGGCGGTGTGGCCCCCAGCCGGGACGACCGCCATCGACCTGGATGGCCTTTACGATGAGCTGGCCACCCGAGGGCTGGCATACGGTCCGGCGTTCCAGGGTCTGCGGGCGGCCTGGCAGGGTGCTGACGGTGAGATCTTCGCCGAGCTGAGCTTGCCGGAGCACGTCGGCGGAGCGGATTCGTTCGGGTTGCACCCGGCGTTGCTGGACGCGGTCCTGCAGGTGACGCCGATCGCCGATGCCGAGGCTGTCCAGGAACCGTTCTCCTGGGGTGAGGTGTGCCTGCACGCGGGCGGCGCCTCGATGCTGCGGGTACGGCTGGCCGGGGCGGGCGACGACGCTGTGTCGCTGAGCGCGGTCGACGCGTCCGGGTCGCCGGTGGTGACGGCCCGGTCGGTGGTCCTGCGACCGATCTCCACCGAGCAGCTCGCTCTGAATGGTCGTGACGCCGGGCGGGACGCGTTGTTCCGGGTGGAGTGGGCCCCCATGGCCGGTACGCCGGAGGCCGCTGGGGCACCGGCAACGGTGGGCCTGCTCGGCCGGGACACACTGGGCGCCGCAGCGGCGTTGCGGGCAGCCGGCGACAACGCGGCCGAAGAGTCGAGCGGACTTTCGGTCCACGAGGATCTCTCGTCCCTGCTGGAGTCGGGTCCGGTCCCGGGCGTGGTGTTGACGGAGCTGATCACGGATCCGGCCGCCGGAGTGGTGGAGTCGGCGCATGCGCTGACCACCCGCGTTCTGGATCTGGTACAGCGGTGGCTGGCCGATGAGCGGTTGGCCGACTCGCGTCTGGTGTTCCTTACTCGGGCTGCGGTCGCGACCGAGGGCGAAGCGGCGCCGGATCCGGTGGTGGCCGCAGCTCGAGGTCTTGTCCGTAGCGCCCAGTCGGAGAATCCGGGCCGGTTCGCACTGGTCGATGTGGACGATCAGGAGATCTCCGTATCGCTGCTGGCCGGAGTGCTGGCGTCAGACGAGCCGCAGGTGGCGGTGCGCGGGGATGAGGTGCGGGTGGCCCGGCTCGCGCG
The DNA here is from genome assembly GCF_039871605.1 of Acrocarpospora sp. B8E8. Lineage (NCBI taxonomy): Bacteria > Bacillati > Actinomycetota > Actinomycetes > Streptosporangiales > Streptosporangiaceae > Acrocarpospora > Acrocarpospora sp. B8E8. Next base: position 100,143 of record NZ_JBDPLV010000023.1, on the reverse strand, counting down.
GGTGGTGCCCGGCCCCCAGGTCGAACGGCCGTGGGATCCGGACGGCACAGTGTTGATCACTGGCGGGACCGGTGGCCTTGGCGCGCTGTTCGCCCGGCATCTGGTGGCCGAGCGCGGGGTGCGGCATCTGCTGCTGACCAGTCGCCGGGGCCTGGAGGCTCCGGGTGCGGTGGAGTTGCAGGCCGAGCTGATCGCGCACGGCGTCGAGGTCACGATCGCGTCCTGCGATGTGTCCGACCGGGACCACGTGGCTGCCCTGCTGGCGCAGGTGCCGGCCGAGCATCCGCTGACCGCGGTCATTCACACGGCGGGTGTGCTGGATGACGGCACGATTCCCGCGCTGACGCCGGAGCGGCTGGACGCGGTGCTGCGTCCCAAGGTGGACGCCGCCTGGCACCTGCACGAGCTCACCAAGGACCTGGACCTCGCGGCGTTCGTGGTCTTCTCCTCCCTCGCGGGGGTGCTGGGCAACGCCGGTCAGGGCAACTACGCGGCGGCCAACGCGTTCCTCGACTCGCTGGCCCAGCTGCGCCGGGCGCAGGGGCTGCCCGGGTTGTCGCTGGCCTGGGGCTTGTGGGCGCAGGAAACCGGGATGACCGGTGGCCTCGGCGCGATCGAGCTGCGCCGGATAGCGCGGGCGGGCATGCCGCCGCTGTCGCCCGAGGAAGGACTCGCGGCGTTCGAGTCGGCTGCCACGTCGGCGCAGCCGGCGGTGGTGCCGGTGCGGCTGGATCTACCGGTCCTGCGCACGTTCCCTGAGGTGCCGCATCTGATGCGGGGCCTGGTGCGGGCAGGCCGCCGATCGGCGGTCTCCACCCCGGTGGCCGGCGACGCGGAGCTGGTACGGCGGCTGGTCGGGCTGGGCGAGAACGAGCAGGTGCGGCTGGTGGTCGAGCTGGTGCGCGCTCAGGCCGCGGTGGTGCTGGGGCACCCGTCGGCGGACGCGGTCCAGCCGCGGCGTGAGTTCCGCGAGCTGGGCTTCGACTCCCTCACCGCCGTGGAGTTGCGTAACCGGTTGAACACGGCGACGGGGCTGCGGCTGCCGGCCACGCTGGTGTTCGACTACCCGACGCCGGCCGTGCTGGCCCGATTCCTGGTGTCGGAGTTGCTGGGTCGCCAGGACCAGGCCGTGGCCTCGGGTGTGGTGGCCGCGCAGAAGGCGGGAGTCGCGGGCGATCCCATCGTGATTGTGGGCATGAGCTGCCGGTTCCCCGGCGAGGTGAACTCGCCGGAAGAGCTGTGGCGGCTGCTGTCCGAAGGCGAGGACGCGATCACCCCCTTCCCCACCGATCGCGGCTGGGACATGGAGATGCTGTTCGGGTCGGCCGGCCGGGGCAGCAGCGCGACCGATCAGGGCGGGTTCCTGCCTGATGTGGCCGGGTTCGACGCCGGGTTCTTCGGGATCTCGCCGCGTGAGGCGCTGGCGATGGACCCGCAGCAGCGGTTGCTGCTGGAAGGGGTGTGGGAGGCCGTCGAGCGGGCCGGGATCGACCCGGTCTCGCTGAAGGGCAGCCAGACCGGCGTGTTCGTCGGCACCAACGGCCAGGACTACTCAAGCTTGATCGTGAGCGCTCAGGCGGATGTCCAAGGCCATGGCGTCACCGGTCTGTCGGCCAGCGTGTTGTCCGGCCGTCTCTCGTACACGCTGGGTCTTGAGGGCCCGGCGGTGACGGTGGACACCGCGTGTTCTTCGTCGCTGGTGGCGATGCACCTCGGGGTGCAGGCGCTGCGCTCGGGCGAGTGCGATCTGGCGCTGACCGGTGGCGCGACGGTGATGGCCTCGCCGCTGGGGATCATCGGTTTCAGCGCCCAGGGCGGGCTGGCGCAGGACGGCCGGTGCAAGGCCTTCGCCGACACGGCGGACGGCACCAGCTATTCCGAGGGCGTGGGCATGCTGGTCCTGGAGCGGCTGTCGGACGCCCGCCGCAACGGGCATCAGGTGCTGGCGATCGTCCGTGGTTCGGCGATCAACCAGGACGGCGCGTCCAACGGCCTGACCGCTCCAAATGGTCCCTCGCAGCAGCGGGTGATCCGGCAGGCGCTGGCCAATGCCGGAGTGTCGCCGTCCGAGGTGGACGCGGTCGAGGCACACGGCACGGGAACCGCGCTGGGCGACCCGATCGAGGCCCAGGCGCTGCTGGCGACCTACGGCAAGGACAGGCAGGAGGACCGCCCGCTGCTGTTGGGCGCGATCAAGTCCAACATCGGTCACACGCAGGCGGCGGCGGGTGTCGCCGGTGTGATCAAGATGGTGCTGGCCCTCCGGCATGGCGTGCTGCCCAAGACGCTGCACGTGGACGAGCCGTCCTCGCACGTGGACTGGACCTCGGGCGCGGTGGAACTGCTGACCGAGCCCGCCGAATGGCCGCGGACCGGCCGTCCGCGCCGGGCGGGTGTCTCCTCCTTCGGGATCAGCGGCACCAACGCCCACGTGATCTTGGAGGAGGGGCCGGAGGTTCCGGCCGGTCCGGATGCGGAGGATCAGGCGCCGCCCGCTGGTGTGGTGCCGGTGCTGGTCTCGGCCAAGACGGATCAGGCGTTGCGGGCGCAGGCCGAGCGGCTGGTCTCGCATGTGCGGGAGCGCGGTGAGGTTGCGCTGGCCGATACGGCGTTCGCGCTGGCCACGACGCGGTCGGCGTTCGAGCATCGTGCGGTGGTGCTGGCCGGAGACCGTGATGGTCTGCTTGCCGGGCTGGGCGCGCTGGCGGAGGACCGGCCGGGTGCGGGTGTGCTGCGCGCGGTGGCCGGGGCGGAGCCGCAGCTGGCGGTGTTGTTCACCGGTCAGGGCAGTCAGCGGGCGGGCATGGGCCGGGAGCTGTATGACCGGTTCCCGGTGTTCGCGCAGGCGCTGGACGAGGTGATCGCCGAGCTGGAGCCTTCGCTTGAGCCGATCGGGCTGGGTCGTTCGTTGCGCGAGGTCCTGTTCGCCGAGCCGGGCACGCCCGAAGCCGATGCGCTGGACCAGACCGGATGGGCGCAGCCGGCGCTGTTCGCGCTGGAGACCGCCCTGTTCCGGCTGGTCGAGTCCTGGGGCGTGGTGCCGGATGTGCTGGCCGGCCATTCGATCGGGGAGATCACCGCCGCGCACGTGGCCGGGGTGCTGTCCCTGAGCGATGCGTGCGCGCTGGTGGCGGCCCGGGCGCGGTTGATGCAGGCGCTGCCCGCGGGTGGGGCGATGGTCGCGGTCCAGGCGTCCGAGGATCAGGTTGCCGATTTGCTGGCCGGGCGTTCGGGTGAGGTGTCGATCGCGGCGGTCAACGGTCCTGCCTCGCTGGTGCTCTCCGGTGCCGAGGAGGCGGTGCTTGAGGTCGCCGCCGCGCTGGAATCCCAGGGCGTCAGGACGCGGCGGTTGCGGGTCTCGCACGCGTTCCACTCGCCGCTGATGGACCCGATGCTGGAAGACTTCCGCACGCTGGCGAGCAGGCTCGCCTACAACCCGCCGCGTATCCCCATCGTGTCGACCCTGACCGGCCAGGCGGCCACGACCGAGCAGGTGTGCTCGCCGGGCTACTGGGTGGACCAGGTCCGTGGCGCGGTCCGCTTCGCCGACGGCGTCCGCACGCTGGAGACTCAGGGCGTACGGGCCTATCTGGAGCTGGGCCCCGACGGGGTCCTGACCGCGATGGCCCAGGACACCCTTGCCGCGGAGATCGACAACGTGCTCGTGCCGGTGCTGCGCAAGGATCGAGACGAGCACACGGCGGTGCTGACGGCGCTGGCCCGGCTGCACGTGCACGGGGTGCCGGTGGACTGGCGGGCGGTGCTCCCGAGGGGAGGCCGGGTCGATCTGCCCACCTACCCCTTCGAGCACCGCAGGTACTGGCCCGACAGCGCCGGTTCCGGCGGAGGGAACGTGGCGGCGGCGGGCCTGGCCGCCGCGGATCACCCGCTGCTGAGCGCGGCGGTCGGGTTGGCCGACTCCGATGGGATGGTGCTGACGGGACGTATCTCGCTGCGAACGCATCCGTGGCTGGCCGATCACGCGGTGGCCGGGACGGTGGTCTTCCCCGGCACCGGGTTCCTTGAGCTGGCGGTCCGGGCGGGTGACCAGGTCGGCTGCGATGTGGTCGAGGAGCTGACGCTGGTCGCGCCGCTGGTGCTGGGCGAGGGCGAGGCGGTCGCGGTGCAGACCGCGGTGGCCGCGCCGGAGGAGTCGGGCCACCGGAGCGTGAACGTCTACGCCCGCTCGGCGCAGGCCGGGGAGGATGTGCCGTGGGTGCGGCACGCCACCGGCACGCTCGCGACCGGTTCTCCGGCAGCAGGGTCGTTCGATGCGGCGGTTTGGCCGCCGACCGGCGCGACCGCCGTCGAACTGGACGGCTTCTACGACGAGCTGGCAGACCAGGGACTGGAATACGGTCCGGTGTTCCAGGGGCTGCGGGCGGCCTGGCAGCGCGATGGTGAGATCTTCGCCGAGGTGGCGCTGCCCGAGCAGGCGCAGTCCGAGGCGGGTGCGTTCGGTTTGCATCCGGCTTTGCTGGACGCCGCGCTGCACGCGGTGATCTTCGCCGGTCTTGACGATTCCGAGGGTGGCCTGGTGCCGTTCTCGTGGGCCGGGGTGTCCCTGGAGGCCGGCGGAGCGTCGGCGTTGCGGGTCCGGCTGGCCCGCACCGCTGACGACTCGGTGGAGCTGGCGGCGGTCGACGCGGCGGGCGCGCCGGTGGTGTCGGCGCGGTCGGTGGGGCTGCGGCCGGTCTCCGCCGGAGAACTGGCCGGGCCGGACCGCGGCATCGGCTGGGAATCGCTGTTCGGGGTCGAGTGGAAGGCCGTGGCGGGCACGCCGGAGACCGGGGAGACCGGCGACGTGGCGGTGTTCGGATTGGACGACTTGGGAGCGGCCACCGCGGATGCGGTACCGCCCGTGGTGGTGCTGGAGGTGGCCTCGGATCCGGCGGGTGGAGCGGTGGAGTCGGCGCACATGCTGACCACCCAGGTGCTGGGGGTCGTGCAGCAGTGGCTGGCCGATGAGCGGTTCGCCGATTCGCGTCTGGTGTTCCTCACCCGGGGTGCGATCGCCGCGGGTGACGGTGAGACGGTCGCGGATCTGCCGGCTTCCGCGGTGTGGGGTCTGGTCCGCAGCGCCCAGTCGGAGAACCCGGACCAGTTCGTGCTGGTCGACGCGGACGAGCACGAGATCTCCGCACCGGTGCTGGCCGGGGTCCTGGCGTCAGGCGAGCCGCAGGTGGCGGTGCGCGAGGGTGAGATGCTGGTGCCGCGGCTGGCGCGGGTACTGCCCGATAGCCCTGACATCTCCGATATCGACTCGGTTGAGGACGGTGCTCGTCCGTGGGCTCCGGACGGCACAGTGTTGATCACTGGCGGGACCGGTGGTCTGGGTGCGCTGTTCGCCCGGCATGTGGTGGTTGAACGCGGTGTTCGGCACCTCTTGCTGGTCAGCCGGAGGGGCCTGGATGCTCCGGGCGCGGTGGACCTGCAGGCTGAGCTGATCGCGTACGGCGCCGAGGTCGAGATCGCCACCTGTGACCTGGCCGACCGGGACCAGGTCGCGGACCTGCTGGCCGGGATCGATGCCGGACATCCGCTGACCGCGATCATTCACACCGCCGGTGTGCTGGCCGATGGGACGATCCCGTCGCTGTCGGCCGAGCGGCTGGACAGTGTGCTGCGGCCGAAGGTGGACGCGGCCTGGCACCTGCACGAGCTCACCCAGGACATGGACCTGGCCGGGTTCGTGGTCTTCTCCGCGCTCGCGGGTGTCGTCGGTGCGCCTGGTCAGGGCAACTACGCGGCGGCGAACGCGTTCCTGGACGCCCTGGCCCAGCTGCGCCGCGCGCGGGGGCTGGCCGGGTTGTCGCTGGCCTGGGGTTCGTGGGCTCAGGACAGCGGCATGACCGGCACGTTGAGCGGCACCGAGCTGCGGCGGGTCACCCGCCCGGGCATGCCGCCGCTGTCGGCCGAGCACGGTCTTGCCGCCTTCGAAGCGGCCGTCGCCTCGGCCCGGGCGATGGTGGTGCCGGTGCGGCTGGACCTGCCGGTGCTGCGAGCGATGGGCGAGGTCCCGCACCTGATGCGCGGCTTGGTCCGCGTCGGCCGCCGCTCCGCGGCCTCCACCTCCGCAGGGGGCGGGGAAGAACTGGTCCGCCGCCTGGCGGAACTGGACGAGGCCGAGCAGGTGCGGCTGGTGACGGAGCTGGTGCGCACGCAGGCGGCACTGGTCCTGGCACACGAGTCGGCAGAGGCGATCCAGCCGGGACGGGAGTTCCGCGAACTGGGCTTCGATTCCCTCACCACGGTGGAGCTGCGCAACCGGCTGAACGCGGTGACGGGACTGCGGCTGCAGGCCACCGTCATCTTCGACTACCCCACCCCCGCGAGCCTCGCCGAACATCTCCTGGCGGAAATCGCGCCCGGGGAGAACAAGGCCACGGAACTGTCCTTGCTGGCCGATCTCAATCGCTTCGAGACGGCGCTTTCCGGCCACGCGCTGAACGAGGTCGCGAGAAACGGCATCGTCACCCGGCTGCGCCACCTGCTGGCGACGGTGAGCGAGACCGGCACGGAGACTAGTGAAATTACCGTCGCCGAAGTGCTCGAATCGGCGAGTACCAAGGACATTCTCGGCTTCATCGAAAGCGAGCTGGGCCGCCTCAAGGATCTGTGATCTTCCGGCTCATGCGCGGATACTCTGGAGGGCTTCGCCCATGTCGGAAGACCTGAAGCTCGTTGACTACCTCAAGTCGATCGCCGCCGATCTGCACGAGACCCGTCGGCGGCTCGAAGAGGTGGAGTCGGGTAAGCGCGAGCCGATCGCCATCGTGTCGATGGCGTGCCGCTTTCCGGCCGGGGTCAGTTCTCCTGAGGGTTTGTGGCGGTTGCTGATCGAGGGTGAGGACGCGATCTCGCCGTCCCCGGCCAATCGGGGCTGGGATCTGGAGGGGACGGCAGGGCTGGGTGGCGCGATCGACCAGGGTGGGTTCCTGGCGGACGCGGCGGAGTTCGACGCGGGGTTCTTCGGCATTTCGCCGCGTGAGGCGCTGGCGATGGATCCGCAGCAGCGGGTGCTGCTGGAGACGTCCTGGGAGGCGATCGAGCGGGCCGGGATCGACCCGGTCGCGCTGAAGGGCAGCCACACCGGCGTGTTCGTGGGCACTAACGGCCAGGACTACATGAGTCTGGTAATGCACGCTCAGGCGGATCTCCAAGGCCATGGTGTCACCGGTCTGGCCGCCAGTGTGTTGTCCGGCCGTCTCTCGTACACGCTGGGGTTGGAGGGCCCGGCGGTGACGGTGGACACCGCCTGCTCGTCGTCCCTGGTCTCGATGCACATGGCGGCGCAGGCGCTGCGGTCGGGCGAGTGCAGCCTGGCGCTGGCCGGTGGTGTGACGGTGATGACGTCGCCCATGGTCTTCATTGGTTTCAGCGCGCAGGGCGGAATGGCGCCCGACGGCCGGTCCAAGGCGTTCTCCGACACCGCGGACGGCACCAGCTGGTCCGAGGGTGTGGGCATGCTGGTGCTGGAGCGGTTGTCGGACGCGCGGCGCAACGGTCACCCGGTATTGGCGGTGATGCGTAGTTCGGCGATTAACCAGGACGGCGCGTCCAACGGGTTGACCGCGCCGAATGGTCCGTCGCAGCAGCGGGTGATCCGGCAGGCGCTGGCCGGTGCCGGGCTCTCGCCGTCCGAGGTGGACGCGGTCGAAGGCCACGGTACGGGGACGACGCTGGGTGACCCGATCGAGGCGCAGGCGCTGCTGGCGACCTATGGCCAGGATCGGGAGGAGGGCCGGCCGCTGCTTCTTGGGTCGATCAAGTCGAATCTCGGCCACACGCAGGCGGCTGCGGGCGTGGCCGGTGTGATCAAGATGGTCCTGGCCCTCCAGCATGGTGTGCTGCCCAAGACGCTTCATGTGACGGAACCGTCTTCGCACGTGGACTGGTCGGCCGGTGCGGTGGAACTGCTGACCGAGCCGGTGGAGTGGCAGCGGAACGGTCATCCGCGCAGGGCGGGTGTGTCCTCGTTCGGGATCAGCGGCACCAACGCGCACATCATCCTCGAACAAGCACCGGAAACACCGGAAGGGGAGAAGACTCCGCAGGACCGGGCGCCGGGTGTGGTGCCGTGGGTGCTGTCCGCGAAGACCGAGGAGTCGTTGCGTGGTCAGGCGCGTCGTCTGGCGGCGCAGGTGGAGGCGGCCGATCTGGACTCGGTCGATACGGCGTTTTCGCTGGTGGTGTCGCGGTCGGTGTTCGAGCACCGTGCGGTGGTGGTCGGCGGGGATCGCGGCGAGCTGGTGGCGGGCTTGGGCGCGGTTGTCGCGGGTGAGCCCGCGGCCGGTGGCGTGGTCTCGGGTGTGGCCGATGTCGTCGGGAAGTCGGTGTGGGTGTTCCCGGGTCAGGGGGCGCAGTGGGTGGGTATGGGCGGGCGGCTGCTTGAGGAGTCGCCGGTCTTCGCGGGTCGGATGGCGGAGTGTGCGGCGGCGTTGGAGCCGTTGGTGGACTGGTCGCTGCTGGATGTGATCCGGCAGGCCGAGGACGCTCCCTCGCTGGATCGGGTGGATGTGGTCCAGCCGGTGTCGTTCGCGGTGATGGTGTCGCTGGCGGCGGTGTGGGAGTCGCTGGGGGTCCGTCCCGGCGCGGTGGTGGGTCATTCGCAGGGTGAGATCGCTGCTGCGGTGGTGGCGGGTGGTCTGTCGTTGGATGACGGCGCCCGGGTGGTGGCGTTGCGCAGCCGTCTGATCGCCGACCGGCTGGCGGGGCTCGGGGCGATGGCGTCGGTGGCGTTGCCGGTCGAGCAGGTCCGTGAGCGGCTGGCCGTCTGGGATGGCCGGGTGTCGGTCGCGGCGATCAACGGCCCTCGCTCCGTGGTGGTGGCCGGTGAAGTGCAGGCCGTTGAAGACTTGGTGGAGCGATGGTCGGGTGAGGAGGTGCGGGTTCGCCGTATCGCGGTGGACTATGCGTCGCATTCGGCTCAGGTTGATCTGATCGGCGCGGAACTGGCCCAGGTCCTGACCGGGGTGGTGCCGCAGCCGGCGCGGGTGCCGATGCTGTCGACCGTGACTGGTCAGTGGCTGAAGGGGCCGGAACTCGACGGCGGGTATTGGTGTGACAACCTGCGCAACACGGTCAACTTCGCCCCGGCGATCAGGGAACTGCTGGAGCAGCGCCACCGCGTGTTCGTCGAGGTGAGCCCGCACCCGGTGCTGACGATCGGCATCGGCGAATGCGTGGACGAGGCCGCAGTGGACGCGGTGATCGCCGGGACTTTGCGCCGAGAGGAGGGCGGGCTGGACCGTGTCCTGGTCTCGGCCGCCGAGCTGTTCGTGCGCGGCGTGCCGGTGGACTGGCGGGCACTGCTGCCGGGCGGTCGCCGGGTCGATCTGCCGACCTATGCCTTCCAGCACCAGCGGTTCTGGCCGAGCGCCCAGCAGAGCGGTGACGCCCGTGTGCTGGGCCTGTCCGCGACCAGGCACCCGCTGCTGGGTGCCGCTGTGAGTCTGGCCGACTCGGACGGCGTGCTGCTGACCGGCCGCCTGTCGGTGAAGTCGCATCCTTGGCTGGCCGATCACCTGGTGGCGGGAATGGTGTTCTTCCCCGGCACCGGATTCCTTGAGCTGGCGGTCCGGGCGGGTGACCAGGTCGGCTGCGATGTGGTCGAGGAGCTGACCCTGGTCGCGCCGCTGGTGCTGGGCGAGAACGACGCGGTCGCGGTCCAGATCGCGGTGGGTGCGCCAGAGGAGACCGGCAGGCGGAGCGTGAACATCTACGCCCGGCCCGCCGACGCGGACGACGAGGTGAAGTGGGTACGGCACGCCACCGGCACGCTGACCACCGGACCCCGGACGACCGCCGTCTCCCCAGCCGTGCCGTTCGATGCGGCGGTGTGGCCGCCAGCCGGCGCGACCGCGATCGAGCTGGACGGCTTCTACCAGCGGATGGCCGAGAGTTCGCTCGTCTACGGCCCGGTGTTCCAGGGGTTGCAGGCGGCCTGGTGGGGCGCTGGCGGTGAGGTGTTCGCCGAGGTCGCACTGCCCGAGCAGGCGCAGTCGGACGCGGGTGCGTTCGGGGTGCATCCGGCTTTGCTGGACGCGGCGTTGCACGCGTCGACCTTCGCCGGGCTGGACGTCGCGGCGGGTACGCGGTTGCCGTTCTCCTGGCAGGAGGTGAGCCTGTACGCCACCGGAGCGGCGCTGTTGCGCGTCCGGCTGGCCAAGATGGGCGAAGACACGGTGTCGCTGAGCGCTGTGGACGCCGCCGGAGAGCCGGTGCTGTCCGTGCGCTCGCTGGTGCTCCGTGCGTTCTCACCTGATCAGGTCGCCGCGGGTGGGGCACCGGCGACGCGGGACGGGCTGTTCCGGTTGGACTGGACTCCGCTGCCGGAGGTCCCCGAAGCCGTTCCGGTGTCGATGGCGGTGGCCGGGTTCGCCGGATCTGAGCCGGACGTGCTGGGTCTTGCGGGGACGTGGGAGTCGGTCGCTCTTCATCGTGATCTGCCGGCGCTGGCCGAGGCGGGTCAGGTGCCGGAAGCGGTGCTGGTCGAGGTCGTCACCGAGCCGATGGCGGACGCGGTGGCGGCGGCGCATGAGGCGACCGCTGAAGTGCTGAGCCTGCTGCAGGGCTGGCTGGCCGAGGAGCGGTTCGGCGATTCGCGGTTGGTGTTCGTGACGCGGAATGCGGTGTCGGCGGGTGCGGGTGAGGCGGTCGCCGATCTGGCGGCCGCGGCGGTGTGGGGTCTTGTCCGCAGTGCGCAGTCGGAGAATCCGGGCCGGTTCGTCCTGGTCGATGTGGATGGTGAGGAGTCCTCGCTCGCGGCTTTGCGCGACGTGCTGCTCGCGGTTCTGTCCTCGGACGAGTCGCAGGCGGTGGTGCGTGCAGGTGAGGCGCGGGTGTCGCGGTTGGCGTCGCTGGTGTCGGGGGCGGGGCTGGTGCCTCCGGCTGGTGGGGTGCCGTGGCGGCTGGGCAGCCAGGCCAAGGGCAGCCTGGACGCGCTGGAACTGCTTCCCTTCCCGAAGGTGGCGGAACCGCTGGGGGCCAGGCAGGTGCGCGTCGCGGTGCACGCCGCGGGAATCAACTTCCGGGACCTGCTGGATGGGTTGAACGCGCTGGGCTGGTTCCAGGACATGGTCAGCCTGATGGGCAGCGAGGCCGCCGGCGTGGTGCTGGAGGTCGGCTCCGAGGTCGAGGACCTGAGCCCGGGAGACCGCGTGATGGGCCTGGCCGAGGGCGCCTTCGGCCCGATGGTCGTCGCCGAGGCCACGGCCTTGGCGAAGGTGCCTGACGGGATCTCCTTCGAGCAGGCGGCGACGATTCCGGTGGCGTTCCTGACGTCCTATTACGGGCTGATGGATCTGGCCGGGTTGCGGCCGGGCGAGACGCTGCTGGTGCACGCGGGTGCCGGAGGCACCGGTATGGCGGCGATTCAGCTGGCTCAGCGCCTGGGGGTCGAGGTCTTCGCCACGGCCAGCCCGGCCAAGTGGGACGCGCTGCGCTCGCTGGGCATCCCGGATGATCACATCGCGTCCTCGCGCACCCTGGAGTTCGAGGAGCGGTTCCGTGACCGGGGGATCGATGTGGTCCTCAACTCGCTGACCGGCGAGTTCATCGACGCTTCCGCGCGGTTGCTGCGCCCGGGCGGCCGGTTCATCGAGCTGGGCAAGCTGGACATCCGCCAGCAGGACCAGTTCCCCGAACTGGTCTATCAGTGGTTCGACGTGACAGACGCCGGACAGGAGCGGTTGCACGAGATCCTGACCGAGCTGGCGGGGTTGTTCGCGGCCGGTGAGCTGCGGCCGTTGCCGGTGACGGCGTGGGATGTGCGGCGGGGTCGTGAGGCGTTCCGGTTCATGAGCCAGGCCCGGCACACCGGCAAGATCGTGCTGACGATGCCCCGGCGCTGGAACCCGGACGGCACCGTGCTGATCACCGGTGGGACCGGCGTTCTGGGTGCGGAACTGGCCCGGCATCTGGTGGCCGAGCACGGCGTACGGCACCTGTTGCTGGTCAGCAGGAGGGGCCTGGAAGCGGCCGGCGCACGCGAGCTGGAGCGGGAACTGACCGCGCAAGGCGCGCAGGTGACCATCGCCGCCTGCGATGTGGCCGACCGGGAAGCGACGGCCGGTCTGCTGGCCGGGATCGGCGCCGAGCATCCGCTGACCGCGGTGATCCATACGGCGGGGGTGCTGGCGGACGGGACCATCACGTCGCTGACGCCGGAGCGGCTGGACGCGGTGCTGCGGCCGAAGGTGGACGCTGCCTGGAACCTGCACGAACTCACCGCAGATCTTGATCTGGCCGACTTCGTCGTGTTCTCCTCACTGGCCGGTGTGATGGGCAACGCCGGTCAGGGCAACTACGCGGCGGCCAACGTGTGGCTGGACGCGCTGATGGCTACCCGCAGGGCCCAAGGACTGCCGGGCCTGTCCCTGGCGTGGGGGCTGTGGGCGGAGGCCACCGGGATGACCGGGGGCATGACGCAGGCAGACGTGCAGCGGATGACCACCACGGGGCTACTGCTGATCACCCCCGAGCAGGGGATGGCGTTGTTCGACACGTCACTGGGGTCGGATTCGCCGCTGGTGCTCCCGGTCCCGATGAATCTGCCGGCGATGCCCGCCCAGCTGGTCCCGCCGCTGCTGCGCGGGCTCGTGCGGAGCACCCGCCGTACGGCGGCGTCGGCGCCCGCCGCCGGAGAAGGGGTGCTGCTGCGGCAGCTGGCCGGTCTGGCGCAGGCCGACCGCGTCCGGTTCGTCGTCGATCTGGTCCGGGCGCAGGCCGCCGCCGTCCTCGGACACTCCGATCCTGCGGCGGTGGACGTCCGTCGTGAGTTCCGCGAGCTGGGCTTCGACTCGCTGACCGCGATCGAGCTGCGCAACCGGCTCAACCTGGCCACTGGCCTGCGCCTGCCTTCCACTCTCGTCTTCGACTACCCCACCCCCGCCGCGCTGGGAGAGCACCTCCTGAGCGAGGTGCTCGGCGCGCACGGCGACGTCATCCTGCCGGTGGCCGCGGTCTCGACCGGGGACGACCCGATCGCCATCGTCTCGATGGCCTGCCGTTATCCCGGCGGGGTGAACTCCCCGGAGGACCTGTGGCGGCTGGTCCTCGAAGGACAGGACGCCATCACGACGATCCCGAGCGACCGCGGCTGGGAGAGCTTCGCCGATCTGGGCCTGAAGGGCGGGTTCATCTTCGACGCGCCCCAGTTCGACGCGGAGTTCTTCCGGATCTCGCCGCGCGAGGCGCTGGCGATGGACCCGCAGCAGCGCCTGCTGCTGGAGACCGCCTGGGAGGCCTTCGAGCGGGCCGGCATCGATCCGCACTCGTTGCGGGGCAGCGACACCGGCGTCTACATCGGTGCCGTCGCCTCAAGCTACATGCTCGGCGAGGAGTCTCTCGGTCACATCATGACCGGCCAGCTGGCCAGTGTGGCCTCCGGCCGGATCTCCTACACCTTCGGTCTTGAGGGCCCGGCGGTGACGGTGGACACCGCGTGTTCGTCGTCGCTGGTGACCATCCACCTGGCGGCGCAGGCCATGCGCAACGGGGAGTGCTCACGCGCACTCGCCGGAGGCGTGACGGTGATGGCCACCCTCGCGGCGTTCGCGGAGTTCGGCGAGCAGGGCGGGCTGGCGCCGGACGCCCGGTGCAAGGCGTTCTCCGACTCGGCGGACGGCATCGGGTGGTCCGAAGGCGTCGGCCTGGTGATGCTGGAGCGGCTGTCGGAGGCTCAGCGCAACGGGCATCAGGTGCTGGCGATCCTCCGTGGTTCCGCGATCAACCAGGACGGCGCGTCCAACGGACTGACGGCGCCGAACGGTCCTTCCCAGCGCCGGGTGATCCGTCAGGCGCTGGCCAACGCCGGAGTGTCGCCGTCGGAGGTGGACGCGGTCGAGGCGCACGGTACGGGTACGGTGCTGGGCGACCCGATCGAGGCGCAGGCCCTGCTGGCGACCTACGGCCAGGACCGGTCGGACGACCGTCCGTTGCTGCTGGGCTCGATCAAGTCGAACATCGGCCACGCGCAGGCGGCGGCGGGTGTGGCCAGTGTGATCAAGATGGTCATGGCCATGCGGCACGGCGTGCTGCCCAAGACGCTGCACGTGGACGCGCCGTCCTCGCACGTGGACTGGGACTCCGGCGCGGTGGAAGTGCTGACCGAGCGGCGGGAGTGGCCGGAGACGGGTCGTCCACGGCGGGTGGGCGTGTCGTCGTTCGGGGTCAGCGGCACCAACGCACACATGATCTTGGAAGCGGGGCCGGAAGCACCGCAGGCCGAGCCGGGCGTGACGGACCCCACGCCGATGGCGGGTGCGGTGCCGTGGGTGGTCTCGGGCAAGACCGGCCAGGCGCTGCACGATCAGGCGGGTCGCCTGAGTGCGTACGTGGCGACGCGCAGCGATCTGCGTCCGGTGGACACGGCGTTCTCGCTGGTGACGTCACGGTCGGTGTTCGAGCACCGTGCGGTGGTGGTCGGGACCGACCATGCGGAGTTGCTGGCGGGCCTTGCCGCAGTCGAGGCCGGCGAGTGGGCGACGGGTGTGATCCGGGGTGTGTCCGATGTGGACGGCCGGATGGTGTGGGTGTTCCCGGGCCAGGGAGCCCAGTGGGCGGGGATGGGTGCTGCCCTGCTTGAGGAGTCACCGGTCTTCGCGGGCCGGATGGCGGAGTGTGCGGCGGCGTTGGAGCCGTTCGTGGACTGGTCGCTGCTGGATGTGATCCGCCAGGCCGAAAACGCCCCGTCGCTGGATCGGGTGGATGTGGTTCAGCCGGTGTCGTTCGCGGTGATGGTGTCGCTGGCCGCGGTCTGGGAGTCGCTGGGGGTCCGTCCCGACGCGGTGGTCGGCCACTCTCAGGGCGAGATCGCGGCCGCGGTGGTCGCGGGTGGTCTGTCGTTGCAGGACGGCGCGCGGATAGTGGCGTTGCGCAGCCGTCTGATCGCCGACCGGCTGGCCGGGCTCGGGGCGATGGCGTCGGTGGCGTTGCCGGTCGAGCAGGTGCGTGAGCGGCTGTCGTCCTGGGATGGCCGGGTGTCGGTGGCGGCGATCAACGGCCCTCGCTCCGTGGTGGTGGCCGGTGAGGTGCAGGCCGTCGAGGAGTTGGTGGAGCGTCTGACCGAGGATGGGGTGCGGGTTCGTCGTATCGCGGTGGATTATGCGTCGCATTCGGTTCAGGTCGATCTGATCGGTGCGGAGCTGGCTCAGGTCCTGGCGGAGGTGGCTCCGCGTGCGGTGCGGGTGCCGATGTTGTCGACGGTGACCGGTCTGTGGCTGGAAGGGCCGGAACTCGACGCGGCGTACTGGTGTGACAACCTGCGCAACACGGTCAATTTCGCCCCGGCGATCGGGGAACTGCTGGAGCAGCGGTACCGGGCGTTTGTCGAGGTGAGCTCGCATCCGGTGCTGACGATCGGCATCGGCGAATGCGTGGACGAGGCCGCAGCAGATGCGGTGATCGCCGGGACGTTGCGTCGTGACGAGGGCGGGCTGGACCGGGTTCTGGTCTCGGCGGCCGAGCTGTTCGTGCGCGGCGTGGTGGTGGACTGGCAGGCCGTACTGACAGGTGGACGCCAGGTGGACCTGCCCACCTACGCCTTCCAGCACCATCGGTACTGGTCCGCTGGTGTCGGTATGGGCGTGGGGAACGTAGCCGCGGCGGGACTGGCGGCGGTCCGCCATCCGCTGCTGGGCGCCACCATGGGCCTGGCCGATTCCGGCGGGGTCGTGCTGGCCGGGCGGTTGTCGCTGTCGTCGCATCCGTGGCTGGCCGACCACAAGGTGGCCGGGATGGTGTTCTTCCCGGGCACCGGATTCCTTGAGCTGGCGATCCAGGCGGGCGACCAGGTCGGCTGCGACCTGGTGGAGGAACTGACGCTGGCGGCTCCACTGGTCCTCAGCGAGGGCGACGCGGTCGCGGTGCAGATCGCGGTGGGCGCCCCGGAGGAGACCGGCCGTCGGACCCTGAGTGTCTTCTCCCGGCCGGCGGAGGCCGGTGACGATGTCCCCTGGGTTCGGCATGCCACCGGCACGCTCGCCACCCAAGCTCGGACCGTCGCACCGTTCGACGCGGCGGTGTGGCCGCCGGTCGGCGCGACCGCGATCGCGCTGGACGGCTTCTACGACCTGCTGGCCGACAGCCCGCTCGGCTACGGCGAGGTGTTCCAGGGCCTGCGGGCGGCCTGGCAGGGCGCCGGCGGTGAGGTCTTCGCCGAGGTCGCTCTGCCGGAGCAGGCGCAGCTGGACGCCGGTGCGTTCGGGGTGCATCCGGCGTTGCTGGACGCTGCCCTGCACGCGGTCGCCTTCGCCGGGCTGGACACCGCGGCGGGTACGCGGCTGCCGTTCTCCTGGCAGGAGGTGAGCCTGTACGCCACCGGAGCGGCGCTGCTGCGGGTGCACCTGGCCAAGGTGGGCGAGGACGCCGTGTCGGTGAGCGTGGTGGATGCCGATGGGCAGCCGGTGCTGTCGGCACGGTCACTGGTGCTGCGGCCGGTCTCGGCCGACCAGCTCGCCGCCGCCGGCAGTGGCCCGGAGACCGGGCGGGACTCCATGTTCGGGCTGGACTGGGTCTCGCTCTCGGAGGCGCCGGTCCCGGCGGCCGACGCGAGTGTGGTCGAGCTGACCGGGGAGCTCGCCTCGCTGGATCCGGCGCCGGACGTGGTCATGGTCACCGTCGGGTCGGCCGACGCCGAGAACGTGGTGGAGTCGACACACGAGCTGGTCGCTCACGTCCTCGGTCTGCTCCAGCAGTGCTTGGTCGATGAGCGGTTCGAGGCTTCGCGGCTGGTGTTCGTCACTCGTGGTGCGGTGGCGGCGGGGGAGGGCGAGGTGGTCGCCGATCTGGCGGCTGCGGCGGTGTGGGGTCTGGTGCGGTCGGCGCAGTGGGAGAACCCGGGCCGGTTTCTGCTGGTCGACACCGATGCGGAACTGTCCTCAGCGTCGCTGGCCGCGGTGCTGGCCTCCGGTGAACCGCAGGCGGCGGTGCGTGAGAGTACGGTGCGGGTCCCGCGCCTGACCCGCATGGCACCGGCGCGGGAGGCGGCGGAACAGCCATGGAATCCGGACGGAACAGTCCTGATCACCGGTGGCACCGGTGGCCTGGGCGGTCATCTGGCCCGGCATCTGGTGGCCGAGCGCGGGGTGCGGCATCTGCTGCTGACCAGTCGCCGGGGTTTGGAGGCTCCGGGTGCGGTGGAGTTGCGGGCCGAGCTGATCGCGCACGGTGTCGAGGCTACGGTCGCGGCGTGTGACATGGCCGACCGGGGTCAGGTGGCGGCTCTGCTGGCCGGTGTGGACGAGGGGCATCCGCTGACCGCGGTGATTCACACCGCTGGTGTGCTGGATGACGGCACGATTCCCTCGCTGACGCCGGAGCGGCTGGAGTCGGTGCTGCGGCCGAAGGTGGACGCCGCCTGGCATCTGCACGAGCTCACCAAGGACCTGGACCTCGCGGCGTTCATCCTGTACTCCTCGCTGTCGGGTGTCCTGGGTTCGCCCGGTCAGGCCAACTACGCGGCCTCGAACACGTTCTTGGACGCACTCGCCCGGTCACGCAGGGCCGAGGGCTTGGCCGCCCTGTCGCTGGTGTGGGGTCCCTGGACTCAGGACACCGGCTTGACCGGCACGCTGAGCGATGTCGACATGCGGAGGATCACCCGTACGGGCATGCCGCCGCTCTCCGTCGAGCAAGGCATGGCGCTGTTCGATGTCGCCACCGCACTCGGGTCCCTTGGGCACGCGGTGCTGATTCCCGTCCGGATGGATCTGCCCGCGATGCGCGCTTTCGGCGAGGTCCCCGCGTTGCTGCGAGGTCTCGTCCGGGCCGGTCGGCGGTCGGCGGCGTCCGGTTCGGTGGTCGCGGCGACGTTGCTGAATCGGCTGGCTCCGCTGGGGGCGGCCGAGCGCGCCGAGGCAATGGTGGACCTGGTGCGCACCGAGGCGGCCATGGTGCTCGGGCACGCCTCGCCGGAGACGGTGGAGGTGCGCCGGGAGTTCCGTGAGCTGGGTTTCGACTCGCTCACCGCGGTGGAGTTGCGTAACCGGTTGAACGCCGCGACCGGGTTGCGGCTGCCGTCCACGCTGGTGTTCGACTATCCGACTCCGGTGGTGCTGGCGGAGTTTCTGCTGAACGAGTTGTTGGGCGAGGGCGCCGATGTGGTGGTGCCCACGGCGATGGTGCCGGTGACGAACGATCCGATCGTGATCGTGGGCATGTCGTGCCGCTTCCCGGGCGAGGTCGACTCTCCGGAGGATCTGTGGCGGCTGGTTTCCGAGGGCGGGGACGGGATCGGTGAGTTCCCGACCACGCGCGGCTGGGATCTGGGAGCGTTGTACAGCCCGGATCCGGATAACCCGGGCACCAGCTATGTGCTTGAGGGCGGCTTCCTGGAGAGCGCCACGCAGTTCGATCCGGGGTTCTTCGGGATCTCGCCCCATGAGGCGCTGGCGATGGACCCGCAGCAGCGACTTCTGCTGGAGGCGTCCTGGGAGGCGGTCGAGCGGGCCGGGATCGACCCGACCTCGCTGAGGGGCAGTCGCACGGGTGTTTTCGCCGGTGTGATGTATCACGACTACGGGATGGCCGCGGAACTCCCGCCGGAGGCGATGGGCTTCATCAGCACCGGTACCGCGGGAAGCGTCGTGACCGGCCGGATCTCGTACACGCTGGGGTTGGAGGGCCCGGCGGTGACGGTGGACACGGCGTGTTCTTCGTCGCTGGTGGCGATGCATCTAGCGGCGCAGGCGCTGCGTGGTGGTGACTGCTCGCTGGCGCTGGCCGGTGGTGTGACCGTAATGGCCACGCCGGGGGTATTCGTCGGTTTCAGCGCGCAGGGCGGGCTGGCCCCCGATGGCCGGAGCAAGTCTTTCGCCGACGGGGCGGACGGAACCAGCTATTCCGAGGGCGTGGGCATGGTGGTGCTGGAGCGGTTGTCGGACGCCCGCCGCAACGGGCATCAGGTGCTGGCGATCGTGCGTGGTTCGGCGGTCAACCAGGACGGCGCGTCGAACGGGTTGACGGCGCCGAATGGTCCTTCTCAGCAGCGGGTGATCCGCCAGGCGCTGGCCATCGCTGGGCTGTCTCCTGCCGAGGTGGACGCGGTCGAGGCGCACGGTACGGGTACGACGCTGGGCGACCCGATCGAGGCGCAGGCGCTGCTGGCGACCTACGGGCAGGATCGGCCGGAGGACCGTCCGCTGCTTCTTGGGTCGATCAAGTCGAACATCGGTCACACGCAGGCGGCCGCTGGGGTCGCCGGTGTGATCAAGATGGTCATGGCTCTCCGGCATGGCGTGCTGCCCAAGACACTGCACGTCGATACGCCGTCCTCGCATGTGGACTGGGCTTCTGGCGCGGTGGAGCTGCTGACCGAGCGGGTGGAGTGGCAGCGGAACGGTCATCCGCGCCGGGCGGGTGTGTCGTCGTTCGGGATCAGTGGCACCAACGCGCACGTGATCTTGGAGCAGGGGCCGGAGACTCCTGCGGTGGAGCCGGAGGAGCAGGCGCCGGGTGTCGTGCCGTGGGTGCTGTCGGCGAAGACAGGTCAGGCGTTGCGGGCACAGGCCGGGCGTCTCGCGTCCTACCTGAACGGTGAGCCCGCTCTGGGGCTGGCCGACACCGCGTTCTCGCTGGCGACGACACGGTCGGCGTTCGAGCACCGTGCGGTGGTGGTCGGGCGTGATCGTGGCGCCCTGCTGTCGGGCCTGTCGGCGGTCGGTGCCGGTGAGTCGGCGACGGATGTGGTCCGAGGCGTGGCCGACGTCGTCGGGAAATCGGTGTGGGTGTTCCCGGGTCAGGGAGCCCAGTGGATAGGTATGGGTGCTGCCCTGCTTGAGGAGTCGCCGGTTTTCGCGGGTCGGATGGCGGAGTGCGCGGCGGCGTTGGAGCCGTTCGTGGACTGGTCGCTGCTGGACGTGATCCGCCAGGCCGAGGACGCTCCGTCGCTGGATCGGGTGGATGTGGTCCAGCCGGTGTCCTTCGCGGTGATGGTGTCGCTGGCCGCACTCTGGGAGTCACTGGGGGTTCGGCCCCACGCCGTGGTCGGCCACTCTCAGGGTGAGATCGCGGCTGCGGTGGTCGCGGGTGTCCTGTCGTTGCAGGACGGCGCCCGGGTGGTGGCCCTGCGCAGCCGCCTGATCGCCGACCGGCTGGCCGGGCTCGGCGCGATGGCGTCGGTGGCGTTGCCGGCCGAGCAGGTGCGTGAGCGGCTGTCGTCCTTGGGTGGGCGGGTCTCGGTGGCGGCCATCAACGGCCCTCGCTCCGTGGTGGTGGCCGGTGAACTGCACGCCGTCGATGGGCTGGTGGAGCACCTGACCGAGGACGGGGTGCGGGTCCGGCGTATCGCGGTGGATTATGCGTCGCATTCGGCTCAGGTCGATCTGATCGGTGCGGAACTGGCCCAGGTCCTGGCGGAGGTGGCTCCGCGTCCGGTGCGGGTGCCGATGTTGTCGACGGTGACCGGCCAGTGGCTGGAAGGGCCGGAACTCGACGCGGGGTACTGGTGTGACAACCTGCGCAACACGGTGGCCTTCGCCCCGGTGATCGGGGAACTGCTGGAGCAGCGGTATCGGGCGTTCGTGGAAGTGAGCCCGCATCCGGTGCTGACGATCGGCATCGGCGAATGCGTGGACGAGGCCGCAGCGGATGCGGTGATCACCGGGACGCTGCGCCGCGACGAGGGCGGGCTGGACCGGGTCTTGGTCTCGGCCGCTGAGCTGTTCGTGCGCGGCGTGGCGGTGGACTGGAAGAGCGTGCTGCCGGGCGGTCGCCAGGTCGAGCTGCCGACCTACGCCTTCCAGCACCAGCGGTTCTGGCCGAACGCCAAGCAGAGCGGTGATGTCCGTGTTCTGGGTCTGGACGCGACGAGGCATCCGCTGCTGGGTGCGGTGATGCCCCGGGCCGATTCCGATGGGGTGGTGCTGACCGGACGCCTGTCGCTCGCTTCGCATCCGTGGCTGGCCGACCACGTGGTGGCCGGGACGGTGATGGTGCCGGGCAGCGTGTTCGTGGAGTTCGCCGTCCTGGCGGGTGACCAGGTCGGCTGCGACGTGGTCGAGGAGCTGACGCTGACCACGCCCCTGGTGCTGGTCGAGGGTGACGCGGTCGCGGTGCAGGTGTGGGTCGAGGCCGCGGAGCAGCCGGGCCGTCGCCCGGTGATCGTCTACGCGCGTTCGGCGGACGCGGCCGAGGACGTGCCGTGGGTGCGGCACGCCACCGGTGTGCTGGCCACCGGTGCTGTGGATGCCGAGTCGTTCGATGCGGCGGTGTGGCCTCCGGCCGGCGCGACCGCGATCGAACTGGACGGGTTCTACGAGGAACTGGCGGAGGAGGGGCTGGCGTACGGTCCGGCGTTCCAGGGCCTGCGGGCGGCCTGGCGGGGGTCTGACGGTGAGATCTTCGCCGAGCTGAGCCTGCCGGAGCACGTCGGCGGAGCGGATTCCTTCGGGCTGCACCCGGCCTTGCTGGACGCGGCCTTGCACACGGTGCCGTTCGCCGGGCTTGACGAGGCCGAGCGAGGCCGGTTGCCGTTCTCGTGGGGGACGGTGCGCCTGCACGCGAGTGGGGCGTCGGTGCTCCGCGTGCGGCTGGCCAGGGCCGATGGTGATTCGGTGGCGCTGATGGCCGTGGACAGGTCGGGCGCGCCGGTGGTGTCGGCGCGGCCGGTGGTGCTGCGGCCGATGTCCGATGAGCGGCTCGCCGTCTCCGACGGCCGTGGGGCCGGGCGGGACGAACTGTTCCGGGTGGACTGGTCCGTGGTCGGCGGTCTGCCGGAAGCCGACCCGGCGCCGATGACGGTGCTTGACCTGGACACGCTGGATCTCTCGCCCCTGGTGGGGTCGGGTGTGGTGCTGACGGAGGTCGCCTCTGACGGTGAGACGGTGGAGGCGGCGCACGCGCTGACCGCGCGCGTTCTCGCTTTGCTGCAGGGGTGGCTGGCTGACGACCGGTTCGCTGATTCGCGTCTGGTGGTGGTCACCAGGGGCGCGGTGGCGACGGGCGACGGTGAGACGGTCACCGATCTGCCGGCCGCGGCGGTGTGGGGCCTGGTGCGGTCGGCCCAGTCGGAGAACCCAGGCCGGTTCGTGCTGGTGGATGTCGATGGTGAGCTGTCTGACTCGGTGCTGGCCGGGGTGCTGGCCTGCGGTGAGCCGCAGGTGGCGGTACGCGGGGACGAGGTGCGGGTTGCCCGCTTGGCGCGGGTGGTGCCCGGTTCTGCCCTCGGCGAGGACGGTGTCCGCGCGTGGGATCCAGAGGGCACGGTGTTGATCACCGGTGGGACCGGTGGTCTGGGTGCGTTGTTCGCGCGGCATGTGGTGGCCGAGCGTGGCGTACGGCGTCTGCTGCTGACCAGCCGCCGGGGGCCGGCGGCTCCTGGCGCGCTGGAGCTGCGGGCGGAGCTGATCGCGCATGGCGCCGAGGTCGAGATCGTCGCCTGTGACGTGGCCGACCGTGATCAGGTCGCGGCGTTG
The DNA here is from genome assembly GCF_039871605.1 of Acrocarpospora sp. B8E8. Lineage (NCBI taxonomy): Bacteria > Bacillati > Actinomycetota > Actinomycetes > Streptosporangiales > Streptosporangiaceae > Acrocarpospora > Acrocarpospora sp. B8E8. Next base: position 77,725 of record NZ_JBDPLV010000023.1, on the reverse strand, counting down.
CTGGCCGGGATCGACGCGGGTCATCCCCTGACGGCGGTCGTGCACACCGCTGGTGTGCTGGCCGACGGGACGATTCCGTCGTTGACGGCGGAGGGTCTGGACACGGTCCTGCGGCCGAAGGTGGACGCCGCCTGGCACCTGCACGAGCTGACCGAGGGCCTGGATCTGGCCGCGTTCGTGCTGTTCTCCTCGTTCGCCGGGGTGCTGGGCAACGCCGGTCAGGGCAACTACGCGGCGGCGAACGCGTTTCTGGACGCGCTGGCCGAGTCGCGCCGGGCCCGGGGCTTGGCGGGACTGTCGCTGGCCTGGGGCCTGTGGGCGCAGGAGACCGGGCTGACCGGCGGTCTCGGCGCGATCGAGCTGCGCCGGATGGCGCGGGCGGGCATGCCGGCGTTGTCGGCGGAGCAGGGCCTGGCGGCCTTCGAGACGGCCGCCACGACAGTTCACGCGGCGGTGGTGGCGACGCGGCTGCAACTCGCGGTTTTGCGCAGGTTCCCCGAGGTGCCGCAGCTGCTGCGGGGCCTCGTCCGTACGGGTCGCCGGTCGGCGGTCTCCGTACCGGTGGACGGCGACGGGGAGCTGCTGCGGCGGCTGGCCGGGTTGGCGAAGGCCGAGCAGGTCCGGGTGCTGGCGGAGCTGGTTCGCGCGCAGGCGGCGGTGGTGCTGGGGCACCCGTCGGCGGAGGCGGTCCAGGCGCGGCGGGAGTTCCGTGAGCTGGGCTTCGACTCCCTCACCGCGGTCGAGCTGCGTAACCGGCTGAACATCGCGACCGGGCTGCGGTTGCCGACGACGCTGGTGTTCGACTACCCGACGCCGATCGTGCTGGCGGAGTTTCTGCTGAACGAGTTGTTCGGCGAGGGCGCCGATGTGGTGGTGCCCACGGCGATGGCGCCGGTGACGAACGATCCGATCGTGATCGTGGGGATGAGCTGCCGGTTCCCCGGTGGGGTGGATTCGCCGGAGGGTCTGTGGCGGTTGCTGTCCGAGGGTGCGGACGCGATCTCGCCGGCCCCGGCCGATCGTGGCTGGGACCTGAGCCTGCTCTCCGGGACGGGCCTGGACATCCAGGGCGGATTCCTAGCGGACGCGGCCGGGTTCGACGCCGGGTTCTTCGGGATCTCGCCGCGTGAGGCGCTGGCGATGGACCCGCAGCAGCGGTTGCTGCTGGAAGGGGTGTGGGAGGCCGTCGAGCGGGCCGGGATCGACCCGGTCTCGCTGAAGGGCAGCTCCACCGGGGTCTTCGTCGGCACCAACGGCCAGGACTATGCGAGTTTGGTGATGAACGCCGCACCCGATGTGCAGGGTCATGCCATGACCGGAATGTCGGCCAGCGTGCTGTCCGGCCGTCTCTCGTACACCCTGGGGCTGGAGGGTCCGGCGGTGACGGTGGACACTGCCTGTTCGTCGTCGCTGGTGGCGATGCACATGGCGGCGCAGGCGCTGCGGGCGGGCGAGTGCGGCCTGGCGCTGGCCGGCGGTGTCACGGTGATGACCACCCCGTTCGGGTTCATGGGGTTCAGCGCACAAGGCGTCCTGTCGCCTGACGGGCGGTGCAAGGCGTTCTCCGACGCCGCCGACGGTACGACCTGGTCTGAGGGCGTGGGTGTGGTGGTGCTGGAGCGGTTGTCGGACGCTCGCCGCAACGGGCACGAGGTGCTGGCGGTGGTGCGTGGTTCGGCGATCAACCAGGACGGTGCGTCCAACGGGTTGACCGCGCCGAATGGTCCGTCGCAGCAGCGGGTGATCCGTCAGGCGCTGGCGGTTTCCGGGTTGTCGCCGTCCGAGGTGGACGCGGTGGAGGCGCACGGCACGGGTACGAAGCTGGGTGACCCGATCGAGGCGCAGGCGCTGCTGGCGACCTATGGCAAGGATCGGCCGAGGGATCGGCCGCTGCTGGTGGGCGCGATCAAGTCGAACTTCGGTCACACGCAGGCCGCCGCGGGCGTCGCCGGTGTGATCAAGATGGTGCTGGCGATGCGTCACGGCATGCTGCCCAAGACGCTGCACGTGGACGAGCCGTCCTCGCACGTGGACTGGACCTCGGGCGCGGTGGAACTGCTGACCGAGTCGGCTGAGTGGCCCCGGAACGGTCACCCGCGCAGGGCCGGTGTCTCCTCGTTCGGGATCAGTGGCACCAACGCGCATGTGATTTTGGAGGAAGGACCGCAGGCCGAGCCGGGTGCGGTGGATCGGGAACCGGTCACCGAGGTGGTTCCGGTGCTGGTGTCGGCCCGTACGGCAGAGGTGCTGCGGGCGCAGGCCGACCGGCTGGCCGCGCATGTGGAGGCCCACGACGAGCCGGCCTTGGCCGATGTGGCGTTCGCGCTGGCTGCGACGCGGTCGGCGTTCGAGCATCGTGCGGTGGTGCTGGCGAGTGATCGCGATGGTCTGCTGGCCGGGCTGGGTGCGCTGGCGGAGGACCGGCCGGGCGCGGGTGTGGTGCGCGGCGTGGCCGCGACGGAGCCGAAGCTCGCGGTGTTGTTCACCGGTCAGGGCAGCCAGCGCGCGGGCATGGGCCGGGAGCTGTACGACCGCTTCCCGGTGTTCGCCGAGGCTTTGGACGAGGTGATCGCCGAGCTGGACCCACTGCTCGATGGATCGTTGCGTGATGTGATGTTCACCGAGTCGGAGTCGCTGGATCGGACGGGGTGGGCGCAGCCGGCGTTGTTCGCGCTGGAGACGGCGTTGTTCCGGTTGGTGTCCTCGTGGGGTGTGCGGCCGGATGTGCTGGCGGGTCATTCGATCGGGGAGATCACGGCGGCTCATGTGGCCGGGGTGCTCTCGCTGAGTGATGCGTGTGCGCTGGTGGCGGCCCGGGCGCGGTTGATGCAGGCGTTGCCCGAGGGTGGGGCGATGGTCGCGGTCCAGGCGTCCGAGGATCAGATTGCCGCCCTGCTGGCCGGGCGCGAAAACCAGGTGTCGATCGCGGCGGTGAACGGTCCTGCCTCGCTGGTGCTCTCCGGGGCCGAGGAGGCGGTCCTTGAGGTCGCCGCCACGCTGGGGGAGCGCGGGGTTAAGACGCGGCGGTTGCGGGTGTCGCACGCGTTCCACTCGCCGTTGATGGATCCGATGCTGGCGGACTTCCGCACGGTGGCCGGCAGGCTCGCCTACAACCCGCCGCGTATCCCGATCGTGTCGACATTGACCGGGGAGGCGGCCACGGCCGAGCAGGTGTGCTCGCCGGATTACTGGGTGGATCAGGTCCGTGGCGCGGTCCGCTTCGCCGCTGGCGTCCGCACGCTGCGCGCCCAGGGCGTACGGGCCTATCTGGAGCTGGGCCCTGACGGGGTGCTGGCCGCCATGGCTGCCGGCACCCTCGCGGTGGACGCACACGACGCTGATGTGGCGCTGGTGCCGACGCTGCGTAAGGACCGGGACGAGCACACGGCTGTGCTGACGGCGCTGGCCGAGCTGCACGTGCACGGGGTGGCGGTGGACTGGCAGGCGCTGCTGCCGAGCGGGCGCCGGGTGGACCTGCCGACGTACGCCTTCCAGCATCAGTGGTTCTGGCCCAAGGGGCTGGCGTCTCAGGTGGGGAACGTGGCGGCGGCGGGGCTGGCGGTGGCCGGTCATCCGCTGCTGGGTGCGGCGGTGGGCCTGGCCGACTCCGACGGGGTGCTGCTGACCGGCCGCCTGTCGGTGCGGTCGCATCCGTGGCTGGCCGATCACGTGGTGGCCGGGATGATGATCTTCCCGGGTACCGGGTTCCTGGAGCTGGCGATCCGGGCGGGTGATCAGGTCGGCTGTGACCTGGTGGAGGAGCTGACCCTGACCGCGCCGCTGGTGCTGAGCGCGGACGACGCGGTCGCGGTGCAGGTGTCGGTGAGCGCGCCCGACGAGTCGGGCCGCCGGAGCGTGAACGTCTACGCCCGCTCGGCGGAAGCCGCCGCCGACACCCCGTGGGTACGGCACGCCACCGGCATGCTCGCGACCGGTTCCGCGGAAGCCGGGTCGTTCGACGCCGGGATCTGGCCGCCACGGGGCGCGACCGCGATTGACCTGGACGGGTTGTACGAGGACCTGGTCGCGGATGGGTTCGGCTACGGCCCGGTGTTCCGGGGGCTGCGGGCGGCCTGGCGCGGATCTGACGGTGCGGTCTTCGCCGAGGTGGCGTTGCCCGAGCAGGCGCAGTCGGAGGCGGGGACGTTCGGTTTGCATCCGGCGCTGCTGGACGCGGCGTTGCACGTGGTGGCCTTCGCCGGTCTTGACGATTCCGAGGGTGGCCTGGTGCCGTTCTCCTGGGCCGGGGTGTCCCTGGAGGCCGGCGGAGCGTCGGTGTTGCGGGTCCGGCTGGTCCGCACCGCCGCCGACTCGGTGGAGTTGGTGGCGGTGGACGCGGCGGGCGCGCCGGTGGTGTCGGCGCGGTCGCTGGCGCTGCGTTCGTTCTCGGCGGATCAGCTCGCAACCGCAGCCGGTGGCCAGGCGACGATGGGAGACGGGCTGTTCCGGCTGGAATGGAACGCGCTTTCGGATCTTCCGGTGGCCGATCCGGTGCCGGTGGCGGTGATCGGCCCCGACACGCTGGGTCTTGCCAGGGAGCAGGCCGAGGTTCATCCGGATCTGTCGGCGCTGGCCGAGGCGGATCCGGTGCCGGGTGTGGTGCTGGCCGGGATCGTGACCGATCCGGCTGGGGACGCGGTGGCCTGCGCGCATGAGGTGACCGCTTCGGCGCTGGAACTCTTGCAGGGGTGGCTTGCCGACGAGCGGTTGGAGGGCTCGCGGCTGGTGTTCGTGACGCGCGGCGCGGTCTCGGCCGGTGAGGGCGAGGCGGTCGCCGATCTGGCGGCTGCTGCGGTGTGGGGTCTGGTCCGTAGTGCGCAGTCGGAGAATCCGGGGCGGTTCGTCCTGGTGGATGTCGATGGCGAGCTGTCCGGGCCGGTGCTGGCCGGGGTGCTGGCCAGCGATGAGCCGCAGGTGGCGCTGCGCGCCGGTGGGGTGCGCGTGTCGCGGTTGGCGTCGCTGGTGTCGGGGGCGGGTTTGGTGCCTCCGGCTGGCGGGGTGCCGTGGCGGCTGGGCAGCCAGGCCAAGGGCAGCCTGGACGCGCTGGAACTGCTTCCCTTCCCGAGGGCGGCGGAACCGCTGGGAGCCGGACAGGTGCGCGTCGCGGTGCACGCGACGGGCGTCAACTTCCGGGACCTGCTGGACGGGCTCAACGCGCTGGGCTGGTACCAGGACATGGCCAGTCTGATGGGCAGCGAGGCCGCCGGCGTGGTCCTGGAGGTCGGCCCTGGAGTGGAGGACCTGAGCCCGGGAGACCGCGTGATGGGTCTGGCCGAGGGCGCCTTCGGCCCGGTGGTCGTCGCCGCGGCCACGGCCTTGGCGAAGGTGCCCGACGGGGTCTCCTTCGAGCAGGCGGCGACGATTCCGGTGGCGTTCCTGACGTCCTATTACGGGCTGATGGATCTGGCCGGGTTGCGGCCGGGTGAGTCGCTGCTGGTGCACGCCGGGGCGGGCGGTGTGGGCATGGCGGCGATCCAGCTGGCTCAGCGCCTGGGGGTGGAGGTGTTTGTCACGGCCAGCCCGGCCAAGTGGGACGTGCTGCGCTCGCTGGGCATCCCGGATGATCACATCGCCTCCTCGCGCACCCTGGAGTTCGAGGAGCGGTTCGGCGGGCGGGGGATCGATGTGGTCCTCAACTCGCTGACCGGCGACTTCATCGACGCTTCCGCGCGGTTGCTGCGCCCGGGCGGCCGGTTCATCGAGATGGGCAAGCTGGACATCCGTGACCAGGAGCAGTTCCCCGGGCTGACCTACCACTGGTTCGACATGATGGACGCCGGACCTCAGCGACTGCGGGAGATCCTGACCGAGCTGGCAGGGCTGTTCGCAACCGGCGAGCTGCGACCGCTACCCGTCACGGCGTGGGATGTGCGCCGGGGCCGTGAGGCGTTCCGGTTCATGAGCCAGGCCCGCCACACCGGCAAGATCGTCTTGACCATGCCGCGCCGGTGGAACCCGGAAGGCACCGTGTTGATCACCGGTGGTACGGGTGGTCTGGGTGCGGAGGTGGCCCGGCATCTGGTGGCCGAGCATGGGGTGCGGCACCTGCTGCTGGTCAGCCGAAGAGGTCTGGAAGCGACCGGCGCACGCGAGCTGGAGCGGGAACTGGGCGCGCACGTGACCATCGCCGCCTGCGATGTGGCCGACCGGGACCAGGTGGCGGCGCTGCTGGCGGGGATCGGCGCCGAGCATCCGCTGACCGCGGTGATCCACACCGCGGGTGTGCTCGCGGACGGGACCATCGCGTCGCTGACGCCGGAGCGGTTGGATGTGGTGTTGCGGCCAAAGGTGGACGCCGCCTGGCACCTGCACGAGCTGACCCAGGACATGGACCTGGCCGACTTCATGGTCTTCTCCTCACTGGCCGGTGTGACGGGCAACGCCGGTCAGGGCAACTACGCCGCGGCCAACGTCTGGCTGGACGCGTTGATGGCCACCCGCCGCGCTCAAGGACTGCCGGGCCTGTCCCTGGCCTGGGGATTGTGGGCGCAGACCAGCGGCATGATCGGGAGTTTGTCGCAGGCCGAGGTCCAGCGGATGACCGCCGCCGGACTGCCGCCCATCACCACCGAGCAGGGGCTGGCCCTGTTCGACACGGCCATCGGCTCGGATTCGCCGCTGGTGCTCCCGGTCCCGATGAACCTGCCGCCGATGCCCGCCCAGCTGGTCCCGCCGCTGTTCCGCGGGCTGGTACGCGGCACCCGCCGCACGGCGGCGTCGGGGTCGGGTGGCGACGCGGGCGAGGCGCTGTCCCGGCAGCTGGCCGGTATGGCGAAGGCCGAGCAGATCTGGCTGGTGGTGGAGCTGGTGCGGTCGCAGGCGGCGGCGGTGCTTGGGCACGCGTCGGCGGACGCGATTGAGGAGGGGCGGGAGTTCCGCGAGCTGGGCTTCGACTCGCTCACCACGGTCGAGCTGCGTAACCGGCTGAACGCGGCGACGGGGCTGCGGTTGCCGGTGACGCTCATCTTCGACTACCCCACCCCCGCCGGCCTCGCCGAGCACATCGTGACGGAGATGGCGCCCGAGGCGGACACCGCAGCAGAGCCGACGGTGCTGGGTGATCTCGACAGGGTCGAGGCCGTTCTCTCCGGCAACGCCCTCGACGAGCTCACTCGCAACGGCATCGCGACCCGGCTGCGTCAACTGCTGGCGATGGTGAGCGAGAGCGACACGGACACTAGTGAAATCGCGGTCGCCGACATGCTCGAATCGGCGAGCACCGAGGAAATCCTGAACTTCATCGACAACGAGCTGGGCCGCTCGAAAGATCTGTGACCCCGCGTCTGAATTGGAGGGCCACTCTGATGTCCGAAGATCGGAAGCTCGTTGAGTACCTGAAGTGGGTCACCGCCGATCTCCACGAGACCCGTCGACGGCTTGAAGAGTTGGAGTCGCACCGGCACGATCCGATCGCGATCGTGTCGATGGCATGCCGCTTTCCCGGCGGAGTCGGCTCGCCTGAGGACTTCTGGCGGTTGCTGATCAACGGTGAGGACGCGATCTCCTCCTTCCCGGTCGATCGGGACTGGGATGTGGAGGGCATTTCGGCCATGGGGGTCGGATGCCAGGGCGGGTTCCTGTCCGATGCGGTGGAGTTCGACGCCGGGTTCTTCGGGATCTCACCGCGTGAGGCAGTGGGGATGGATCCGCAGCAGCGGGTGCTGCTGGAGACGTCGTGGGAGGCGATCGAGCGGGCCGGGATCGACCGGGTCTCGCTGAAGGGCAGCTCCACCGGAGTGTTCGTGGGCACCAACGGCCAGGACTACATGAGCCTGGTCCTGGAAGGCGGGCAGGGCGACAGCGTCACCGGAACGGTGGCCAGTGTGCTGTCCGGACGCCTGTCCTACACGCTGGGCCTGGAGGGCCCGGCGATGACGGTGGACACGGCCTGTTCCTCGTCGCTGGTGGCGATTCACCTCGCGGCGCAGGCGCTGCGGTCGGGTGAGTGCTCGCTGGCGCTGGCCTGCGGGGTGACCGTGATGGCGTCGCCGCTGGTGTTCCTCGGGTTCAACGCGCAGGGCGCGATGGCGCCCGACGGCCGGTGCAAGGCGTTCGCCGACACCGCGAACGGCACGGGCTGGTCTGAGGGCGTGGGCGTGCTGGTGCTGGAGCGGTTGTCGGACGCCCGCCGCAACGGGCACGAGATCCTCGCGATCGTACGGGGTTCCGCGGTCAATCAGGATGGCGCGTCCAACGGGTTGACCGCGCCGAACGGTCCTTCGCAGCGGCGGGTGATCCGCAAGGCGCTGGCCGTCGCGGGACTGAGCCCCGCTGACGTGGACGCGGTCGAGGCGCATGGCACCGGGACGACGCTGGGTGACCCGATCGAGGCCCAGGCGTTGCTGGCCACGTACGGCAAGGACCGGCCAGCGGGGCAGCCGCTCCTGCTCGGGGCGGTCAAGTCGAACATCGGTCACACGCAGGCCGCGGCGGGTGTGGCCAGCGTGATCAAGACGATCTTGGCTCTCCGGCATGGGGTGCTGCCCAAGACGTTGCATGTGGACGAGCGATCTTCGCGGGTGGACTGGGACTCGGGCGCGGTCGAACTGCTGACGGAGCCGGTGGAGTGGCCGCAGACGGGCCGTCCGCGCCGGGCGGGTGTGTCGTCGTTCGGGATGAGCGGCACGAATGTGCACATGATCTTGGAGCAGGCGCCGGAGACGCCGCAGGCCGAGCCGGACGTGGCGGACCCGGTGCCGGTGCCGGTGGCGGGTGTGCTGCCGTGCGTGATCTCGGGCAGATCCGATGAGGCGTTGCGGGCGCAGGCCGGCCGTCTGGCCGAGTATGTGGAGGCGGCGGACGATCTGCGGCTGGTCGATGTGGCGTTCTCGCTGGCCACAACGCGGTCGATGTTCGAGCGCCGCGCGGTGGTGGTCGGGCGTGATCGCGAGGAGTTGCTGGCTGGTCTCGGTCCGCTGAGCACGGACGACGCCGGAGCCTCCCGGCGTGGTGGCGTGATCGCAGTGGGGTCGGCGGCTCGTGTGGTCGCGGGTGTGGCCGACGTCGTCGGGAAGTCGGTGTGGGTGTTCCCGGGCCAGGGAGCCCAGTGGGCGGGCATGGGCGCTGCCCTCCTTGAGGAGTCGCCGGTTTTCGCGGGCCGGATGGCGGAGTGCGCGGCGGTGCTGGAGCCGTTCGTGGACTGGTCGCTGCTGGATGTGATCCGCCAGGCCGAGGACGCTCCGTCGCTGGATCGGGTCGATGTGGTCCAACCGGTGTCGTTCGCGGTGATGGTGTCGCTGGCGGCGGTCTGGGAGTCCCTGGGTGTTCGCCCCGACGCCGTGGTCGGCCACTCTCAGGGCGAGATCGCCGCCGCGGTGGTCGCGGGTGGCCTGTCTCTACAAGACGGCGCCCGGGTGGTGGCGCTGCGCAGCCGCCTGATCGCCGACCGGCTGGCGGGGCTCGGGGCGATGGCGTCGGTGGCGTTGCCGGTCGAGCAGGTGCGTGAGCGGCTGTCGTCCTGGGATGGCCGGGTGTCGGTGGCGGCGATCAACGGCCCTCGCTCGGTGGTGGTGGCCGGTGAGGTGCAGGCCGTCGAGGAGTTGGTGGAGCGTCTGACCGAGGATGGGGTGCGGGTTCGTCGTATCGCGGTGGATTATGCCTCGCATTCGGCTCAGGTTGATCTGATCGGTGCGGAACTGGCCCAGGTCCTGGCGGAGGTGGCTCCACAGTCGGTGCGGGTGCCGATGCTGTCGACCGTGACCGGCCGGTGGGTGGAAGGGCCGGAACTCGACGCGGGGTACTGGTGTGACAACCTGCGCAACACGGTCAACTTCGCCCCGGCGATCGGGCAGCTGCTGGAGCAGCGGTACCGGGCGTTTGTCGAGGTGAGCTCGCATCCGGTGCTGACGATCGGCATCGGCGAATGTGTGGATGCGGCCGCGGTGGATGCGGTGATCGCCGGGACGTTGCGCCGTGATGAGGGCGGGCTGGACCGGGTTCTGGTCTCGGCGGCCGAGCTGTTCGTGCGCGGCGTGGCGGTGGACTGGCAGGCCGTGCTGACCGGTGGACGCCGGGTGGACCTGCCGACCTACGCCTTTCAGCACCGCCGGTACTGGCTTGAGAGCGCCGGTGCCGGTGCGGGGGACGTGGCGGCGGCGGGTCTGGCCGCGACGGATCATCCGCTGCTTGGTGCCGCGGTCGGGTTGGCCGATTCCGACGGAGTGGTGCTGACCGGGCGTATCTCGCTGCGAACGCAGCCGTGGTTGGCTGATCATACGGTGGCGGGGATGGTGTTCTTCCCGGGCACCGGATTCTTGGAGCTGGCGGTCCGTGCGGGTGACCAGGTCGGCTGTGGCCTGGTCGAGGAGCTGACCCTGGCCGCGCCGCTGGTGCTGGGTAAGGATGACGCGGTCGCGGTCCAGGTCGCGGTAGGCGCCCCGGAGGAGACCGGCCGCCGGACCCTGAGTGTCTACTCCCGGCCGGCGCAGGCCGGTGACGAGGTGCCGTGGGTGCGGCACGCCACCGGGACGCTCGCCACGGACGCTCAGGCCGCTGCGCACTTCGATACGGCGGTGTGGCCCCCGGCCGGCGCGACCGCGATCGAGCTGGACGGGCTGTACGAAGAGCTGGCAGAGGGAGGGTTGGGGTACGGCCCGGTGTTCCAGGGTCTGCGGGGGGCCTGGCGTGGCACCGGTGGTGAGGTCTTCGCCGAGGTCGCTTTGCCGGAGCAGGCGCAGTCGGATGCCGGTGCGTTCGGGGTGCATCCGGCGTTGCTGGACGCTGCCCTGCACGCGGTCGCGTTCGCCGGGCTGGACACCGCGGCGGGTACGCGGCTGCCGTTCTCCTGGCAGGAGGTGAGCCTGTACGCCACCGGAGCGGCGCTGCTGCGCGTCCGCCTGGCCAAGGTGGGCGACGACGCCGTGTCGGTGAGCGCGGTGGACGCCGCCGGAGAGCCGGTGCTCTCCGCGCGGTCGCTGGTGTCGCGGCCGGTCTCGGCCGACCAGCTCGCCGCCGCCGGCAGCGGTCCGGGGGCGGCGCGGGAGGCGTTGTTCGGGCTGGAATGGGTGCCGGCTCACGCGCCGGTGTCCGATGCCGGGCTGGATGTGGCTGAGCTCACCGAAGAGGTTCTCTCTGACTTGGCGCTGCTGGAGGTGGTGCCGGATGTGCTGACTCTCCGTGTCAGCTCGTCAGAGACGGCCGGCCCAGTGGAGTCGACGCACGAGCTGGTCGCTCAGGTCCTGGGGCTGTTGCGGCGGTGGCTGGCCGATGAGCGGTTCGAGGCTTCGCGGCTGGTGTTCGTCACTCGTGGTGCGGTGGCGGCGGGGGAGGGCGAGGTGGTCGCCGATCTGGCGGCTGCGGCGGTGTGGGGTCTGGTGCGGTCGGCGCAGTGGGAGAACCCGGGCCGGTTTCTGCTGGTCGACACCGATGCGGAACTGTCCTCAGCGTCGCTGGCCGCGGTGCTGGCCTCCGGTGAACCGCAGGCGGCGGTGCGTGAGAGTACGGTGCGGGTCCCGCGCCTGACCCGCATGGCACCGGCGCGGGAGGCGGCGGAACAGCCATGGAATCCGGACGGAACAGTCCTGATCACCGGTGGCACCGGTGGCCTGGGCGGTCATCTGGCCCGGCATCTGGTGGCCGAGCGCGGGGTGCGGCATCTGCTGCTGACCAGTCGCCGGGGTTTGGAGGCTCCGGGTGCGGTGGAGTTGCGGGCCGAGCTGATCGCGCACGGTGTCGAGGCTACGGTCGCGGCGTGTGACATGGCCGACCGGGGTCAGGTGGCGGCTCTGCTGGCCGGTGTGGACGAGGGGCATCCGCTGACCGCGGTGATTCACACCGCTGGTGTGCTGGATGACGGCACGATTCCCTCGCTGACGCCGGAGCGGCTGGAGTCGGTGCTGCGGCCGAAGGTGGACGCCGCCTGGCATCTGCACGAGCTGACCCAGGGCCTGGACCTCGCGGCGTTCGTACTGTTCTCCTCGCTCGCGGGTGTTATGGGCGCGGCTGGGCAGGCCAACTATGCCGCCGCGAACACGTTCTTGGACGCGCTGGCCGAGTCGCGTCGTGCCGAGGGGCTGCCCGCGCTGTCGCTGGTGTGGGGTCCCTGGACTCAGGACACCGGCTTGACCGGCACGCTGAGCGATGTCGACATGCGGCGGATCGCCCGGACGGGCATGCCGCCGCTGTCGGTGGAACAGGGCTTGGCGCTGTTCGACGCGGCCTGCCTGGTGACGCGGCCGGTGGTGATCCCGCTCCGGTTGGAACTGGCGGTGCTGCGCGCCTTCAGCGAGGTCTCTCCGTTGTTCCGGGGGCTGGTGCGGGGCGGTCGGCGGTCGGCGGCGTCCGGTTCGGTGGTGGCGGCGACGTTGCTGAATCGGCTGGCTCCGCTGGGGGCGGCCGAGCGTGCCGAGGTTCTGCTGGATCTGGTGCGCACCGAGGCGGCCATGGTGCTCGGGCACGCCTCGCCGGAGACGGTGGAGGTGCGCCGGGAGTTCCGTGAGCTGGGTTTCGACTCGCTCACCGCGGTGGAGTTGCGTAACCGGTTGAACGCCGCGACCGGGTTGCGGCTGCCGTCCACGCTGGTGTTCGATTACCCGACTCCGGTGGTGCTGGCGGAGTTTCTGCTGAACGAGTTGTTGGGCGAGGGCGCCGATGTGGTGGTGCCCACGGCGATGGTGCCGGTGACGAACGATCCGATCGTGATCGTGGGCATGTCGTGCCGCTTCCCGGGCGAGGTCGACTCTCCGGAGGATCTGTGGCGGCTGGTTTCCGAGGGCGGGGACGGGATCGGTGAGTTCCCGACCACGCGCGGCTGGGATCTCGGGGCGTTGTACAGCCCGGATCCGGATAACCCGGGCACCAGTTACGTACGCGACGGTGGCTTCCTGGAGAGCAGCGAGCAGTTCGATCCTGGCTTCTTCGGGATCTCGCCGCGTGAGGCGCTGGCGATGGACCCGCAGCAGCGGCTGCTGCTGGAGGCGTCCTGGGAGGCTTTCGAGCAGGCGGGTATGGACCCGCTCTCCTTGCGGGGCAGCCGGACGGGTGTTTTCGCCGGTGTGATGTATCACGACTACGCGATGACCGCGGAACTCCCGCTGGAGGCGATGGGCTTCATCAGCACGGGGGCCGCGGGAAGCGTCGCGACCGGCCGGATCTCGTACACGCTGGGGTTGGAGGGTCCGGCGGTGACGGTGGACACGGCGTGTTCTTCGTCGCTGGTAGCGATGCACATGGGGGTGCAGGCGCTGCGGTCGGGGGAGTGCGATCTGGCGCTGGCCGGTGGTGTGACGGTGATGGCCTCGCCGGCGGTGTTCATCGGTTTCAGCGCGCAGGGCGGGCTGGCCCCCGATGGCCGGAGCAAGTCTTTCGCCGACGGGGCGGACGGAACCAGCTATTCCGAGGGCGTGGGCATGGTGGTGCTGGAGCGGTTGTCGGACGCCCGCCGCAACGGGCATCAGGTGCTGGCGATCGTGCGTGGTTCGGCGGTGAACCAGGACGGCGCGTCGAACGGGTTGACCGCGCCGAATGGTCCGTCGCAGCAGCGGGTGATCCGTCAGGCGCTGGCCATCGCTGGGCTGTCTCCTGCCGAGGTGGACGCGGTCGAGGCGCACGGTACGGGTACGACGCTGGGTGATCCGATCGAGGCGCAGGCGCTGCTGGCGACCTACGGGCAGGATCGGGACGAGGACCGGCCGCTGCTTCTTGGATCGATCAAGTCGAACATCGGTCACACGCAGGCCGCCGCCGGTGTGGCCGGTGTGATCAAGATGGTGCTGGCCCTCCGGCATGGCGTGCTGCCTAAGACGCTGCATGTCGATGCCCCCTCCTCGCATGTGGACTGGTCGGCCGGTGCGGTGGAGTTGCTGACCGAGCCGGCCAGGTGGCCGGAGACCGGCCGTCCGCGCCGGGCGGGTGTGTCGTCGTTCGGGATCAGTGGCACCAACGCGCACGTGATCTTGGAGCAGGGGCCGGAGACTCCTGCGGTGGAGCCGGAGGAGCAGGCGCCGGGTGTCGTGCCGTGGGTGATCTCGGCGAAGACTCCGGAGGCGTTGCGCGGTCAGGCCCGTCGTCTGGCGGCGCAGGTGGAGGCCGGCGACCTGGACCCGGTGGATGTCGGGTCCTCGCTGGTGGTGTCGCGGTCGGTGTTCGAGCACCGTGCGGTGGTGGTCGGACGGGATCGTGGCGGGTTGCTGGCGGGTGTGGGTGCGCTGAGCGCAGGTGAGCCGGCGGCTCACGTTGTCTCGGGCGTGGCCGATGTCGCAGGGAAGTCGGCGTGGGTGTTCCCAGGCCAGGGAGCGCAGTGGGCGGGTATGGGCGGGCGGCTGCTTGAGGAGTCGCCGGTCTTCGCGGGTCGGATGGCGGAGTGCGCGGCGGCGTTGGAGCCGTTGGTGGACTGGTCGCTGCTGGATGTGATCCGCCAGGCCGAGGACGCTCCGGGGCTGGATCGGGTGGATGTGGTTCAGCCGGTGTCGTTCGCGGTGATGGTGTCGCTGGCGGCGGTGTGGGAGTCGCTAGGGGTCCGTCCCGGCGCGGTGGTCGGCCACTCTCAGGGTGAGATCGCGGCTGCGGTGGTCGCGGGTGGCCTGTCGCTGCAGGACGGCGCACGGGTGGCGGCCCTGCGCAGCCGCCTGATCGCCGACCGGCTGGCCGGGCTCGGCGCGATGGCATCGGTGGCGTTGCCGGTCGAGCAGGTCCGTGAGCGGCTGGCCGTCTGGGATGGACGGATCTCGGTTGCGGCGATCAACGGCCCGAATTCGGTGGTGGTGGCCGGTGAGGTCGCGGCCATTGAGGAACTGGTCGAGCGACTGGCCGGGGATGGGGTGCGGGTTCGCCGTATCGCGGTGGACTATGCCTCCCATTCGGCTCAAGTTGATCTGATCGGTGCGGAACTGGCCCAGGTCCTGGCGGAGGTGGCTCCGCGTCCGGTGCGGGTGCCGATGCTGTCGACGGTGACCGGCCAGTGGGTGGAAGGGCCGGAACTCGACGCGGGGTACTGGTGTGACAACCTGCGCAATACGGTCAACTTCGCCCCGGCCGTCGGGGAACTGCTGGAGCGGCGCCACCGCGTGTTCGTCGAGGTGAGCCCCCATCCGGTGCTGACGATCGGCATCAGCGAATGCGCGGATGCGGCCGCGGTGGACGCGGTGATCGCCGGGACGCTGCGGCGTGACGAGGGCGGGCTGGACCGGGTGCTGATCTCGGCGGCAGAGCTGTTCGTGCGCGGCGTGGCGGTGGACTGGCAGGCCGTACTGCCCGGCGGTCGCCAGGTCGACCTGCCGACCTACGCCTTCCAGCACCAGCGATTCTGGCCGAACACCAGGCAGAGCGGTGACCCTCGCGTGCTGGGCCTGTCCGCGACGGATCACCCGCTGCTGGGCGCGGCGATCCTGCTGGCCAACTCCGATGGGGTGGTGCTGACCGGGAGGTTGTCGGTGAGCGCCCAGCCGTGGCTCGCCGATCACGTGGTGGCGGGTTCTGTGGTGGTGCCGGGCAGCGTGTTCGTGGAGCTGGCGATCAGGGCGGGTGACCAGGTCGGCTGCGATGTGGTGGAGGAGTTGGCGCTGGCCGCGCCGCTGGCCCTCGTCGAACACGAGGCGGTAGTGGTGCAGGTCTCGGTGGACGCACCACAAGAGGGCCGCCGGAGCCTGAGTGTTCACACACGTTCGGCGGACGCGGCCGATGAGGGGCGGTGGGTGCTGCGCGCCACCGGCACGCTCGCGACCGGTACTCCGGAAGCCGTGCCGTTCGACGCGGCGGTGTGGCCTCCGGTTGGCGCGACCGCGATCGAGCTGGAGGGGCTGTACGAGGAACTGGCGAAGGAGAGCTTCGCCTACGGTCCGGCGTTCCAGGGCCTGCGGGCAGCCTGGTGGGGTACTGACGGCGAAGTGTTCGCCGAGCTGAGCCTGCCGGAGCAGGCAGGAGACGCGGCTTCGTTCGGGTTGCACCCGGCGCTGCTGGACGCGGCGTCGCAGGCGGCGCCGTTCGCCGGTCTTGACGATGCCGAGGGCGTCCAGGCGCCGTCGTCCTGGGGCGAGGTGTGCCTGCACGCGAGCGGCGCGTCGATGCTGCGGGTACGGCTGGCTCGGACAGGGGACGACGCGTACTCCCTGTTCGCGGTGGATGCGGCCGGGGAGCCGGTGGTGTCGGCCCGGTCGGTGGTGATGCGACCGATGGCCACCGAGCACGTGGCCGGCTCCGACCATCGTGGGGCAGGATGGGACTCGCTGTTCGGGGTGGGCTGGTCCGTGGTCGGCGGTCTGCCGGAAGCCGACCCGGTGCCGGTGACGGTGCTTGGCCTGGACACGCTGGATCTCTCGTCTCTGCTGGAGTCGGGTCCGGTCCCGGGCGTGGTGCTGACGGAGATGGTCTCGGATCCGGCCGCCGGGGTGGTGGAGTCGGCGCATGAGCTGACCGCCCGGGTTCTGGATCTGCTGCAGCGGTGGCTGGCCGATGAGCGGTTCGCCGATTCGCGGCTGGTGTTCCTCACCCGGGGCGCGGTCGCGGTGAGCGATGGTGAAGCGGTCACCGATCTGCCGGCCGCGGCGGCGTGGGGCCTGGTCCGCAGTGCTCAGTCGGAGGACCCTGGCCGGTTCCTGCTGGTCGACGTGGATGATCAGGAGTCTTCGCCGCTCGATGTACTGCCCGGGGTGCTGGCCTCCACCGAGCCGCAGGCGGCGATACGCGAGGGGGAGGTGCTGGTTCCCCGCCTCGCCCGGCTGTCACCGGACGAGCACGACGCCCCGGCCTGGAACCCCGAGGGCACGGTGCTGATCACTGGTGGGACCGGTGGTCTGGGCGCGTTGTTCGCGCGGCACGTGGCGGCCGGGCGTGGCGTACGGCATCTGCTGCTGACCAGTCGCCGGGGCCTGGAGGCTTCGGGTGCGGTGGAGTTGCAGGCGGAGCTGATCGCGCACGGCGTCGAGGTCACGATCGCGGCGTGCGACATGGCCGACCGGGACGCGGTGGCGGCGCTGCTGAAGGGGATCCCGGCCGGGCATCCGCTGACCGCGGTGATTCACACCGCCGGTGTGCTGGCCGACGGGACGATCCCGTCGCTGACGCACGAGCGGCTGGACAGTGTGCTGCGGCCGAAGGCGGATGCGGCCTGGCATCTGCACGAGCTGACCCAGGGCCTGGATCTGGCCGGGTTCGTGATGTTCTCCTCGCTGGCCGGGGTGCTGGGCAACGCCGGTCAGGGCAACTACGCGGCGGCCAACGCGTTCCTCGACGCGCTGGTCCAGCTGCGCCGGGCGCAGGGGCTGCCCGGGTCATCGCTGGCCTGGGGCTTGTGGGAGCAGGGGACCGGGATGACCGGGGAGCTCGGGGCGATCAATCTGCAGCGGATGGCGCGGGCGGGCATGCCGGCGCTGTCGGCCGAGCAGGGGCTGGCGGTGTTCGAGGCGGCCACCGCGTCGGCCCGGGCGGCGGTGGTGGCGGCGCGGCTGGATCTGTCGGTGTTGCGCAGGTTCCCTGAGGTGCCGCATCTGATGCGGGGCCTGGTGCGGGCAAGCCGCCGGTCGGCGGTCTCCACCTCGCTGGGCGGGGACGCGGACCTGGTACGGCGGCTGGCGGGATTGGGGGACGCCGAGCGGGTGCGGCTGGTGACGGAGCTGGTGCGGGCTCAGGCGGCGGCGGTGCTCGGGCACGCGTCGGCGGACGCGGTCCAGGCGCGGCGGGAGTTCCGCGAGCTGGGCTTCGACTCCCTCACCGCGGTGGAACTGCGCAACCGGCTCAATGCCGTCACCGGGTTGCGGCTGCCCGCCACCCTCATCTTCGATTGCCCCACCCCCGCGAGCCTCGCTGAATACGTGCTGGCGGAAATCACGCCCGGAGCGAATACCGAGGTGGAGCTGTCACTGCTGGCCGATCTCGACCGGTTCGAAACCGCGTTTTCCGGCAACGCGCTCGACGATCGCGCCCGGAACGGCATCGCGACCCGGCTGCGGCACCTGCTGGCGAAGGTGAGCGAGAGCGGCACGGAAACTAGTGAAACCGCTGTCGCCGGCATGCTCGAATCGGCGAGCACCGAGGAAATCCTCAGTTTCATCGACAACGAACTGGGCCGCTCGAGAGATCTGTGACCCGAGCCCGCGTCTGAATACCGAAGGACCACGCTCATGTCTGAAGACCGGAAGCTCGTCGAGTACCTGAGGTGGGTCACCGCCGATCTGCACGAGACTCGCCGGCGGCTCGAAGAGGTGGAGTCCGGTAGGCATGAGCCGATCGCCATCGTGTCGATGGCGTGCCGCTATCCCGGCGGGGTCGATTCTCCTGAAGATCTGTGGCGGTTGCTGTCCGAGGGTGAGGACGCGATCTCGCCCTTCCCGGCCGATCGGGGCTGGGATGTGGAATTGCTGGCGGCGATGGGCGTCGGGGGCCAGGGCGGGTTCTTGCCTGATGTGGCGGACTTCGACGCCGGGTTCTTCGGGATCTCGCCGCGTGAGGCGCTGGCGATGGATCCGCAGCAGCGGGTGCTGCTGGAGGTGTCGTGGGAGGCGGTCGAGCGGGCCGGGATCGACCCGGACTCGCTGAAGGGCAGCCAGACCGGCGTGTTCGTGGGCACCAACGGCCAGGACTACGCGAATCTGCTCATGAGCACTCAGGCGGATACGCAGGGCCACGGCCTCACCGGTCTGTCGGCCAGCGTGTTGTCCGGCCGTCTCTCGTACACGCTGGGTCTGGAGGGCCCGGCGGTGACGGTGGACACCGCCTGCTCATCGTCGCTGGTGACGTTATCCCTTGCGGCGCAGGCGCTGCGCTCGGGTGAGTGCTCGCTGGCACTGGCCGGCGGTATCACGGTGATGACGTCGCCGTTGGCGTTCGTGGGTTTCGAGGGCGGGCTGGCGCCGGACGGTCGCTGCAAGGCGTTCTCCGACTCGGCGGACGGCACCATTTGGTCTGAAGGCGTCGGCGTGCTCGTGCTGGAGCGGCTGTCGGACGCGCGCCGGAACGGGCATCAGGTGCTGGCGGTCGTGCGCGGGTCCGCGGTCAACCAGGATGGTGCGTCGAACGGGTTGACCGCGCCGAATGGTCCTTCGCAGCGGCGGGTGATCCGGCAGGCGCTGCTCAGCGGCGGTTTGTCGCCGTCCGAGGTGGACGCGGTGGAGGCGCACGGCACCGGAACGGCGCTGGGTGATCCGATCGAGGCGCAGGCGCTGCTGGCCACGTACGGCAAGGACCGGCCGGAGGGTCGTCCGCTGTTGCTGGGGGCGATCAAGTCGAACATCGGTCACACGCAGGCGGCCGCGGGTGTCGCCGGTGTGATCAAGATGGTGCTGGCGATGCGGCACGGGGTGCTGCCCAAGACGTTGCATGTGGCTGCGCCGTCTTCGCATGTGGACTGGTCGGCGGGTGCGGTGGAGTTGCTGACCGAGCCGGCGGAGTGGCCGCGGACCGGTCGTCCGCGCCGGGCGGGTGTGTCGTCGTTCGGGATCAGCGGCACCAACGCGCATGTGATCTTGGAGGAGGGGCCGGAGGTTCCGGCCGAACCGGTCGCGGAGGTTCCGGCATCGGGTGTGGTGCCGGTGCTGGTCTCGGCCAGGACGGGTCAGGCGTTGCGGGCGCAGGCCGAGCGGCTGGTCTCGCATGTGCGGGAGCGCGGTGAGGTTGCGCTGGCCGATACGGCGTTCGCGCTGGCTGCGACGCGGTCGGTGTTCGAGCATCGTGCGGTGGTGCTGGCGAGTGATCGTGATGGTCTGCTGGCCGGGCTGGGTGCGCTGGCGGAGGACCGGCCGGGCGCGGGTGTGGTGCGCGGCGTGGCCGCGACGGAGCCGAAGCTCGCGGTGTTGTTCACCGGTCAGGGCAGCCAGCGCGCGGGCATGGGCCGGGAGCTGTACGACCGCTTCCCGGTGTTCGCCGAGGCTTTGGACGAGGTGATCGCCGAGCTGGACCCACTGCTCGACGGATCGTTGCGTGATGTGATGTTCACCGAGTCGGAGTCGCTGGACCAGACGGGGTGGGCGCAGCCGGCGTTGTTCGCGCTGGAGACGGCGTTGTTCCGGTTGGTGTCCTCGTGGGGTGTGCGGCCGGATGTGCTGGCGGGTCATTCGATCGGGGAGATCACGGCGGCTCATGTGGCCGGGGTGCTCTCGCTGAGTGATGCGTGCGCGCTGGTGGCGGCCCGGGCGCGGTTGATGCAGGCGTTGCCGCCCGGTGGGGCGATGGTCGCGGTGCGGGCGTCGGAGGATCAGATCGCCGATCTGCTGGCCGGGCGTGAAAAGGAGGTGTCGATCGCGGCGGTCAACAGTCCTGCCTCGGTGGTGCTCTCCGGTGTAGAGGAGGCGGTGCTTGAGGTCGCCGCCGCGCTGGAATCCCAGGAGGTCAGGACGCGGCGGCTGCGGGTGTCGCACGCGTTCCACTCGCCGCTGATGGACCCGATGCTGGCGGACTTCCGCACGGTGGCCGGCAGGCTCGCCTACAACCCGCCGCAGATCCCCATCGTCTCCACCCTGACCGGGGAACCGGCCACGACCGAGCGACTGTGCTCGCCGGATTACTGGGTGGATCAGGTCCGTGGCTCGGTCCGCTTCGCCGACGGGATGCGCACCCTTCACGCGCAGGGCGTACGGGCCTATCTGGAGCTGGGCCCCGACGGCGTCTTGACCGCCATGGCCCAGGACACGTTGGCTGACCTGGAATCAGACGTCGCGCTGGTGCCGCTGCTGCGCAGGGACCGGGACGAGCACGAGGCCGCCACCGAGGCGCTGGCTCGCCTGCACGTGTACGGGGTGCCGGTGAACTGGGAGAAGGTGCTCCCGCGCGGCCGCAGGGTCGGCCTGCCCACGTACGCCTTCCAGCGCCAGCGGTTCTGGCCCGAGGCCGCCGCCCCCGCCGCCGGCGCCGCCGTGGCCGATCCGGTGGACGCGGAGTTCTGGGCCACCATCGATCGTGAGGACCTTCAGTCCCTGGCGGCGCGGCTGGATGTGGAGCAGGAGACGCTCGGTGCGGTGTTGCCGGCGTTGACGTCCTGGCGCCGGGCCCAGCGTGAGACGTCCGTCGCGGACTCCTGGCGTTACCGCGTCAGCTGGAAGCCGCTGACCAGCGTCTCGGCCGCTGCCGACCCTGGCAGCTGGCTCGTCGTCGTGCCCGCCGAGCTGGCGGGCGACGTCTGGGTGGAGTCCGTGGTCCAGATGTTCGGCGCGGCGGCCGTACGGCTGGATGTGTCCGGCCAGGACCGGGCCGTGCTCGCGGAGCGACTACGCGAGAGCCTCGATGCGGAACCGGCCGGGGTGGTGTCGCTGCTGGCGCTGCGTGAGACCACGGAGGTCTCAGCGGGTTCGGCGCTGACGGTGACCTTGGTGCAGGCGCTTGGTGATGCCGGTGTCGAGGCGCCGCTGTGGTGTGTCACGAAGGGCGCGGTCGCGATCGGCCGGTCTGACCAGGCGCCGAGCCCGGCTCAGGCGGGCGTGTGGGGCCTTGGCCGGGTGGCCGCGCTGGAGTACTCGCAGCGGTGGGGCGGCCTGATCGACCTTCCCCAGACGCTGGACCAGCGGGTGGTGACCCGGCTCGCGGGCATCCTCACTGCCCCCGATTCCGAGGATCAGGTGGCGATCCGCTCGACCGGCGTGTATGGCCGCAGACTGGCCCATGCCCCCTACCGGGGCACCGACGCCATGCCGCGACCGCACGGCACGGTCTTGATCACCGGTGGCACGGGTGCGCTCGGTGGTCACGTGGCCCGGTGGCTGGCCGCCCAGGGCGCCGAACATCTCTTGCTGACCAGCAGGCGGGGCCTGGCGGCCGACGGCGCAGCCGAGTTGCGCGAGGAGCTGACCGCGCTGGGCGCCCGGGTGAGCATCGTGGCGTGCGACGTGGCCGATGCGGACGACCTCGCGGCCGTGCTGGCCGACGTCCCAGCCGAGTGCCCGCTGACCGGGGTGGTCCATGCCGCCGGTATCAGCCCGGCGAACGGCCTGGACGGGCTTGACGCCGCCGAGCTGGCCGAGGTGATGCGGGCGAAGGTCGTCGGCGCGCTGAACCTCGACGAGTTGCTGGGTGACCTCGAGCTCGACTTCTTCGTGCTGTTCTCCTCGATCGCCGCGGTGTGGGGCAGCGGCGGCCAGGCCGCGTACGCCGCCGCCAACGCCTGTCTTGACGCCCTCGCCGAACAGCGGCGGGCGCGCGCGGCCGTGGCGACCTCGGTCGCGTGGGGCCCCTGGGCCGGGGACGGCATGGCCGCCGGCGCGGCACAGGACTACCTTTCCCGGCGTGGCGTGCGGGTGATGACGCCGGGCGTGGCCGTCACCGCGCTGTGGCGGGCGGTCGCGCACCGCGACGCGGCCGTCGCGGTCGCGGACATCGCCTGGGAGCGGTTCGCCCCGACGTTCACGGCCGTACGGGAGAGCGCTCTGCTCGGCGATCTGCCGGAGGTGCGGAGTCTGGTCGAGGCGGGTCGCGCCATCCGGGAAGGCGAGCGGTCGGCGGCCTCCGCCCTGCGGGCACGACTGCGTGAGCTGGCGGCGGGCGAGCGGTCGCAGGTCCTGCGTGACATGGTCCGCGAGCAGGTCGCCGTGGTGCTGCGGCATTCCGGCGCGGATGCGATCGAGACCGGACGGGCTTTCCAGGACCTTGGGTTCGACTCGCTGACCGCGGTCGAGCTCCGCAACGCGCTCCAGGCCGCGACCGGTTTGAACCTGCCGGCCACGATGGTCTTCGACTACCCGACGCCGGCCGTACTGGCGGACCACCTGCTGGCGGAGCTGCTGGGCGGGCAGGCACAGGTGGCGGCGCCGTCGGCGGTGGTGCCGGTGGCGGACGATCCGATCGTGATCGTGTCGATGGCCTGCCGCTATCCGGGGGGAGTGAGCTCTCCGGAGGATCTGTGGCGGCTGGTCGCCGACGGCCGGGACGCCATCTCCCCGGTGCCCAGGGACCGGGGCTGGCAGGTGCAGGGCGAGCTGGGCTTCCAGGGCGGGTTCCTCATGGACGCGACCGAATTCGATCCGGGGTTCTTCGGTATTTCGCCGCGTGAGGCGCTGGCGATGGATCCGCAGCAGCGGCTGCTGCTGGAGGCGTCCTGGGAGGCGATCGAGCGGGCGGGGATCGACCCGGTCTCGTTGCGCGGCAGCAGTACCGGTGTGTTCGCCGGGCTGATCCACCACGACTACGTGATGAGCCTCGGCCTCCAGCCGGAGGCGATGGCCTTCGCCAGCACCGGTACCGCGGGAAGCGTCGTGACCGGTCGGATCTCGTACACGATGGGTCTTGAGGGCCCGGCGGTGACGGTGGACACCTCGTGTTCTTCGTCGCTGGTGGCGATGCACCTCGCGGCGCAGGCGCTGCGCTCGGGTGAGTGCTCGCTGGCGCTGGCCGGTGGTGTGACCGTGATGGCCACCCCGGGGGTGTTCATCGGCTTCAGCGCGCAGGGCGGGCTGTCGGCGACCGGCCGGTGCAAGGCGTTCGCCGACAGCGCCGACGGCACGACCTGGTCCGAGGGCGTGGGTGTGGTGGTGCTGGAGCGGTTGTCGGACGCTCGGCGCAACGGGCATCAGGTCCTGGCGATCATGCGCGGTTCGGCGATCAATCAGGACGGCGCGTCGAACGGGCTGACCGCGCCGAACGGTCCTTCGCAGCAGCGGGTGATCCGTCAGGCGCTGGCCGGTGCCGGTTTGTCGGCGTCCGAGGTGGACGCGCTGGAGGCGCACGGCACCGGAACCACGCTGGGTGATCCGATCGAGGCGCAGGCGCTGCTGGCCACGTACGGCAAGGACCGGCCGGAGGGTCGTCCGCTGCTGCTGGGGGCGATCAAGTCGAACATCGGTCACACGCAGGCGGCCGCGGGTGTCGCCGGTGTGATCAAGATGGTGCTGGCCATGCGGCATGGGCTGCTGCCCAAGACGCTGCATGTCGATACTCCGTCCTCGCATGTGGACTGGTCGGCGGGTGCGGTGGAACTGCTGACCGAGCCGGTGGAGTGGCCGCGCAACGGTCACCCGCGCCGGGCCGGTGTCTCCTCCTTCGGGATCAGCGGCACCAACGCGCATGTGATCTTGGAGGAGGGGCCGGAGGTTCCGGCCGGTCCGGGTGTGGAGGTTCCGGCGTCGGGTGTGGTGCCGGTGCTGGTTTCGGCCAGGACGGGTCAGGCGTTGCGGGCGCAGGCCGGGCGGCTGGCCTCGCATGTGGATGGCCGTCGTGAGGTGGCGCTGGCCGATACGGCGATCTCGCTGGCTGCGTCGCGGTCGGTGTTCGAGCATCGCGCGGTGGTGCTGGCCGCCGATCACGATGGTGCGCTTGCGGGGCTGGGCGCGCTGGCGGAGGACCTGCCGGGTGCGGGTGTGGTGCGCGGGGTGGCCGGTGCGGAGCCCCGGCTCGCGTTCCTGTTCACCGGCCAGGGGAGTCAGCGGGCGGGGATGGGCCGGGAGTTGTACGACCGTTTCCCGGTGTTCGCGCAGGCGCTGGATGAGGTGATCGCTGAGCTGGACCCGCTGCTCGACAGGCCGTTGCGCGAGGTCCTGTTCGCTGAGGCGGAGTTGCTGGATCGGACGGGGTGGGCGCAGCCGGCGTTGTTCGCGGTGGAGACGGCGTTGTTCCGGCTGGTGTCCTCGTGGGGTGTGCGCCCGGATGTGCTGGCCGGTCATTCGGTCGGGGAGATCACGGCGGCGCATGTGGCCGGGGTGCTTTCGCTGAGTGATGCGTGCGCGCTGGTGGCGGCTCGGGCGCGGTTGATGCAGGCGCTCCCCGCGGGTGGGGCGATGGTGGCGGTGCAGGCTTCCGAGGAGGAGGTCGCCGAGCTGCTGGCCGGACGTGAGAACGAGGTGTCGATCGCCGCCGTCAATTCTCCGGTATCGGTGGTGATCTCCGGAATGGAGGAACCGGTCCTTGAGTTGACGGCCGTGTTGGCGGAGCGCGGGGCACGGACGAAGCGGTTGCGGGTGTCGCACGCGTTCCATTCGCCGCTGATGGACCCGATGCTGGCGGACTTCCGCACGCTGGCGAACAGGCTCACCTACAACCCGTCGCGGATCCCCATCGTGTCCACCCTGACCGGAGAAGCAGCGACGCCCGAGCAACTGTGTTCGCCGGATTACTGGGTGGAGCAGGTGCGTGAAGCGGTCCGGTTCTCCGACGGGATTCGTGCCCTGCGCGCTCAGGGTGTGCGGGCGTATCTGGAGCTGGGCCCCGATGGTGTCCTGACCACCATGGCCCGGGAGAACCTTGCCACGATCGCCGGCTCGGACGCCGACGTGCGCCAGCCGGCCGCGGTGCAGGTGCCGGTGCTGCGCAAGGACCGGGACGAGCACACGGCGGCGATGACGGCGCTGGCCGAGTTGCACGTGCACGGGGTGCCGGTCGACTGGCGGGCGGTGCTGCCGGGCGGGCACCGGGTCGATCTGCCGACCTATGCCTTCCAGCACCAGCGGTACTGGCCTGAGAACGCCGACTCCGGTATGGGGGACGTGGCGGCGCTGGGGCAGGCCGCGACGTACCATCCGCTGCTCGGTGCGGCGACACCCGAGGCCGACCCGGTAGGGGAGCGGTTGCGCGGCCTTGGCGAAGCCCAGCAGGACGAGGTGCTGGAGGAACTGGTGCGGCGTCATGCGGCTGCCGTTCTCGGCCACAGCGACTCGTCGGCCGTCGATCTCGAACGTGATTTTTTCGAGCTGGGCCTCGACTCGTTCACCGCGACCGAATTGCGTAACTCCCTGGTCAAGGCGATTGGTTGGGAATTCCCGCTGATGGCGGTGTTCGAGAACACGAATTCCGCTGGTCTCGGCCGTTGGCTGCGGCATGAGCTCGGCACCCGGATGAATGCCGGCCAGGCGACTGCGGTGGCCCAGGTGGACGACACCGTGGCAGAGTTGTTCCGCGGCGCCTTCCGTTCCGGCAAAGCGCAGGAGGCGTTGGGACTGCTGTATGCCGTGGCGCGGACCCGGCCCATGTACGAAGCACCCGTCGGCCTGCCGGAACTCCCTCAACCGGTGACGCTGGCCAATGGCGCGGCGCGACCTCGCCTGATCTGCGTGAGTTCTTCCACGGTGACCGGCGGCGTTCATCAGTATGCGCGGTTCGCCGCGCACTTCCGGGGGGAAAGGCACGTTTCGGCGCTTCCCCTGCTGGGCTACGCCCTCGGCGAGGGCCTGCCCGCCACGACGGACATCGCCCTCGGGAGCATCGCGGAAAGCATCGCGCAGGCCAGTGCGGGGGAACCGTTCGTGCTCGTCGGTCATTCGGCCGGCGGCGTTCTCGCTTATGGCGCGGCCAGTCTCCTGGAGAAGTCGGGGATCTCCCCTGCGGGGGTGGTGATGCTGGACTCCTTCCATTCCCCGGCAGGTGGCGATGCGCAGCTGCTGTCCGAGCAGATGCTGGGATACATCCTGCAGATGGAGACGGTTTTCGGCGGGTTCAACAGCGCGCGACTGTCCGCCATGGCGCATTGGTCGGCCATTATGCACGACGTCGAACTGGCGGACGTGAGCGCGCCCGTGCTGTTCGTTCAGTGCACGGAGCCGTTCGCTGACGTCGAACCTGAATCGGATTACTGGCGGGCGACGCCGTTCGACCCGTCGCATGCCGTACGGACGATCGACGCGAACCACTTCTCGATGCTCGCCGACAAGGCGGAGGACACGGCCCGTCTGATCGACGGCTGGTTCCGCCTGGAACACTGAGGGAGTTCTCAGACCAATGGATCGTGCGACTCAGTCCAGTAGAGAACAGACGGATCGCCGGCCGGTGGACGGCGGTGCGGCGGGTCTCGAACTGTCCACGTTGCGGCTTGAGCAGTCGGGCCGGGTGCTGACGGCGCGGGTGGACGACCCGCCCTTCAACTACCTGACCACCACGATGCAGCGGGACTTCATCCGGCTCGTCGAGGCGGTGGAGCACGACGATTCGGTGGGCGCGGTCGTCGTCACCGGTGCGCGGCCCGGCCGGTTCATCACGCACGCCGACATCGCCCGCATCTCTGAGCACTCCGATGGCGTGCCGGAGATCTCCCATGCGGTCGCCCAGAACCTGTTCCGGAGTGTGCGGGCCATGACGGGCTGGGCGGGTGAACGTCTGATCGCGCGTTCCTCGCTGAGCGGACTGCTCTCGATAACCCAGTTCCATGACATGGCGCTGCGGCTCATGTACTCCCCGGCGGTGTGGATCGCCGCGGTGAACGGGCCGTGCGGCGGCGGCGGCCTGGAAATGTCGGTCTTCTTCGACCTGCGCGTGTCGGCCGATCGTGATGCCGGTTTCGGCCTGCCAGAACTGTCGCTGGGGTTGAACACCGCCCTGGGCGGGCAACGGCTCGCCCAGCTCGTCGGGCCGTCCCGAGCTTTGGAGATGATGCTCGAAGCGCGCTTCTATTCACCGCAGGAGGCCCTGGAGCTGGGTCTGGTGAACCGGGTGGTGCCGGCCGAGGACCTGCTGGACACGGTCCAGCGGATGGCGGAGCGCTACGCCAGCCGGCCGCGGAAGGTGGTGGCCCGGCAGAAGCGGATCTTCAACGACGCCCAGTCCATCTCGGCTCGGGCCAGTCTTAACCAAGAGGCCACCGCCGCATTGATGAACTTCACGTCACCGACCACGCAGGCCGCCATGCGGCGCTGGGTGCAGATGCAGGAGGGCACTGACGGCGATTCGGTTTTCCTGACCCAGCCCGAACCATGGATCGAGGGCACCGCGCTCGACATGAACGTCACGGTACGGGGACCGGAGCCGTCGTGATCGGCGCCTTTCCCCGCTGAGGTGACCAGTCGGCCGGTCGGTGCTGTCGCATCGGCCGGCCCGAGGTCAAAGGATCTCGCGATTGAAGGTCCGGGTGCCCCACCAGAGTGACATCACGGTTATCGCCACGAGTATGCCGCCGCCGATGACTACCGGCTCAAACGCGTAGTTACCGGTGAAGGTCGCCCTGGTGAGATCGGCGATCCAGGTCAGCGGATTGCACCGCGACAGGATATAGAGCCATTGGGGTGCCAGGTCGGGTGTTATGGGCATCAGAATGCCCGACAGGAGTGTCAGCGGCAGCAGACCCGTGCTGATGATCGCGGTGAAGATCGGTTCGCTCTTCGCCAGCAGTGCCAGGGTGATCGAGCATGCCGTGAGCGTGAAGGTGAGCAGGGCCCCGACGCCCAGGGTCAGCAGCGTGCCGATGAGCGTTAAGGGGAGATCGAAGAGTATCCAGGCCAGCAGGAACACCATAATGCTCTGGATCACTGTCTGGAGCACGGTCATCATGGCGTAGCCGAGCAGGAGCGCCGTGCGGCTGGCCGGAGTGACCCGCATGCGCTCAAGCACTCCGTTGCTCAGGTCCCCCAGGAGTTTGTATCCGGTGAACGCGCTGTTCATGAGCACCAGATAGATCGTGAGGGCGGGTGTCATGACCATCCAGGCGCTCCCGGACGGGGAGCCTGGCGTCTCCTTCATGAGTCCGACCATCAGCGGGGTGAAGAGCACCAGCCAGGTCAGGGGTTGGGCGATCGAAAGCGCCATGGGTGCCCAGGACCGACGCGTCAGGATCAGCTCGCCCCGGAAGATCAGCGCTGCGTCGCGAAACATGGGTCACATCCTGTCGGGGGTTGACGTCTCGGTGTTGGGCTGCTCACGGATGCTCCGACCCGTCAGAAGGAGGAATATGTCGTCAAGGGTCGGCTGTACGACCTGGATCGAGAGAGTGGGGATGTTCGCGAAATCCAGGGCGCGGATCATGTCCGGGATCACGGCGTCTCCCCTCGGTACCTGAAACCGCACGGTGTCTCCTATGACCGAGGGTTTGCTCGCATGGGGGAGACGCTCCGCGATGGCGGCCGCGGTCTGGACCATGTCCATCGGCACCGTGATCTCGACCCGGTGCCCGGCCACTTTCGCCTTGAGGGCCTCGGGAGTACCTTCCGCGATGATTTGCCCGTGGTCGATGATGAGCACCTGGTCGGAGAAGGCATCGGCCTCCTCGAGGTAGTGGGTCGTGACGAACACGGTGGTGCCCAGCTCGGCGCGCAACATGTGGACGCGCTTCCACAGGGCCGCCCTGCTCTGTGGGTCCAGCCCGGCTGTCGGCTCGTCGAGGAACACGACAAGCGGCGAGTGAACAAGCCCGAGAGCGACGTCCAGACGGCGGCGCTGTCCACCTGACAGTGTTTTGACCAGCCGATTCTCCAGACCGTTCAGCTCAAGCTGCTCCACCACCTCCCCGCCGCGGCGCCGTGCCTTGGCCCTCGACAGGCCGTACAGCCGGCCTTGCGTCTCGAGCTCCTCGCGAACCGTGTGCTCGCCGCAGGTGCCACCGTCCTGCGCGACGTAACCGATGAGTCTGCGTACACCCGTCGGATCGGCCAGCAGATCGTGGCCGGCGACGGTGGCGGTGCCGGAGGTCGGCCGGAGTAGCGTCGTGAGCATGCGAAAGGACGTGGTCTTACCCGCTCCGTTAGGGCCCAGCAAAGTGACGCACATACCCGCCGACACGTCGATGTCGACACCCTTGACCGCGTCGATCCGCCGACCGTCCACGTGGAAACTGCGTGCCAGCCCATGAGTCGTGATCATGGAAACCCCTCTTGCCGCACATTGTCAGCAGGACAATAGACGTCGAAAAACCGGGAAATCATCGGAGTTTTCTAGTGCACGGAGAAGTAGTAATTTTGCGAGTCGTTGCCGGGGTTCACTGGTCTGAGCGGAATTCGGCGCGATGAAAGGACTAACAGATCGTGAGTACCGCGGACGACGTCAGCACCGCATGGATCCGTCGCTACCACCCGGCGGCGCAGGCGGGTAGGCGTCTGGTGTGCTTCCCTCATGCGGGCGGATCAGCCAGCTTTTTCCTGCCGACCTCGGTCACGTTCGCACCGGACACCGATGTGGTGGCCATCCAGTACCCCGGCCGGCAGGATCGGCTGCGGGAGCCGTGCATCACGGACATCGGCCTGCTGGCGGATCGGATCGTCGACGAGCTGATCGCGCTGTCGGAGAAGCCGACGGTCTTCTTCGGCCACAGCATGGGGTCGGTGATCGGCTTCGAGGTGGCCTCCCGGCTTGAGCGGAAGGGCGTCAACGCGCCGCACACGTTGATCGCCTCGGGACGCCGCGGGCCGTCCACCCAGCGGGACGAGTCGGTCCACCGGCGCGACGACGACGGCATCATCGCCGAGATCAAGCTGCTGAACGGTACGGACGCCGGAGTGCTCGGCGACGAGGAGATCATCCGAATGTCGCTGCCCGCGCTTCGGGGCGACCATCGGGCGATCGAGACCTACCGCGGCGATCCGGAGCAACGCCTGCGTGGCTCGATCACTGCGCTGACCGGAGACGCCGACCCGAAGACGACGGTCGAGGAGGCGGAGGCCTGGCGTCGGCACACCGAAGGGAGCTTCCGCATCAGGGTGTTCTCTGGCGGACACTTCTTCCTCACCCGGCATCAGCAGGCGGTGAACGAAGAGATCGCTCAGACACTCGGGGCGTAACGAGCGACCGGTCCTGCCGCCGGCGGCCGCATCACGCGTCGAAGCGCCCGGCGGCGACTGTTTCCCGGATTCGGGCGCGGTCACGGACATCGCCTGCCACCAGGCCGAGGTCGGCGTGCCGCGCCACGTCCGTCACATCACCTGATGGACAGCTCCGGGAACGGCACGACGAACGCGCCGCCGGATGCCGTGAACGCCGCAGACCGGGCGCGGATGCTGGACTCGAAGTTCCAGGCGAACAGCACACAGTAGTCGGCCGCGTCCGCGGTCAACCGCTCGGAGCTCACGATGGGGATACCGTCGCCCGGCGTGAACTTGCCCACCTTGCGCGGGTTGTCGTCGACGATCCACGCGATCTGACCGCCCACTCCGGCCTGGGAGAGCAGGGTGACGGCCCGCGCCGACGCGCCGTACCCGCAGATCCGCCCGCCGACTTTCGACAGACCGGCCAGCACGTCGTTGAGGGTCGTGCAGACCCGGTTGACGCGGTCCGCGAAGCCGTCGAGAAAACCGCCGTCGGGCACGCCCGCGTCGACCTCGGCCCGCAAGATCCGGTCGAATTCGGCCGTCGAGGGGCGGGCTTCGTCATCGCGGCCTATCCAGCAGCGCAATGAGCCTCCCTGGGCCGGGATGAGCTCAGCGTCGAACACCGCGAGGCCGTTCGCCGCGGCCGCCTGTGCCAGCACATGCAGGGAGAAGTACGAAAGGTGTTCGTGGTAGACGAACTCGAAGATACCGTGCTGGACCATCGGCAGGACGTGCGCGACCTCGATGACGGCGCGGCCGCCCGGCTTGAGGAGCAGGCGGATCGCGCGGAGGACTCCGTTCACGTCGTTGACATGGGCGAGCACATTGCTGCCCAGCACCGCGTCAACGGGCCCGATTTCACTCAATATCTTCTCGACCGTCTCCACGCCGAAATGCGTGGTCAGCGTCGGCACTCCCCGCTCCTGCGCGTAGGTCCCCAGCTCGACCGCCGGGTCGACACCGAGCACCGTCATGCCGCGCTCGGCGAAGAAGCTCAGTTGCGTGCCGTCGTTCGAGCCGATTTCGAGCACCTTCGCCCCGGCGTCCAGCCCCAGTCGATCCGTGACCCGGGCGGCCAGCGCACGGCAGTGTTCGACGAGGGCGGGAGCGGCGCCCGTGGCGTACCGGTAGTCGGCGAACAGGACCGATCGGGGCACCACGTCCACCAGCTGGACCAGGCCGCACATGGCGCAGCGCACGAGGTCCAACGGGTACCGTTCCTGAGCTCGGGCCGCCTCGGGTGTGGACGCGATGGCGTTGGCGGGCGGAGTCGGGGTGAGCGAGACCACCCCTTCCAGACTGGCGGTCCCGCACACCAGGCACCGGCTGGTGGTGTCCATCAGCGTTCTCTCCCTCCGCCCATCGTGTCCGGCCGCCGTGGCCACCGCGCTCGATCTGGCGGAAGACATTTCGGCAGCTCACGACAAGCCCTTGAGTAACCGGCGGTCGGAGCTTACGTCCGCGAACACTAAGGGAAATACCTGATCGGGCTGAGGCACAATCGCGGGAACGAACCCCCTCGATCTGGGGGAGTCACATTCGCCGACACCGTGTTTCCGTCCTGAGTTGTCCGCCAGGGGCGAGGCAGGTAACGCGGATGAAGGAGTATCACATGCGAATCCTGGTTACTGGCGGAGCTGGGTTCATTGGATCCCATTTCGTACGGTCGATGTTGGACGGTCGGTACCCCGGCCACGAGGACACCCGGATCACCGTTCTGGACAAATTGACCTATGCCGGCCGGAGGGACAACCTGCCCGAGGCACATCGGAAGTTGACCTTCGTGCACGGCGACGTCTGCGACCGGCAGCTGCTGGCTGATCTCCTGCCCGGACACGACGGAGTCGTGCATTTCGCCGCCGAGTCGCACGTCGACAGGGCGGGGGACGACGCGGAACCGTTCGTGTGGGCCAACGTGATGGGAACCCACCGCCTGCTCGAACAGTGCAGGACGAGTGGAGTTCAGCGCGTCGTGCACGTGTCCACCGACGAGGTGTACGGGTCGATCGAGGACGGATCATGGACGGAACAGTTTCCGGTCGAGCCCAACAACATCTACTCGGCGTCGAAGGCGGCCAGCGATTGCCTCGCCCGAGCGCACTGGCGCCTGCACGGCCTGGACTTGTCGATCACCCGATGCTCCAACAACTATGGACCCCGTCAGCATCCTGAGAAGATCATCCCCGGCTTCGTCACCCGCCTGCTCCAGGGGCGTGACCTCCCACTGCACGGCGATGGCAGCGCCATCCGCGAATGGCTGCACGTCGACGACCACTGCCGCGGCGTTTCCCTGGTCTTTGACAAGGGCCGCGCCGGCGAGATCTACAACATCGGCGGCGGAACGGAGCTCACCAACCGTGAGCTGACCGGCCTGCTGCTCGAACTGGCCGGGGCCGACTGGGACCGCGTCCGCAATGTGCCTGACCGGCCGGCTCAGGACCCCCGGTACTCGCTCGACCACAGGAAGATCACCGAGGAGATCGGGTTCGAACCCGTGATCGATTTCAAGGAAGGTCTTGAGGATGTCTTCACCTGGTACCGGGAGAACCGATCCTGGTGGGAATCCATTGACGTGTAGTCAGTGACCAGGGCGCCGGCCGCTTTCTGTGCCGGCGCCACTGCTACCTGGCCACGAATACCTCCTCGATCGCGCGAACCGCCACACCCGTCCCGTCTTCTTCGCGGACCGCGGCGCCGAGCGCCCGAGCGCGGTCGGCCATGCCGCTGTCGGTGAGCAGGCGATCGATCGTGCCTCGCAACCAGCGGGCGTTGAGAGCGTGGTGGTTACGAGACGGAGGTCCGACTCCGAGCTGTGCGATCCTCCTTCCCCAGTGGAGCTGATCACCTTGAAGCCACACGGCCGCCTGCGGGATACCAGCCCGGAAGGCCGCCGCGGCCGTGCCGGGCCCGCCGTGATGGACGACGCACGCGGCGCGGGCGTAGAGCCACCCGTGTGGGACGAAGTCCGCCAGGAATATGTTGGGCGGCAGCTCCTCGGCGCCGAGCCCCGCCCAGCCGGATTGCAGGACGACGCGACGGCCCAGGCCGCGAACCGCCTCGAGTAGCCGCTCGGTGACCGCGTCGGAGTCGAACCCGTTGTTGGAGCCAAAGCCGATCACGACCGGCGGCTCGTCGGCTACGAACGCCGCGAGGTCGTCTGGGGGCACGTACTCCGGTTCGTCGAGGAACCAGTATCCCGTGGTGCGGTAGGTGGGGCCGAAGAGGGGATCGCGCGGGAGGGTGTGCGGGCTGGTGGCGACGAGGTTGAGCAAGGGCGAATGGCTCGCGTCGAAGATGATGTCGCGCCAGGGCGGAAGGCCGGCCGTGGTGACGACGGGGTTGAGGCACCTGTCGGTCGCGTGCCTGACCGCCAAGCCGGTGATCGACCAGGCGAGGGCGTTACCGATGGGCCCGAAATCGATATTGGTCGGGCCGTACCCGCGCGCTCGGCGCAGCGGCCAGGCGTGGTGCACGCTCACGTGGGGCGTGCCGACCGCGCGCGCCGCGGCGACCGCGGCGACGGCCAGCGGCGGATGGATGACGACGTCGGCCTCACCTGCCAGCGCCATCAGCTCCGGCACCGCGGCACGCTGTTCCCGCGCCAGCACGTCAACCGTGATCGTCAGTTGCCGCAGCTTGTCCTTCGTGCCGGCCAGGCGGGTGTAGTACTCCTCGACTTCCGCCTCGTCCACAGTCGGCCGGCCGGAGAAAGGCACGCCGACGGCTTCGGCGTGCGCCGCGTAATTGTCGGAGGCCGAGAACATGACGTCGTGGCCCTCCGCGAGCAGACGCTGTCCGAGGGCGAGGAAAGGCTGGAGATCCCCTTGCGAGCCGACGGTCACTACGAGAGCGCGCATCGTATCCAAGCCGGACGGTCAAGGGCCGGAGCCGCGACGGTCGGAGTTGCTTTCACTCTCGATTGCCTCCCTGGATCGGCTGCCGAATAGGTGTAGGTGGCGGATCCGAGCAGCGATCTTGTTTGCTCGTCCGGCACATCCTGCTGCGACCGGTTCCCGGAAATCATTAGAAGTGAACCGCTGGCGGCCTCGGTCCGGGGTTTCCGGCTGAAGCGGTCACCCGCGTGTGCGCCGCGAGGACTGCCCCCTACAGGGAGAACTCGCGGATCTTGCCGATCACGAAGTCCTGGTCCGACTCGGACAGCCCGGGGTCGGTGGGCAGATAGAGACCGTCGGCCGCGAAGCGGGCGGCGTTCAGCGACGGCCAGTCGGGGTTGAAGTACATCGGCTGGCGGCTCATGGGCTGGAAGAACAGCCGGGTCTCGATCCCCGCGTCCGCGAGGAACTCCCGCAGTTCCTCCCGCCGCTCCGCCCGGATGTCGTACATCCATAGCACGTCGCGGGGCGGCATGAGGGTGAGCCCGGTGATGCCGTCGAGTCCGCTGTCGTAGGTGCTTTCGATCCGTTTGCGGATGGCGAGTATCTCCTCGACCCGCTCCAGCTGGGCCAGGGCGACCGCGGCCTGCATGTTGGTCATGCGGAAGTTGTAGGCCAGCTTCTTATGGATGAAGTTGTGCTCCTTGCTGAAGGCCATGCCGCGCAGGTGGGCCATCTGCCGGGCCAGATGCTCGCTGTTGGTGACGCAGACACCCCCCTCGCCGGCCGTGATGATCTTGTTGGCGAACAGGGAGAAGCACGCCACGTCGCCCACCGGGCGCACCCCCATCGCCTCCGCCGAATCCTCCACCACCCTCAGGTTGTACTCGTACGCCACGTTCATGATCGCGTCCATGTCGCAGCGCCGGCCGTAGACGTGCACCGGCATGATGACCTTGGTACGTGGAGTGATCTTCTCCTCGATCAGCGAGACGTCGATGTTGAGGTCGTCGGCGCAGTCGACGAACACCGGCACCGCGCCCGTGTAGCTGACGGCCCACGCCGTGGCGACCATGGTGAACTCCGGTACCAGGACCTCGTCGCCGGGACCGACCCCCAGCGCGCGCAGCGCGAGGGTGAGCGCGGTCGTGCCCGAGGAGCACGCGACGCCGTGAGCGAAGCCGTTGTACTGGGCGAACTCTTCCTCGAAGCGCCCGACGAAGGGGCCTTGCGAGGATATCCAGCCGGAGTTGACGGCCTCAGTGAGGTACTCCAGTTCCCGTCCGGTGAGGTACGGCTTTGACACCTGATATTTGAACGCCATCGGTTCCCTCACTCATCAGCCGGCCCGGCTCGCCGGCACGGGGCGACAGGAGACGCTCGGAAAGTCCCGTCTTCCCCGCCGCTCCGCGGCACGGGACTCGCCGAAGACACGCCGGGTCACGTACAGAAGAACCCGGACGGCACTCGTGAAAACACTAGGAATCCGTGTAGAACCGCGTCGATCCAGGTCACTGCCGTTACGCATGCGGCACCACAACTAGTGAAACGCGCAGCGGGTGCTCGGCATAGTTTGTCGCGGCTGAGGCGGAAGCCGGGACGCGGCGATTCGAGCGCACCCTTGCCGGGCGGTGAATCCGCGTTTCCACGTGGCGGTACGACGACGGTATGGGGAGAGTGGCGCGTGAATCGATCCGAGTTCATGCCTGGTCGTTGGTCCGGCACGAGTGACGATGCGATCGCGATTGTCGGAGTGTCCTGTCGGCTGCCCGCCGCGCCCGGCCCGGCGGAGTTCTGGCGGCTGCTGAGCGACGGCGTGAGCGCCGTGTCCACCGTGCCGCCCGGCCGTTGGAACGCGGGCCCGGAGCTCGGCCCCAGCGCTTACGGCGCATTTCTGGACGGGATCGACCGGTTCGACGCCGCGTTCTTCGGGATCTCGCCCCGCGAGGCCCGCGCGATGGATCCCCAGCAGCGGTTGACGCTGGAACTCAGCTGGGAGGCCCTGGAGAATGCGCGTATCGCGTCCGCCCGCGTCCGCGGCGCCGACGTCGGCGTTTTCATCGGTGCGACGGCCGACGACTACGCGCTGCTGAGCCGCCAGGCCGGCGCGGCGGGAATCGGCCACCACTCGCTTACCGGCGTCAACCGCAGCCTCCTCGCCAACCGCGTATCGCACTTCCTCGCCCTGACAGGACCGAGCGTGGCGGTGGACACCGGCCAGTCGTCGTCGCTGGTGGCGGTGCACCTGGCCTGCGAGAGCATCCGCAGCGGCGAGTCCAGCATGGCCCTCGCGGGTGGGGTCCAGCTCAACCTGGCCGCGGAGAGCGCCATGGCGGCCGCGGAACTCGGCGCGCTGTCCCCGGACGGCAGGTGCTTCACCTTCGACGCGCGGGCGAACGGTTACGTCCGCGGCGAGGGCGGCGCCATCGTCCTGCTCAAGCCGCTGTCGCGCGCCCTCGCGGACGGCGACCACGTGTACTGCGTCATTGCGGGGAGCGCGGTCAACAACGACGGCCCCGGCGACGCGCTCACCACGCCGAGCGCCCTGGCTCAGGAACGCGTGCTGAGGTCCGCCTGCCGGCGGGCCGGCGTGGACCCGGCGAGCGTCGGGTACGTGGAGTTGCACGGCACCGGCACCCGGGTGGGCGACCCCACCGAAGCCACCGCTCTCGGCGCTGTCTATGGCATGGAGCGTTCTGGTGCCCCCCTGTGGGTGGGATCGGTGAAGACCAACGTCGGCCACCTGGAAGGCGCCGCCGGGATCGTCGGCCTGCTCAAGACCGCATTGGCCGTCGAGCAGCGGCTGCTGCCGCCGAGCCTCAACTTCGAAAGCCCGAATCCCGCGATCCGATTCGACGAGTGGAACCTGCGAGTGGTGCGGTCGGCGATGCCGTGGCCGGCTGGCGACAGGGAAGATGCCCCGATTGTCGCGGGTGTCTCGTCCTTCGGACTGGGCGGCACCAACTGCCACGTCGTACTGACCTCCGCCCCGGTGCGCGTCTCCCCGGATACCGGGAGCGTCCAGGAGCGGCCCGAGACGCCGTCACCGGTGTACTGGACGCTGTCCGGCCACACCGAGGGCGCGCTGCGGGCCCAGGCAGCCCGGCTGGCCCGCCACGTCAGGGAACATGCGGACCTTTCGATCGCCGACGTGGCTTTCTCGCTGGCAACGACCCGGGCCGGCCTGCGCCATCGAGCGGTCGTCGTCGGTGACGGAGGAGAAGAGTTGCTCCGCGGGCTGGACGCGCTGTCGGAAGGGCGGTCCGCGCCTGGGCTGGTGCGCGGCGTCGATTCCGGTTCCAACCGCGTGCTCGCCGACCAGGTGGAACGCCTCGACAAGATGCGGCTGGTCTTCGGGCTCGGCCAGCACACGACGCCGCCGGCGCTCGGCTGGCAACGCCCTGGCCATCAGGTGTTCGTCTTCCCCGGCCACGGGTCGCAGTGGGCCGGGATGGGGGTGGAGCTGCTCGACTCGGCATCGGTGTTCGCCGCCGCCATGGCGGAATGCGAGGCGGCGCTGGCACCCTTCGTCGACTGGTCGCTGATGAGCGTCGTCCGGGAGGAACCCGGCAGCCCGCCCAGGGATCGCGCGGACGTGATCCAGCCGGTGCTGTGGGCGATCATGGTCTCGCTGGCGGCACTGTGGCGGTCGTACGGCGTTGAACCGGCCGCCGTCGTGGGCCACTCGCTGGGCGAGGTCGCCGCCGCGTGCGTCGCGGGCGCGCTGTCGCTCGAGGACGGCGCCCGGATCGTAACCGCCAGGTCGAAGCTGGTCAGCGAGGTCCTCTCTGGCCGCGGCGGCATGGTTTCGGTAGGACTGCCACCGGATGTCCTGAACGAGAGGCTGGCCCGCTGGGAAGGCCGCCTGTCCGTCGCCGTCATCAACGATCCGTCCTCCGTGGCGGTGTCCGGGGACGACGACGCGCTGGCCGAGATGATGGCCGAACTGGCGGATACGGCGCGGATGCGCCGGATCAGTATCGACTACGCCTCGCACTGCGCCATGGTCGAGCTGATCGAGAAACAGCTGGCGCCGATGCTGACGTCGATCCGGCCCCGCAGCTCGGCGATCCCCTTCTACTCGACGGTGACCGGCACCCCCCTGGACACCGCGGAACTCGACGGTGACTACTGGTACCGCAACCTGCGCCGACCGGTCGACTTCCATGGCACGGTCGGGCGGATGCTGGCTGACGGGCTCGGCGCTTTCATCGAGGTGAGCCCGCACCCGGTGCTGATCGGGAGCATCCACGAAGGCGCGCGGGCCGCCGGCCGCCCAGCGGTGGCCGTCTGCACCATCAGGAGGAACAACGCCGGGGTCCCCCGTATGGTCACCTCGGTCGCCGACCTCCACGCCAACGGGGTGGAGGTCGGCTGGGAGAGGTTCATCCCCGCCGCGTCCCGGGTCGAGTTGCCGACGTACGCGTTCCAGCGTGACCGATACTGGCTCGAAGAGGCCGAGCCACGAGAATCCGGCCCGCAGGGCGGGCGGAACGAAACGGTCTCGGCCGGTCCCGCCGTCGATCGCGGGGCCGGTCCTGACGATGTTCAGGGGCCCGCCGACCTGCTCGACGTGGTCCGTGACGCGTGCGCGGCGATCCTCGGAACTGACGATCCGGATCGGGTCGAGCTCGGTCTGCCCTTCAAGGAGCTCGGTTTCGACTCCGCGATGCTCGTCGAGCTCACGGTCCAGCTCAGTTCGGCCGCCGGGCTGCCGTTGACCGCGAACACTCTTAACGCGAACACTCTTTTCGACCACCCCACGCCGGCGAGGCTCGCCGCCTTTCTGACGTCCACAGCCGCCACCGGTTCCGGGAACCCCCCGCCCCTGGAACCGGTGGCTTCCACCCTCCTGGCCGACGAGCCCATCGCGATCATCGGGATGGCCTGCCGCTACCCGGGCGGGATCGACTCCCCGGAAAGCCTGTGGCGGCTGGTCGACGCCGGTGCGGACGCCGTGTCGGCGATGCCCGCCGACCGTGGCTGGCGGATGGGGGCCGCCCCTGGGGATCTTCTCGGCGGCTTCCTCTACGACGCGGGCGACTTCGACGCCGCGTTCTTCGGAATCTCGCCGCGGGAGGCGCTGGCGATGGAGCCGCAGCAGCGGCTGGCGCTGGAGGTGGCCTGGGAGGCGGTGGAGCGGGCTGGGATCCCGCCCTCGTCGCTGCAGGGCACCCGGACCGGTGTCTATCTGGGCGCGATGGCGCAGGACTACGGCGCCCGGATGCACGAGGTGTCCGGCGACGCCGAAGGGTACACGCTGACGGGTACCTCGCCCAGCGTTCTGTCCGGCCGGGTCGCGTACACCCTGGGTCTGGAAGGTCCCGCGATCACGGTGGACACCGCGTGTTCGTCGTCGCTGGTCGGCCTGCACCTGGCCGCGCAGGGGCTGCGGTCGGGGGAGTGCTCGCTGGCGCTGGCGGGCGGCGTCACCGTCATGTCGACGCCGGGCATCTTCCTGGAGTTCGCCAAGCAGGGTGGTCTGTCCCCGGACGGACGATGCAAGGCATTCTCCGACGCC
The DNA here is from genome assembly GCF_039871605.1 of Acrocarpospora sp. B8E8. Classification (NCBI taxonomy): domain Bacteria; kingdom Bacillati; phylum Actinomycetota; class Actinomycetes; order Streptosporangiales; family Streptosporangiaceae; genus Acrocarpospora; species Acrocarpospora sp. B8E8. The sequence continues at coordinate 38,024 of NZ_JBDPLV010000023.1, read as the reverse complement.
GCCGACGGCACGGGCTGGGCCGAGGGCGTCGGCGTGCTGGTCCTGGAACGACTGTCGGACGCCCGCCGCAACGGTCACCACGTGCTCGCCGTGCTCCGCGGCTCCGCCGTCAACTCCGACGGCGCCTCCAACGGCCTGACCGCCCCCAGCGGCGCCTCCCAGCAGCGGGTGATCCGGCAGGCGCTGCACAGCGCCGCCCTCTCCCCTGCGGATGTGGACGTGGTTGAGGCGCACGGCACCGGCACCAGCCTGGGCGACCCGATCGAGGCCCAGGCTCTGCTCGCGACGTACGGGCAGGACCGGGACCGGCCCCTGCTGCTGGGGTCCATCAAGTCGAACATCGGTCACAGCCAGGCGGCCGCGGGGGTCGCGGGCGTGATCAAGATGGTGCAGGCCATGCGGCGGGGGATCGTGCCGCGGACGTTGCACGTCGATGCTCGCACGTCCCGGGTCGACTGGTCGGCCGGCGCGGTGGAGCCGGTGACCGAACCGGTGGAGTGGCCGCGGACCGACCACCCGCGCAGGGCTGCGGTGTCGTCGTTCGGGATCAGCGGCACCAACGCCCACGTGATCATCGAGCAGGCTCAGGACCCCGAGTCCGAGCCGCCCTCCTCCTCGGCTCCCGCCGTGGTGCCCTGGGTGGTCACCGGCAAGAGCGAGGCGGCGCTCGGCGCCCAGATCGACCGGCTGACGTCGTTCCTGGCCGAGAGCGGAGCCGATCCGGCGGACGTCGGCTACTCGCTGGTGACGGCACGCTCGGAATTCGCCCACCGGGCGGTGCTCCTGGCCACCGCTGACGGTGTGGCCGAGGCGGCACGCGGTGTCGCCGGCCGGCCAGGGGCACTGGCGGTGCTGTTCGCGGGACAGGGCGCGCAGCGGATCGGGATGGGCCGCGAGCTCGCCGCCCGGTTCCCGGTGTTCGCCCGCGCACTCGACGATGTTCTCGCGCGGCTGGCCGGCGAGCTGGAGCGGCCGCCGCGCGAGGTGATGTTCGGTACGGATCCGGAGCCGCTGGACCGCACCGAGTTCGCCCAGCCGGCGCTCTTCGCCATCGAGGTCGCTCTGTTCCGTCTGCTGGAGTCCTGGGGCGTGACGCCGGACCTGCTGGTGGGGCACTCGATCGGCGAGATCGCCGCCGCCCACGTGGCCGGTGTGCTCTCCCTGGACGACGCCTGCACGCTGGTCGCGGCCCGGGGCCGCCTGATGCAGCGCCTGCCCGAGGGCGGGGCCATGGTGTCGGTCCTGGCCAGTGAGGCGGAGGTGGAGCCGCTGCTGGCGGACGGAGCCGTCATCGCCGCGGTGAACGGGCCGTCCTCCGTCGTGATCGCCGGGGACGGCGACGCCGTCCTGCGCACCGCCGCGCACTTCGGCAAGGCCACCCGCCTGCGGGTGAGCCACGCGTTCCACTCGCCGCTGATGGAGCCGATGCTGGCGGAGTTCCGGAAGGTCGTCGGGGGGCTGACCTGCCACGAGCCGAGCCTGCCGATCATCTCCACCGTGACTGGCGAGCCGGTGGACGCCGCGTACCTGTGCTCGCCTGAGTACTGGGTGGACCACGTCGTGCGTCCGGTGCGTTTCGCCGCTGCGGTGCGCGCCGCCGCCTCGGCGGGGGCCAGGACGTTCCTGGAACTCGGCCCGGACGGCGGGTTGTCGGCACTCGTCCACCAGAACCTCTCGGTTGACCATGATTCCGGCGAGCCGCCGGGCCCGGCCGCCTTCCCCATCCTGCGCAAGGACCGCGGCGAGGAAGCCGCGGCGCTCGCCGCCGCCGCCCGGCTGTACGTGCACGGCATGCCGGTGCGATGGCCGCGGCTGTTCCCGGCCGCTCGCCGCGTGGACCTGCCGACCTACGCGTTCCAGCGGCGGCGCTACTGGCTGGAGCCCGGCGGCGCGGTGGACGCGCACCCCTTCCTCGGCGATCCCGTGCCGTCCGCCGCCACCGGCGAGACCCTGTTCACCGGCACGCTCTCGCGCCGGGCCCACCCCTGGCTGGCCGACCACGTGGTGGGCGGCGTGGCGCTGCTGCCGGGCGCCGCCCTGCTGGAGTCGGCCCTGTACGCGGGCGGCCGGCTCGGCTGCCCGCGCGTGGCCGAGCTCACCCTGGAGGCGCCCCTTCCGCTCCCCGGCGACGGCGAACCGGCGATCCAGCTTGCCGTGGGCCCGGCCGACGCCGACGGCCGGCGGCGCATCGCCTGCTATGCCAGGCACGGCCAGGACGCCCCATGGATCAGGCACGCCACCGGGACGCTCGCCCCGGCCGAGCCCTCCGCCCAGGAGCGGCAGGTCGCGCCCGAGCCGGCGTCCGGGATCGACGCGGCGGAGGCGTACCGCAGGCTCGCCGCGCGCGGCTACGACTACGGCCCGGCCTTTCGCGGCCTGCGCGCCGTCACCCTCGACGGCGGGACCGCGCACGCCGAGGCGGCGCTGCCCACCGGTCTGGGCGGGTCCGGGTTCGGCCTGCACCCGGCCCTGCTGGACGCCGCGCTGCACGCGGCGGTCCTCGCCACCGGGGATTCGGGGGACCCCGTGGTGCCCTTCGCCTTCGAGGACGTGTCGCTGCACCGCGCGGACGCGCGCGAGTTGCGCGTCGAGGTCACGCCCGCGGGCGCCGGGTCCGTCTCGGTCGTGCTGGCCGACGGGCAGGGACACCCGGTCGCGGTGATCGGCTCGCTGGTGCTGCGCCCCGCCGCGCCGGTCGGCGTGCCCGCCGACTCGAGGTTCGCCGACTCGAGGTTCGCCGACTCGAGGTTCGCCGACTCGAGGTTCGCCGACTCGAGGTTCGCCGACTCGAGGTTCGCCGACTCGAGGTTCGCCGACTCGATGTTCACCGTGGAGTGGCCTGAGCTGCCGTTGGCCCCCGGCGAGGCGCCCGCGCCCCGGATCGTGCGCCTGTCCACCGGCGAGTCCACCGACGAGGACGAGCCGACGGCCGCGTCCGTGCGCGAGATCGTGCACCGGGGCCTGGCTCTCGTCCGCGACGCCGTGGAAGGCGCTGATGAGCGGCCCCTGGTCCTGGTGACCGGCGGCGCCGTCGCCGTGGACGACCGCGAGCACGCGGCCGATCCCGCGGCGGCGGCCGTGTGGGGCCTGGCGCGCTCGGCCCAGACCGAGCACCCGGGCAGGATCGTCCTGGTGGACAGCGACGGCCACGAGGCGTCCGAGCACGCGCTCGCCGCCGCCGTGGCGACCGGGGAACCCCAGCTCGCGCTGCGCGCGGGGACGGCACGCGTGCCCAGGCTCGCCCGTCCCTCCCGCCACCTGCTCCCGCCCGGCGGGGCCGCGCACTGGCGGCTCGCCTCGGACGGGGGTGGCACCCTGGACGGCCTGGCCCTCGTCGCAGATCCCGGCGCGCCGCTCGCCCCCGGCCAGGTGCGCGTGGACGTTCGCGCGGCCGGGGTCAACTTCCGCGACGTGATGCTCACGCTCGGCCTCTACCCCGGCGGCGGCGGAGGCGCCCTGGGCCTGGAAGCGGCGGGCGTGGTAGCCGAGACCGGCCCCGGTGTGACCGCGTACGCCCCTGGCGACCGGGTAATGGGAGTGTTCTCCCGCGCCTTCGCCACTACAGCGGTGGCCGACGAGTGCGCGCTCGCCCCCATCCCGGACGGATGGTCGTACGCCCTGGCCGCCACCACGCCCATCGCCTTCCTCACCGCCTACCACGCGCTGGTGGAACTGGCCGGGCTGCGCGCGGGGGAGACCGTGCTGATCCACTCGGCGGCGGGCGGCGTCGGCATGGCCGCGGTCCAGCTCGCCCGGCACCTCGGCGCGGACGTGCTCGCCACCGCGAGCCTCGGCAAGTGGGACCAGGTGCGCGCCCTGGGCGTGCCCGGCTCGAACCTGGCCTCCTCGCGCACCGCCGAGTTCGAGCGCCACTTCGGCGGCCGGGACGTGGACGTGGTGCTCAACTCCCTCGCCGGTGAACTGGTGGACGCCTCGCTACGGCTGCTGCGCCCCGGCGGCCGGTTCGTGGAAATGGGCAAGACCGACATCCGCGACCCCCACCGGTACCCGCACCTGCGCTACCAGGCGTTCGACCTGCTGGACCTGGACCCCGGCCACCTCGGCCGCCTGCTGCGCGAGGTGCTGGCGTTGTTCGAGCGTGGCGAGCTGGCCCCGCTGCCCGTGGCCACCTGGGACCTGCGCCGCGCCCCCGACGCGTTCCGGCACCTGAGCCAGGCCCGGCACGTGGGCAAGGTCGCGCTCACCATGCCCGTCCGGCCCGGCCCCCGCGACACAGTCCTGATCACCGGCGGCACCGGCGCGCTCGGCCGCGCGCTCGCCCGGCACCTGATCGACCGCCACGACGTGGGCCGGGTGGTGCTGGCTGGGCGCGGCGGCCGGGAGATATCCGGCCTAGGCCCGAGGATCACCGTCGCGGCCTGCGATGTCGCCGACGCTGGCGCCGTCGAGGCGCTCCTGGCCGAGCACCGGCCGGCCGTCGTCGTCCACGCCGCCGCCGTGCTGGACGACGCCACCGTCACCGGGCTCACCGCCGAGCGCCTGGACGCTGTGCTCCGCCCCAAGGTGGACGGCGCGCTCAACCTGCATCGCGCCACGCGCGACGCGGGCGCGCCCGCCCTCGTGCTGTACTCCTCGGTGATGGCCACGCTCGGCGGCGCGGGCCAGGCCGCGTACGCGGCGGCCAACGCCTTCCTGGAGGCCCTGGCCCGGCACCGGCGCGCGCATGGGCTGCCCGCGACCGCCCTGGCCTGGGGATCGTGGACCGAGGGCATGACTACCGCGCTAGGCGGCGCCGACCGCTCCCGGATGGCCCGCGCGGGCCTGTCGCCGCTGTCCGTCCCAGCCGGGCTCGCCCTGTTCGACCGGGCCCTGGCCCTGGACGAGCCGGTGGCCGTGCCCGCCCGCCTCGACCTCGCCGCCGTGCGCGCCGCGGGGCCGGACGCGGCGCCGATCCTGCGCGGCCTGGTACCCCCGGTCCCCGCTCGGCCGCCGTCGCCCGGCCGCGCCGCCGGCGTGCCGCTCGCCGAGCGGCTGGCCGCGCTCGACCCCGGCGCCCGCACCCGCACGGTGCTGGAGCTGATCAGCGCCCGGTCCGCGGCCGTGCTCGGGCACGACGCCGCGGGCGCCGTCGAGGCGGACGCGTCGTTCAAGGACCTGGGCTTCGACTCGCTCACCTCGGTCGAGCTGCGCAATCAGCTCTGCGCCGCCACCGGCCTGCGCCTGCCCGCCGCTCTGCTGTTCAACCACCCGACGCCCGCGGCCCTGGCCCGGCACCTGATCGCCGAGCTGACGCCCGGCGCGCCCGAGCCCGGCGGGGGCGTCCTGGCCGACCTGGACCGCCTCGCCGCCGCCCTGGCCGCCGCGCCGGCCGACGGCGTACTTCGCGTCGGCGTCGCCGCCCGCCTGAAGCTCCTGTCGGACCAGGTGGCGGCCTGGGCCGCGCCGCCACCGCCGGCCAACGGCGACGGCGAGGTCACCGGGCGGCTCCAGACGGCCTCGGTGGCCGAACTGCTCAGCTTTATCGACGAGGAACTCGGATGACTGAGGACGCGCGGATGACGGACAACGAGCAGGTCGTCGAATACCTGAGGCGGGTGACCGTCGAGCTGCACGAGACGCGCAAGCGCCTGCGCGACCTGGAGGAACGCGACCGGGAGCCCATCGCCGTCGTCGGCATGGCCTGCCGGTTCCCCGGCGGGGTGACCTCGCCGGAGGACCTGTGGGAACTGGTGGCCGGCGAGCGCGACGCGATCGGCGAGTTCCCGGCCGATCGGGGCTGGGACGTGGACAGCCTGTACGACCCCGACCCGGATCGGACCGGGAAGAGCTACATACGGGTGGGCGGGTTCCTGGCGGACGTGGCGGGGTTCGACGCGGGGTTCTTCGGGATCTCGCCGCGTGAGGCTTTGGCGATGGATCCGCAGCAGCGGTTGTTGCTGGAGACGTCGTGGGAGGCGGTGGAGCGGGCCGGGATCGACCCGCGCTCCCTGCGCGGCAGCCGTACCGGTGTGTTCGTCGGAGCGATCGCGCAGGACTACGCCGCGCCGCTCCACGCCGCCCCCGAGGGATTCGAGGGGCACCTGCTGACCGGCACCACCGCCAGCGTCGTGTCCGGGCGGGTGGCTTACGCCCTGGGCCTGGAGGGGCCCGCGGTCACCGTGGACACCGCGTGTTCCTCGTCCCTGGTCGCATTGCACCAGGCGGCCCGTGCCCTGCTGGCCGGGGAGTGCTCCCTGGCCCTGGCCGGCGGCGTCACGGTGATGGCCAACCCCGGCATGTTCGTGGAGTTCAGCAGGCAGCGGGGCCTGGCGCCGGACGGCCGGTGCAAGTCGTTCGCGGCGGCGGCTGACGGCACCGTCTGGGCGGAGGGCGCCGGCGTCCTGGTGATGGAGCGGCTGTCGGACGCGCGGCGGCTGGGCCACCGGGTACTCGCGGTGATGCGGGGCAGCGCGGTCAACCAGGATGGTGCCTCCAATGGCCTGACGGCGCCCAATGGTCCGTCGCAGGAGCGGGTGATCCGGCAGGCGCTGGCCGGCGCGGGGTTGTCCTACGCGGATGTCGACGTGGTCGAGGCGCACGGTACCGGGACGACGCTGGGTGACCCGATCGAGGCGCAGTCCCTGCTGGCCACCTACGGGCAGGACCGGCCGGAGGACCGGCCCGTGCTGCTGGGTTCGATCAAGTCGAACATCGGTCATTCCCAGGCCGCTGCGGGTGTGGCGGGCGTGATCAAGATGATCATGGCGATGCGCGAGGGTGTGGTGCCGCGCACGTTGCATGTGGATGCGCCGTCCTCGCATGTGGACTGGAGTGAGGGTGCGGTTGAGCTGGTGACCGAGGCGGTGGGGTGGCCGCGGACCGACCGCCCGCGCAGGGCCGCCGTGTCGTCGTTCGGGATCAGCGGCACCAACGCCCATGTGATCATCGAGCAGAGTGCGATCGAGCAAGGCGCGGAGGCCGCGGATGTGGTGTCCGAGCGCCCGGCGCCCGTGGTGGACGGCGGGTCGTCGGTGCCGTTGCTGGTCTCGGGCCGGACCGATCAGGCGTTGCGCGCGCAGGCCGAGCGGCTGGTTTCGTACCTGGACGGTGTGCCTGATGACGGGCTGGCCGACACGGCGTTCTCGCTGGCTGTGACGCGGTCGGCTTTTGAGCATCGTGCGGTGGTGGTTGCCGGGGATCGCGAGGGCGCGCTGGCCGGGTTGCGGGCCGTTGCCGAGGACCGTCCGGGTGCCGGTGTGGTGCGTGGGGTGGCCGGGGCGGAGCCGAGGCTTGGGGTGTTGTTCACCGGTCAGGGGAGCCAGCGGGCCGGGATGGGCCGGGAGCTCTACGACCGTTTCCCGGTGTTCGCTCAGGCGCTGGATGAGGTGATCGCTGAGCTTGATCCGTTGCTCGATGGTTCGCTGCGCGCGGTGCTGTTCGCGGAGCCGGGTACGGCCGAGGCGGATGCGCTGGATCGGACGGGGTGGGCGCAGCCGGCGTTGTTCGCGGTGGAGACGGCGTTGTTCCGGTTGGTGGAGTCGTGGGGTGTGCGGCCGGATGTGCTGGCGGGTCATTCGATTGGGGAGATCACGGCGGCGCATGTGGCTGGGGTGTTGTCGCTGGGTGATGCGTGTGCGTTGGTGGCGGCTCGGGCGCGGTTGATGCAGGCGTTGCCGTCCGGTGGGGCGATGGTGGCGGTGCGGGCGTCCGAGGATGCGGTCGCCGGGCTGCTGGCCGGGCGTGAGGACGAGGTGTCGGTCGCGGCGGTGAACGGTCCTGCCTCGGTGGTGGTCTCCGGGGTGGAGTCGGCCGTCCTTGAGGTGGCGGCCGCGCTGGAATCCCAGGGGGTCAGGACACGGCGGTTGCGGGTGTCGCATGCGTTCCATTCGCCGTTGATGGAGCCGATGCTGGCGGACTTCCGTGCCCTGGCCGGGACGCTCGGCTACAACCCGCCGCGGATCCCGGTGGTGTCCACCCTGACCGGGGAGCAGGCCACGGCCGAGCAGTTGTGCTCGCCGGACTACTGGGTGAACCAGGTGCGTGGGTCCGTACGCTTCGCCGACGGCATTGGGACGCTGCATCGCCAGGGTGTGCGGGCGTATCTGGAGCTCGGCCCCGATGGCGTCCTGAGCACCATGGCCCAGGAAACCCTTGCCACGATCGTCGACTCGGACGCCGGTGTGCGCGAGTCGGACCTGGTGCTGGTGCCGGTGTTGCGCGGGGATCGGGGTGAGCAGAGTGCGGTGATGTCGGCGCTGGCCGAGCTGCACGTGCATGGGGTGCGGCTCGATTGGCGGGCCATGTTCCCCGGTGCCCGCCAGGTGGAGCTGCCCACATACGCCTTCCAGCGTCGGCGTTTCTGGCTTGATGGCGCGGGCTCGCGAGCGGGAGACGTGACGATGGCGGGGCTGACGGCCGCCCAGCACCCGCTTCTTGGGGCGGCTGTCGAGCTGGCCGGTTTGGATGGGGTGCTGCTGACCGGTCGTATCTCGCTGAGGTCGCATCCATGGCTGGCCGATCACGTGGTGGGTGGGGCGGTGATGTTCCCGGGCACCGGGTTCCTGGAGTTGGCGATCCAGGTAGGTGATCAGGTCGGCTGTGATGTGGTCGAGGAGCTGACCTTGACCGCGCCGCTGGTGCTGGGTGAGCGGGACGCGGTGGCCGTGCAGGTGTGGGTGGCGGCACCGGATGAGTCGGGTCGGCGTGAACTGGGCGTCTACGCCCGGCAGGCGGAGGCTGGGGCCGAGGAGCCGTGGGTACGGCATGCGATCGGTGTGCTGGCGGCCGGTGGCCAGACCTGGGAGCGGTTCGACGCCGATGTGTGGCCGCCGCGGGGTGCGTCGGTGATTGAGCTGGGTGGGTTGTATGACCGGCTGGCCGTGGGTGGGTTGGGTTATGGGCCGGTGTTTCAGGGGTTGCGTGCGGCGTGGCGGGGTGTGGGTGGGGAGGTGTTCGCGGAGGTCGTGTTGCCGGAGGGGGTGGTTGATGGGGGGTTGTTCGGGGTGCATCCGGCGTTGCTGGATGCGGCGTTGCATGTGGTGCCGTTTGCCGGGTTGGGGGGTTGGGGGCTGGGTGGTTCCGAGGGTGTGTTGTTGCCGTTCTCGTGGGGTGGGGTGTCCTTGCACGCGGGTGGGGCGTCGTTGTTGCGGGTCCGGCTGGTCAGGACGGGTGATGATTCGGTTTCGGTGACCGCGGTGGATGCCGCCGGGGAGATGGTGTTGTCGGCGGGGTCGCTGGTGTTGCGGCCGTGGTCTGCTGGTGATCTGCCGGTCGCTGGTGGTCGGGCGCTGGAGCGGGATGCGCTGTTCGGGGTGGAGTGGACGGCGCTGCCGGAGCGTGCGGTGGCGGGTGGGGATTCGGTTCCGTTTCATAGGGATCTGCCGTCGCTGCTGGAGGCGGGGCCGGTACCCGAGGTGGTGCTGACGGAGGTCGTCTCCGACCCGGCCGATGGGGTGGTGGAGTCGTCGCATGCGCTGACTGCCAGGGTGCTGGATGCGGTTCAGGGGTGGCTGGCCGATGACCGGTTCGCTGATTCGCGTCTGGTGGTGGTGACTCGGGGTGCGGTCGCGGTGGGTGCGGGTGAGGTGGTCACCGATCTGGCGGCTGCGGCCGTGTGGGGTCTTGTCCGTAGTGCGCAGTCGGAGAATCCGGGCCGGTTCGTGCTGGTGGATGTCGATGGTGAGCTGTCTGACTCGGTGCTGGCCGGGGTGCTGGCCTGCGGTGAGCCGCAGGTGGCGGTACGCGGGGATGCCGTGCGGGTGCCGCGTCTGGCGCCGCTGGCATCGGGTGCGGGGCTGGTGCCCCCGGCCGGGGTGCCGTGGCGGCTGGGCAGCCGGGCCAAGGGCAGCTTGGACGCGTTGGCGTTGCTCGAGTTCCCCCAGGCGGCCGGGCCACTTGCGGCCGGTCAGGTCCGGGTGGCGGTGCAGTCGGCCGGGGTGAACTTCCGGGACCTGCTGGACGGGCTCAACGCGCTGGGCTGGTACCAGGACAAGGTCGGCCTGATGGGCGGCGAGGCCGCCGGAGTGGTCCTGGAGGTCGGCCCCGGAGTCGATGACCTGAGCCAGGGAGACCGGGTGGTCGGCCTGGTCGAAGGCGGCTTCGGGCCGGTGACGGTGGCCCGTGCCCAACTCCTGGCCAAGATCCCGGATGGGATTTCGTTCGAGCAGGCGGCGACGATTCCGGTGGTGTTCCTGACGGCCTGGTACGGGCTGATGGACCTGGCCGGGCTCCGCGCGGGTGAGTCGTTGCTGGTGCACGCCGGTACCGGCGGTGTGGGCATGGCGGCGATCCAGTTGGCTCAGCGGCTGGGCGTGGAGGTGTTCGCCACGGCCAGCCCGGCCAAGTGGGAGGTGCTCCGCTCGCTGGGCGTCCCGGATGATCACATCGCCTCTTCGCGGACGCTGGAGTTTGAGGAGCGGTTCCGGCAGGTGCGCGGGGATCGAGGGATCGATGTGGTCCTGAACTCGCTGACGGGGGACTTCATCGACGCCTCGGCGCGGCTGCTGCGCCACGGCGGCCGGTTCATTGAGATCGGCAAGCTGGACATCCGCGACGAAGAACAGTTCCCGGGGCTGGTCTATCGCTGGTTCGACCTGATGGACGCCGGATTCGAGCGGTTGCGAGAAATGCTGGCCGACCTGATGGAACTGTTCGCGGCGGGTGAGTTGCGGCCGTTGGCGGTGACGGCGTGGGACGTGCGGCGCGGCCGTGAGGCGTTCCGGTTCATGAGCCAGGCCCGCCACACCGGCAAGATCGTCCTGACCATGCCCCGGCGGTGGGACCCGGAGGGCACGGTGCTGGTCACCGGCGGCACCGGCGGCCTGGGCGCCGAACTGGCCCGGCACCTGGTGGCCGGGCACGGCGTGCGGCACCTGCTGCTGGCCAGCCGCAGAGGCCTGGAAGCGGCCGGGGCGCGTGAACTTGAGCAGGAACTGGCCGCGCAGGGCGCGCGGGTGACCATCGCCTCCTGCGACGTGGCCGACCGGGATCACGTGGCGGCACTCCTGGCGCAGGTGGACGCCGGCCATCCGCTGACCGCCGTAATCCACACGGCCGGAGTCCTCGATGACGGGATCATCGCCTCGCTGACGCCGGAGCGGCTGGATGTGGTGCTGCGTCCGAAGGTGGACGCCGCCTGGCACCTGCACGAGCTGACCCAGGACATGGATCTGGCCGGGTTCGTGGTGTTCTCCTCGCTGTCCGGGCTCATGGGCGGTACGGGTCAGGGCAATTACGCGGCGGCCAACACCTGGCTGGACGCGCTGATGGCGCACCGCCGGAGCCAAGGGCTGCCCGGGTTGTCGCTGGCGTGGGGTCTGTGGGAGCAGGCCACCGGGATGACCGGCGGCATGTCGCGGGCCGATGTGCAGCGAATGGCCGCCGCGGGGTTGCCGCCCATGACCACTGAGCAGGGACTCGCCCTGTTCGACACGGCGATCGGCTCGGACTCACCGCTGGTGGTCCCGGCGCGGCTGAACCCGCCGACGATGCCCGCCCAGTTGATCCCGTCGCTGCTGCGCGGGCTGGTCCGCGGCGCCCGCCGTACGGCGTCGGCGCATGTGGCCGGTGAAGGAAAGCTGGTACGGCAGCTGACCGGCCTGACAGAGACCGAGCGGACCAGGTTCGTGGTCGACCTGGTCCGGGCGCAAACCGCCGCCGTCCTCGCATACTCCGACCCCGCGGCGGTGGACGTCCGGCGGGAGTTCCGCGAGCTGGGCTTCGACAGCCTCACCGCGATCGAATTACGCAACCGGCTCAACACCGTCACCGGCCTCCGCCTGCCCTCCACCCTCATCTTCGACTACCCGACCCCGACCGTGCTGGCCAGGCATCTGCTCGACGAGTTGATGGGGACACGGGAGGAAGTCCTGGACCTGGCGCCGCAGGCGCTGTCGCCGGTGGCCGACGACCCGGTCGTGATCGTGTCCATGGCGTGTCGTTTTCCGGGCGGGGTCGCCTCGCCGGAGGATCTGTGGCGTCTGGTGGCCGAGGGCGGGGACGGGATCGGCGAGTTCCCGACCACGCGGGGCTGGGATCTGGCGGCGTTCTACGACCCGGATCGGGAGAGGCGCGGGACCAGCTACGTCCGCGAAGGTGGCTTCCTGCATGGGGCGGGGGAGTTCGATCCGGGGTTCTTCGGTATTTCGCCGCGTGAGGCGCTGGCGATGGATCCGCAGCAGCGGTTGCTGCTGGAGACGTCCTGGGAGGCGGTCGAGCGGGCGGGGATCGAGCCGGGTTCGCTGCGCGGCAGCCGTACCGGCGTGTTCGCCGGAGTGATCTACCACGACTACGGTCCGAGTGTTGAGTTCCCGCTGGATGCGCGGAGTTTCGTCAGCACCGGCACCGCCGGGAGCATCGCGACCGGGCGCATCGCGTACACCTTCGGGCTGGAGGGTCCGGCGGTGACGGTGGATACCGCCTGCTCGTCGTCGCTGGTGGCGTTGCATCTGGCGGCGCAGGCGCTGCGGTCGGGTGAGTGCTCGCTGGCGCTGGCCGGTGGCGTGACAGTGATGGCCACGCCAAGCTCCTTCATTGATTTCAGCGCCCAGGGCGGTCTCGCGGCCGATGGCCGGTGTAAGGCGTTCGCCGACGCGGCCGACGGCACGAACTGGTCCGAGGGCGTCGGCATGGTGGTGCTGGAGCGGTTGTCGGATGCCCGCCGTAACGGCCATGAGGTGCTGGCGGTGGTACGTGGCTCGGCGATCAACCAGGACGGTGCGTCGAACGGGTTGACCGCGCCGAACGGTCCCTCGCAGCAGTGGGTGATCCGCCAGGCGCTGGCCGACGCCGGTCTGTCCCCGTCCGAGGTGGACGCGGTCGAGGCACACGGCACCGGCACCCGGCTGGGCGACCCGATCGAGGCCCAGGCCCTGCTGGCCACCTACGGGCAGAACCGTGACGCTGATCGGCCGCTGTTGCTGGGTTCGATCAAGTCGAATATCGGTCACACGCAGGCGGCCGCGGGTGTGGCGGGTGTGATCAAGATGGTCATGGCGATGCGGTACGGGATGCTGCCCAAGACGCTGTATGTGGATGCGCCGTCCTCGCATGTGGACTGGGGCAGGGGTGTGGTTGAGCTGCTGACCGAGCCGGTGGAGTGGGTGCGAAACGGCCATCCGCGCCGGGCGGGTGTGTCGTCGTTCGGGTTCAGCGGCACCAACGCTCACCTGATCCTCGAACAAGGCCCGGAAGCATCGGAAGGAGAAGACCGTTCGCAGGGTCGGGTACCTGCCGCTGGTGCGGTGCCGGTGCTGGTCTCGGGCCGCACCGATCAGGCGTTGCGGGCGCAGGCTGAGCGTCTGGCGTCTTATCTGGACGGCGAGCCTGACCTGAGTCTCGACGATGTGGCGTTCTCGCTGGCCACGACGCGGTCGGCGTTCGAGCATCGGGCGGTGCTGCTGGCGGGCGACCGTGCTGCTGCGCTGGCCGGGCTGCGGAGCATGACCGAGGATCTGTCGGGTGCGGTGCGCGGCGTGGCCATGGCCGAGCCGAAGCTTGCGGTGTTGTTCACCGGTCAGGGCAGCCAGCGGGCCGGTATGGGCCGCGAGCTGTACGACCGTTTCCCGGTGTTCGCCGAAGCCTTGGACGAGGTGATCGCCGAGCTGGATCCCTTGATGGAGCCGGAGCAGGACGGTCGGGTGGGTCGTTCGCTGCGCGCGGTGCTGTTCGCGGAGCCGGGTACGGCCGAGGCGGATGCGCTGGATCGGACGGGGTGGGCGCAGCCGGCGTTGTTCGCGGTGGAGACGGCGTTGTTCCGGTTGGTGGAGTCGTGGGGTGTGCGGCCGGATGTGCTGGCGGGGCATTCGATCGGGGAGATCGCGGCTGCGCATGTGGCCGGGGTGTTGTCGCTGGGTGATGCGTGTGCGTTGGTGGCGGCGCGGGCGCGGTTGATGCAGGCGTTGCCGTCCGGTGGGGCGATGGTGGCGGTGCAGGCGTCCGAGGATGCGGTCGCCGGGCTGCTGGCCGGGCGTTCGGGTGAGGTGTCGGTCGCGGCGGTGAACGGTCCTGCCTCGGTGGTGATCTCCGGGGTGGCGGAGCCGGTTCTTGAGGTGGCGGCGGCGCTGGAGTCTCAGGGGGTCAGGACGCGGCGGTTGCGGGTGTCGCATGCGTTCCATTCGCCGTTGATGGATCCGATGCTGGCGGACTTCCGTGCCCTGGCCCAGACGCTTACCTACAACTCGCCGCGCTTTGCGATCGTGTCGACTTTGACCGGGGAGCTGGTCACGGCTGAGCGGTTGTGCTCGGCGGATTATTGGGTGGAGCAGGTGCGTGGCGCGGTCCGCTTCGCCGACGGTGTCCGTGTGTTGCATGCGCAGGGTGTGCGGGCGTATCTGGAGCTGGGTCCCGACGGGGTGTTGACCGCCATGGCTCAGGAGACCCTTGCCACGATCGCCGATTCGGACGTCGACGCGGGCGAGTCGGACCTGGTGCTGGTGCCGGTGTTGCGCGGGGATCGGGATGAGCAGAGTGCGGTGATGTCGGCGCTGGCCGAGTTGCATGTGCATGGGGTGCCGCTCGATTGGCGGGCGATGTTCCCGGGCGCGCGCCAGGTGGAGTTGCCCACATACGCCTTCCAACGTCGGTGGTACTGGCCGAACCCCGCTTCGGCTGGGGATGCCCGGGGGCTGGGGCAGACCGCTGCGAGCCATCCGCTGCTGGGTGCGGCGGTGGGCCTGGCCGATTCCGACGGGGTGCTGCTGACCGGGCGCCTGTCGGTGCGGTCGCATCCGTGGCTGGCCGATCATGTGGTGTCCGGCACGGTGATCTTCCCGGGCACCGGGTTCCTGGAGCTGGCGATCAGAGCGGGTGACCAGGTCGGCTGTGATGTGGTTGAGGAGCTGACCTTGACCGCTCCGCTGGTGCTGGGCGAGGGCGAGGCGGTCGCGGTCCAGGTCGCGGTGGGTGCGCCGGAGGAGTCGGGTCGCCGGAGCGTGAACGTCTATGCCCGATTGGCGGAGGCCGGCGAGGATGTGCCGTGGGTGCGGCACGCGACCGGGACGCTCGCGAGCGGTGCTTCGGAAGCCGGGTCGTTCGATGCCGAGGTCTGGCCGCCGCGGGGCGCGACCGCGATCGAGCTGGACGGGCTGTATGAGGACCTGGCCGCGGGCGGGTACGGCTACGGTCCGGTGTTCCAGGGGTTGCGGGGGGCCTGGCGGGGCGCGGGTGGTGAGGTGTTCGCCGAGGTGGCGTTGCCTGAGCAGGCGGAGTCGGAGGCGGGTGCGTTCGGGTTGCATCCGGCGTTGCTGGATGCGGCCTTGCACGCGGTGCCGTTTGCCGGGCTGGGTGACTCCGAGGGCGTGTTGTTGCCGTACTCGTGGGGTGGGGTGTCCTTGCACGCCGTTGGTGCGTCGTTGTTGCGGGTGCGGCTGGTCAGGACGGGTGATGATTCGGTTTCGGTGACCGCGGTGGATGCCGCTGGGGAGATGGTGTTGTCGGCGGGGTCGCTGGTGCTGCGGTCGTTGTCGGCTGGTGATCTGCCGGTCGCTGGTGGTCGGGCGCTGGAGCGGGATGCGCTGTTCCGCGTGGAATGGACGGCGGTGCCGAAGAGCGCGGCAGCAGGTGGGGTGGCCGATGGGATGCCGCCGGCGGTGCTGGGTTTCGGGGCGTTGGGTGTCATCGCGGCGTGGCGGCCGGGTGGGGATTCGGTTCCGTTCCATAGGGATCTGCCGTCGCTGCTGGAGGCAGGGCCGGTACCCGGGGTGGTGCTGACGCAGGCGGTCACGGATCCGGACGGGGACGTGGTGGGGTCGGTTCACGAGTTGACCGCACAGATGCTGGGGTTGGTGCAGGCGTGGCTGGCTGACGCCCGGTGTCATGGTTCCCGTTTGGTGTTCGTGACCACGGGTGCGGTGGCGGCCGATGACGGCGAGGGCGCGGCTGATCTCGCGGCGGCAGCGGTGTGGGGTCTGGTGCGGAGCGCGCAGTCCGAGCATCCCGGCCGGTTCGTGCTGGTGGATGTGGATGACAGATCCTCGCTGTCGGCGTTGCCGGGAATGTTGCCCGAAGCGATGGGTGAGGTGTTGGCGTCAGGCGAGTCACAGGCGGCGATCCGCGGCGGTGAGGTGTGGGTGCCTCGGCTGGCGCGGGTGACCACCACCTCTGACCGTGGCGGCGACCTGGGTGGAGCGCGTCGTGCCCCTGGTGGCGCTGGTGGTGATGTCGTACGCTCCTGGGATCCGGAGGGGACGGTGCTGATCACCGGTGGCACCGGTGGTCTGGGTGCGTTGTTCGCGCGGCATGTGGTGGCCGGGCGTGGGGTTCGGCGTCTGCTGCTGGCCAGCCGCCGGGGGGCGGACGCTCCTGGTGCGGTGGAGTTGCAGGCGGAGCTGATCGCGCATGGCGTGGAGGTTTCGATCGCCGCGTGTGATGTGGCAGACCGGGATCAGGTCGCGGCGTTGCTGGCTCAGGTCCCGGCCGGGCATCCGCTCACTGCCGTGATTCACACCGCTGGTGTGCTGGATGACGGGACGATCTCGTCGTTGTCGGCGGAGCGTGTGGATGCGGTGCTGCGGCCGAAGGTGGATGCGGCCTGGTATTTGCACGAGCTGACCCGGGATCTGGATCTGGCGGAGTTCGTTGTGTTCTCGTCGGTGGCGGGGGTGTTCGGTGGGGCGGGTCAGGGCAACTACGCGGCGGCGAACGCGTTCTTGGATGCGCTGGCTGAGTATCGGCGTGCCCTGGGTTTGGCGGGGTTGTCGCTTGCGTGGGGTCCGTGGGCGCAAGACGCGGGGATGACGGGCACACTGGGCCAGGCCGATATGCACAGGATGGCGCGGGCGGGGATTTCGGCCTTGACGGCCGAGCAAGGCTTGGGGTTGTTCGACGCGGCTGTTGCGGTGGGTCGTGCGGCGGTGGTGACGGCGCGGTTGGACGTGTCCGCCGTGGCGCGGGCAGGCGGTGAGGCGCCGCATCTGTTGCGGGGATTGGTGCGGGGAGTTCGCCGGTCGGCGGCGGCGGCAGGCGATGGGTCGCTGGCTGGACGGTTGGCCGGTTTGGGGGAGGCTGACGGGGTTCGGTTGGTGGTTGAGCTCGTCCGCAGCCAAGTAGCCGCAGTGCTGGGGCATGCCTCGCCGGATGGGGTGGAGGTGCGGCTCGAGTTCCGTGAGCTGGGTTTTGACTCGCTCACCGCGGTGGAGTTGCGTAACCGGCTGGGTGTGGTGACGGGGTTGCGGTTGCCGGCGACGTTGGTGTTCGACTATCCGACTCCGGTTGTGCTGGCGGAGTTCCTGTTGGGCGAGTTGCTGGGTGAGCAGGCCGGTTCGGCTGTGCTGTCGCCTGTGGTGCGTTCGGTGGCGGATGACCCGGTGGTGATCGTGGGGATGGCGTGCCGGTATCCGGGTGGGGTCGCATCTCCGGAGGATTTGTGGCGTCTGGTGGTTGAGGAGACCGACGCGATCACCGGTTTCCCGACGAATCGAGGGTGGGATCTGAGGGCGTTGTACAGCCCGGATCGGGAGAGCCGGGGCACCAGCTACGTGCGTGAGGGTGGTTTCCTGCATGAGGCAGGGGAGTTCGACCCCGGCTTCTTCGGCATCTCGCCGCGTGAGGCGCTGGCGATGGACCCGCAGCAGCGCCTGCTCCTGGAGACCACCTGGGAGGCGATCGAGCGGGCCGGGATCGACCCGACCTCGTTACGCGGCAGCCATACCGGTGTCTTCGCCGGCGTGATGTACCACGACTACGCGACCAGTGTGTCGCTCCCGCCGGACGTGATGACTTTCTCCAGCATCGGTAGCGCCGGTAGCGTCGTGAGCGGCCGCTTGTCCTACACCCTCGGCCTGGAGGGTCCGGCGG
Source organism: Acrocarpospora sp. B8E8 (assembly GCF_039871605.1). Lineage (NCBI taxonomy): Bacteria > Bacillati > Actinomycetota > Actinomycetes > Streptosporangiales > Streptosporangiaceae > Acrocarpospora > Acrocarpospora sp. B8E8. The sequence goes on along the minus strand of NZ_JBDPLV010000023.1, from coordinate 20,291 downwards.
TGACGGTGGACACGGCGTGTTCGTCGTCGCTGGTGGCGTTGCATCTGGCGGCGCAGGCGCTGCGCTCGGGTGAGTGCTCGCTGGCGCTGGCCGGTGGCGTGACAGTGATGGCCACGCCAAGCTCCTTCATTGATTTCAGCGCCCAGGGCGGGCTGGCAGCCGACGGCAGGTGCAAGGCGTTCTCCGACAGCGCCGACGGGGTGGGCTGGTCGGAGGGCGTGGGTGTGCTGGTGCTGGAGCGGTTGTCGGACGCGCGCCGAAACGGGCACGAGATCCTCGCGATCGTGCGGGGGTCTGCGGTCAATCAGGATGGTGCGTCGAACGGGTTGACGGCGCCGAATGGTCCTTCGCAGCGTCGGGTGATTCGCCAGGCGCTGGCTGGTGCGGGGCTGGCTTCCGCTGATGTGGACGTGGTGGAAGGTCACGGCACGGGTACGACGCTGGGTGACCCGATCGAGGCGCAGTCCCTGCTGGCCACCTATGGGCAGGACCGGCCGGAGGACCGGCCGCTGCTTCTTGGGTCGATCAAGTCGAACATCGGTCACACGCAGGCCGCCGCGGGTGTTGCCGGTGTGATCAAGATGGTGCTGGCGATGCGGCACGGCCTGCTGCCGAAGACGTTGCATGTGGATGCGCCGTCCTCGCATGTGGACTGGAGTGAGGGTGCGGTTGAGCTGGTGACCGAGGCGGTGGGGTGGCCGCGGACCGACCGCCCGCGCAGGGCTGCGGTGTCGTCGTTCGGGATCAGCGGCACCAACGCCCATGTGATCATCGAGCAGAGTGCGATCGAGCAAGGCGCGGAGGCCGCGGATGTGGTGTCCGAGCGCCCGGCGCCCGTGGTGGACGGCGGGTTGTCGGTGCCGTTGCTGGTCTCGGGCCGGACCGATCAGGCGTTGCGGGCGCAGGCGGAGCGGCTGGCGTCGCACCTGGACGGTGTGCCAGGTGTCGGGCTGGCCGATGTGGCGTTCTCGCTGGCGACGACGCGGTCGGTGTTTGAGCATCGGGCGGTGGTGCTGGCGAGCGGTCGTGAGGGTGTGCTGGCCGGTCTGGGCGCGGTGGCCGAGGGCCGTCCCGGTGTGGGTGTGGTGCGTGGGGTGGCCGGGGCGGAGCCGAGGCTTGGGGTGTTGTTCACCGGTCAGGGTAGCCAGCGGGCGGGCATGGGCCGGGAGCTGTACGAGCGTTTCCCGGTGTTCGCTCAGGCGCTGGATGAGGTGATCGCTGAGCTGGACCCGCTGCTGGACGGGCCGCTGCGCGACGTCATGTTCGCCGAGGCGGAACTGCTGGATCAGACGGGGTGGGCGCAGCCGGCGTTGTTCGCGGTGGAGACGGCGTTGTTCCGGCTGGTGTCCTCGTGGGGTGTGCGGCCGGATGTGCTGGCCGGGCACTCGATCGGGGAGATCACCGCCGCTCACGTGGCCGGGGTGCTGTCCCTGAGCGATGCGTGTGCGCTGGTGGCGGCTCGGGCGCGGTTGATGCAGGCGTTGCCGTCCGGTGGGGCGATGGTGGCGGTGCAGGCAGCCGAAGAGGACGTGGCCAGCCTGCTGGCCGGGTGTTCGGGTGAGGTGTCGATCGCCGCTGTCAACGGTCCTGCCTCGGTGGTGATTTCCGGGGCCGAGGCGGTGCTTGAGGTGGCCGCTGCGCTGGAGTCCCTGGGGGTCAGGACGCGGCGGTTGCGGGTGTCGCACGCGTTCCATTCGCCGTTGATGGATCCGATGCTGGCGGATTTCCGCGCCTTGGCCGGGACGCTCGGCTATAACCCGCCGCGGATTCCGGTGGTGTCCACTCTGACCGGACAGACGGCCACGGCCGAGCAGTTGTGCTCGCCGGATTACTGGGTGGATCAGGTGCGCCAGGCCGTGCGGTTCTCCGAGGGCGTCCGTACGTTGCATGCGCAGGGTGTGCGGGCGTATCTGGAGCTGGGTCCCGACGGGGTACTGACCGCCATGGCTCAGGAAACCCTTGCCACGATCGTCGACTCGGACGTCGACGCGCGAGAGTCGGACCTGGTGCTGGTGCCGGTGTTGCGCGGGGATCGGGATGAGCAGAGTGCGGTGATGTCGGCGCTGGCCGAGTTGCATGTGCATGGGGTGCCGCTCGATTGGCGGGCGATGTTCCCGGGCGCGCGCCAGGTGGAGTTGCCCACATACGCCTTCCAACGTCGGTGGTACTGGCCGAACCCCGCTTCGGCTGGGGATGCCCGGGGGCTGGGGCAGACCGCTGCGAGCCATCCGCTGCTGGGTGCGGCGGTGGGCCTGGCCGATTCCGATGAGGCGCTGCTGACCGGGAGGTTGTCACTGGGGTCGCATCCATGGCTGGCCGATCACATGGTGGACGGGATGGTGGTGTTCCCGGGCACCGGGTTCCTGGAGCTGGCGATCAGAGCGGGTGATCAGGTCGGGTGTGACGTGGTCGAGGAGCTGACCTTGACCGCGCCGCTGGTGCTGGGTGGGGACGAGGCCGTAACGGTTCAGGTACGGGTGGGACCTGCTGACGGGTCGGGTCGCCAGGAACTGAGCATTCATGCTCGGCCTGCCGAGACGAACGATCGTGATACGTGGGTACGGCACGCCGGTGGTGTGCTGACGAGCAGTGATCACAGCGCTGGAACGGACGTTCGGAGCGATCGGCGGCAGGTCGTCGGGGCCGGTGGTGCGGCTGGCACGCTCCTTGACACGGCGGTGTTCGACACGGCGGTGTGGCCGCCGCGGGGTGCGTCGGTGATTGAGCTGGGTGGGTTGTATGACCGGCTGGCCGTGGGTGGGTTGGGTTATGGGCCGGTGTTTCAGGGGTTGCGTGCGGCGTGGCGGGGTGTGGGTGGGGAGGTGTTCGCGGAGGTCGTGTTGCCGGAGGGGGTGGTTGATGGGGGGTTGTTCGGGGTGCATCCGGCGTTGCTGGATGCGGCGTTGCATGTGGTGCCGTTTGCCGGGTTGGGGGGTTGGGGGCTGGGTGGTTCCGAGGGTGTGTTGTTGCCGTTCTCGTGGGGTGGGGTGTCCTTGCACGCGGGTGGGGCGTCGTTGTTGCGGGTCCGGCTGGTCAGGACGGGTGATGATTCGGTTTCGGTGACCGCGGTGGATGCCGCCGGGGAGATGGTGTTGTCGGCGGGGTCGCTGGTGTTGCGGCCGGTCTCAGCTGATCGGTTCGCCCTCGCTTCCAGTGATCGCACGATGGGGCGGGATGCGCTGTTCGGGGTGGAGTGGACGCCGCTGACGGAGCTTGCGGTGCCGGTGGCGGTGCTCGGTTCGGACGTGCTCGGCGCAGTGCTGGCGGGCCCGAGCGGCGATCGCGATGGGCTGGTGCTGCCGGCTCACGCGGACCTGTCGGTCCTGGAGGGGCCGGTGCCTGGTGTGGTGCTGACCGAGGTCGTCTCCGACCCGGCCGATGGGGTGGTGGAGTCGTCGCATGCGCTGACTGCCAGGGTGCTGGATGCGGTTCAGGGGTGGCTGGCCGATGACCGGTTCGCTGATTCGCGTCTGGTGGTGGTGACTCGGGGTGCGGTCGCGGTGGGTGCGGGTGAGGTGGTCACCGATCTGGCGGCTGCGGCCGTGTGGGGTCTTGTCCGTAGTGCGCAGTCGGAGAATCCGGGCCGGTTCGTGCTGGTGGATGTCGATGGTGAGCTGTCTGACTCGGTGCTGGCCGGGGTGCTGGCGTCGGATGAGCCGCAGGTGGCGGTACGCGGGGACGAGGTGCGGGTTGCCCGCTTGGCGCGGGTGGTGCCCGGTTCTGCCCTCGGCGAGGACGGTGTCCGCGCGTGGGATCCAGAGGGCACGGTGTTGATCACCGGTGGGACCGGTGGTCTGGGTGCGTTGTTCGCGCGGCATGTGGTGGCCGGGCGTGGGGTTCGGCGTCTGCTGCTGGCCAGCCGCCGGGGGGCCGATGCCCCGGGTGCGCTGGAGTTGCGGGCCGAGCTGATCGCGCACGGCGCCGAGGTGGAGATCGTCGCGTCTGATGGGGCGGATCGTGAGCAGGTGGCGGCTCTGCTGGCCGGGGTGGATCCCGCTCATCCGCTGACGGCGGTCATTCACACCGCTGGTGTGCTGGATGACGGGACGATCTCGTCGTTGTCGGCGGAGCGTGTGGATGCGGTGCTGCGGCCGAAGGTGGATGCGGCCTGGTATTTGCACGAGCTGACCCGGGATCTGGATCTGGCGGAGTTCGTTGTGTTCTCGTCGGTGGCGGGGGTGTTCGGTGGGGCGGGTCAGGGCAACTACGCGGCGGCGAACGCGTTCTTGGATGCGCTGGCTGAGTATCGGCGTGCCCTGGGTTTGGCGGGGTTGTCGCTTGCGTGGGGTCCGTGGGCGCAAGACGCGGGGATGACGGGAGGATTGGCTGAGGTTGATCTTCGGCGGATGACGCGGGCGGGGATCTCGGCCTTGGCGGTCGAGCAGGGGTTGGCGTTGTTCGACGCGGCGGGTGTGGTGGGTCGTGCGGCAGTGGTGGCGGCACGCTTGGATGCGGCGGCCGTGGCACGGGCGGGTGGTGAGGTGCCGCATCTGTTGCGGGGGTTGGCTCGGGGGGTTCGCCGGTCGGCGGTGTCGGCATCGGCGTTGGTGCCGGTGACAGGTGATGGGTCGCTGGGTGGGCGGCTGGCCGGCATGGGACAGGCCGATCGGGTGCGGTTTGTGCTGGATTTGGTGCGTGCGCAGGTCGCGGCGGTGCTGGGGCACGCGTCGGCGGACGCCGTCCAAGCGCGGCATGAGTTCCGTGAGCTGGGTTTTGACTCGCTCACCGCGGTGGAGTTGCGTAACCGGCTGGGTGTGGTGACGGGGTTGCGGTTGCCGGCGACGTTGGTGTTCGACTATCCGACTCCGGTTGTGCTGGCGGAGTTCCTGTTGGGCGAGTTGCTGGGTGAGCAGGCCGGTTCGGCTGTGCTGTCGCCTGTGGTGCGTTCGGTGGCGGATGACCCGGTGGTGATCGTGGGGATGGCGTGCCGGTATCCGGGTGGGGTCGCATCTCCGGAGGATTTGTGGCGTCTGGTGGTTGAGGAGACCGACGCGATCACGGGTTTCCCGACGAATCGGGGGTGGGATCTGGATGGCATCTATGATCCGGATCCTGGCCGGGTGGGGGCGTCGTACACGCGGCATGGCGGGTTCCTGCATGACGCCGACGAGTTCGACGCGGGGTTTTTCGGGATCTCGCCGCGTGAGGCGCTGGCGGTTGATCCGCAGCAGCGGTTGCTGCTGGAGGTGTCGTGGGAGGCGGTCGAGCGGGCGGGGATCGAGCCGGGGTCGTTGCGGGGCAGCCAGACCGGTGTGTTCACCGGGGTGATGTACAACGATTACGGCCTGACCCTGGGCAACGCCGCCGGCCGGGTGCATCAGGCCGCGGTTGGCGAGGGGCTTGGCGGGCGCGACGCGGTCGAGGGTTATGAAGGGACCGGGACCGCGCCGAGCGTCGCTTCCGGCCGGGTGTCGTACACCCTGGGTTTGGAGGGTCCGGCGGTGACGGTGGACACGGCGTGTTCGTCGTCGCTGGTGGCGTTGCATCTGGCGGCGCAGGCGCTGCGCTCGGGAGATTGCTCGCTGGCGCTGGCGGGCGGGGCCACGGTGATGTCGACTCCGAACACCTTTATCGGGTTCGCCCGGCAGCGTGGTCTGTCGGTTGATGGGCGGTGCAAGGCGTTCTCCGACAGCGCCGACGGGGTGGGCTGGTCGGAGGGCGTGGGTGTGCTGGTGCTGGAGCGGTTGTCGGACGCGCGCCGAAACGGGCACGAGATCCTCGCGATCGTGCGGGGTTCGGCGGTCAATCAGGATGGTGCGTCGAACGGGTTGACGGCGCCGAATGGTCCTTCGCAGCGTCGGGTGATCCGGCAGGCGCTGGCCGGTGCCGGTTTGTCGGCGTCCGAGGTGGACGCGGTGGAAGGCCACGGTACGGGTACGACGCTGGGTGACCCGATCGAGGCGCAGGCGCTGCTGGCGACCTACGGGCAGGACCGGGACGAGGATCGTCCGTTACTGCTGGGTTCGATCAAGTCGAACATCGGTCACACGCAGGCGGCTGCGGGTGTGGCGGGCGTGATCAAGATGATCATGGCGATGCGCGAGGGTGTGGTGCCGCGCACGTTGCATGTGGATGCGCCGTCCTCGCATGTGGACTGGAGTGAGGGTGCGGTTGAGCTGGTGACCGAGGCGGTGGGGTGGCCGCGGGCCGACCGTCCGCGCAGGGCTGCGGTGTCGTCGTTCGGGATCAGCGGCACCAACGCCCACGTGATCATCGAGCAAGGGTCGGAGGTTCCGGAAAGTCGGACCGGGGCGGTGGATCCGGGGCTGGTTCCGGTGGTGGTGTCGGGTCGGTCGGCTGGGGCGTTGCGGGCGCAGGCCGGGCGGCTGGTCGCCCGTCTGGAGGGTGCTGCTGGTCTGGGTCTGGCCGATGTGGGGTTCTCGCTGGCTGCGACGCGGTCGGCGTTCGAGCATCGTGCGGTGGTGCTGGCCGGGGACCGTGACGGTCTGCTGGCCGGGCTGGGCGCGCTGGCGGAGGACCTGCCGGGTGCGGGTGTGGTGCGCGGGGTGGCCGGTGCGGAGCCCCGGCTCGCGTTCCTGTTCACCGGCCAGGGGAGTCAGCGGGCGGGGATGGGCCGGGAGTTGTACGACCGTTTCCCGGTGTTCGCGCAGGCGCTGGATGAGGTGATCGCTGAGCTGGACCCGCTGCTCGACAGGCCGTTGCGCGAGGTCCTGTTCGCTGAGGCGGAGTTGCTGGATCGGACGGGGTGGGCGCAGCCGGCGTTGTTCGCGGTGGAGACGGCGTTGTTCCGGCTGGTGTCCTCGTGGGGTGTGCGGCCGGATGTGCTGGCCGGTCATTCGGTCGGGGAGATCACGGCGGCGCATGTGGCCGGGGTGCTTTCGCTGAGTGATGCGTGCGCGCTGGTGGCGGCTCGGGCGCGGTTGATGCAGGCGCTGCCCGTGGGTGGGGCGATGGTGGCGGTGCGGGCTGCTGAGGACCAGGTCGCGAGCCTGCTGGCCGGGCGTGCGCATGAGGTGTCGATCGCCGCCGTCAACGGGCCTGCCTCGCTGGTGGTCTCCGGGGTCGAGGAGGCGGTGTTTGAGGTGGCCGCTGCGCTGGAGTCCCTGGGGGTCAGGACGCGGCGGTTGCGGGTGTCGCACGCGTTCCATTCGCCGTTGATGGATCCGATGCTGGCGGACTTCCGCACGCTGGCGAGCAGGCTCGTCTACAACCCGCCGCAGATCCCCATTGTGTCCACCCTGACCGGCCAGGCGGCTACGGCCGAGCAGGTGTGCTCGCCGGGTTACTGGGTGGAGCAGGTCCGTGGCGCGGTCCGCTTCGCCGCTGGCGTCCGCACGCTGCACGCCCAGGGCGTACGGGCCTATCTGGAGCTGGGCCCTGACGGCGTCCTGACCGCGATGGCGCAGGACACCCTTGCGGCGGAGATCGAGGCGAACGCGGTCGCGGGTGCCGATGGGCTGGCGGGCTTGGTGCGCGATGCTGAGGCGGGGGCGGCGGAGCTGGGTGCGGTGCTGGTGCCGGTGCTGCGCAGGGATCGGGACGAGCAGAGCGCGGTGATGTCGGCGCTGGCCGAGTTGCACGTGCATGGAGTGCCGCTCGATTGGCGGGCCATGTTCCCGGGCGCGCGCCAGGTGGAGCTGCCCACATACGCCTTCCAACGTCGGCGGTACTGGCCGAGGCCGTCGCTCGCTGGTGCCGGGGATGTCACCGCCGCCGGGCTCGGAGTGCCGGATCACCCCTTGCTGGGAGCGGCCGTTGAGCTGGCCGGCGGCGACGAGGTGCTCTTCACCGGCCGGTTGTCGACGCGGTCGCATCCGTGGCTGGCCGATCACGTGGTGTCGGGCCGGGTGGTGGTGCCGGCGACGGCGTTCCTTGAGCTGGCGATCCGGGCCGGTGACGAGGTCGGCTGCGCCCAGGTGGACGAGCTGACCCTTGCCACGCCGTTGACGCTGCCCGAACACGGCGGCGTCCAGGTACAGGTGCGGCTGGGCGGCCCCGACGAAAGGGGACGCCGGCCGGTGAGCGTGTACGCGCGGCCGGAAGACGAGCAAGAGCGGCCTTGGACACGGCATGCCGGCGGCCATCTGGCGGTCGAGGCGCCGGCCCCCGATGCCCCGTTCGACACGACGGTGTGGCCGCCGGCCGGTGCGGAGCCGGTCTCGTTGGAAGGCTTCTACGAGGGGCGGGCGGCGGACGGTTTCGACTACGGGCCGGCGTTCCGTGGCTTGACCGCGGTGTGGCGATGCGGCTCGGACATGTACGCCGAGATCGGCCTCCCTGAGCAGGACGCGGCTGAGGCAGGGGCGTTCGGCATGCATCCGGCGCTGCTGGACGCGGTGCTGCAGCTGTGCCTGTTCCTCGACCAGAGCCAGGAGGCCAGGCGCAAGGTGCCCTTCGCATGGGAGGGCGTGTCCTTGCATGCGGCGGGGGCCTCAGCGGTGCGGGTGCGGATGTCCTGGGCCGGACCGGATGCGATGTCGATCGTGATCGCCGGCGCGGGAGGTCCCGCGGCCTCGATCACGTCGGTGGCTCTGCGCGTCCAGTCGGACGAGCTGGCCGCGGGCTCGCGCGCGATCGGAAGGGACAGCCTGTTCCGGCTGGACTGGGTCGCGGTCTCGCCGGTGCCTGCGGTCGCGCCGGGCACTCTGGCGGTGGTGGGTCCGGACGAGTGGGGGCTCGCCGAGGCTCTTGCCGAGGTCATGGGTGGTCCCGTCAGGACAGGTGCCGATCTGCGGTCGCTGGGAGAGGCCTGCGAGGGCGGTGCTCCCGTGCCGCGCACGGTGCTGGTCCCCGTGGCCGCAGGCGGGGGCGGTGAGGTACCGGTGGCCGCGCACAGGGTGGCGTCGTCCGTGCTGGACCTGGTGCGATCCTGGCTCGCCGATGAGCGGTTCGCGGATTCGCGGCTGGCGTTTCTCACCCAGGGCGCGGTGGACGGCGATGACGTGGCGGCGGCGACGGCGTGGGGGCTCGTACGCGCCGCCGAGGCCGAGCACCCGGGCCGGTTCGTGCTGGTCGACCTCGACGACCTCAACCAGAGCGGCGACCGTGACCGAGAAGCCGGCCCTGACCGCGTGGGCCCGTCGACAGCGTCGATCGCCGCGCTGCCGCAGGCCCTGGCCGCCGCCGAGCCGCAACTGGTGATCAGGGATGGTGCCGTGTCGGCCGGTCGGCTGGCCCGGGTCTTCCCGCCCGCCGAGCTACCGGCCCTGGCCTGGGACCCGGCCGGTACGGTGCTGATCACGGGCGGCACCGGCGGCCTGGGCGGCATACTGGCCCGCCACCTGGTGACCGTACATGGCATCGGGCACGTGCTGCTGGCGAGCCGTCGCGGTGCGCGGGCGGAGGGCGCGGGTGAGCTGGTGGCGGAGCTGACCGGGCTCGGCGCTCACGTGACCGTCGTGGCATGCGACCTGGCGGACCGCGATGCCGTCGCCGGCCTGCTGTCCGGGATACCCGCCGAGCATCCGCTGACCGCGGTGGTGCACGCGGCAGGCGTGCTGGACGACGGTCTGATCGGCACCTTGACGCCGCAGAGCCTGGAGAAGGTGTTCCGGCCCAAAATCAGCGCGGCCTGGCATCTGCACGAGCTGACCAGAAACCAGAACCTGTCCGCATTCGTGCTGTTCTCCTCGGCGGCGGGGACGTTCGGGACGGTCGGGCAGGCCAACTACGCGGCGGCGAACACCTTCCTGGACGCGCTCGCCCGGCGCCGCCGAGCCGAAGGCCTGCCAGGGCTGTCACTGGGATGGGGCCCATGGGCCCAGGACGGCGGCATGACCCGCGCGCTGAGCCAGGCCGACATGGGCAGGCTCGCCAGGCGCGGCATGCTCCCGCTATCTTCAGATCACGGTCTGGCACTGTTCGACGCGACCGTCACGGGCGACGAACCGGCCGTGCTGCCCGCGCGCCTGAACCTGACGGCATTCCGCGCAGGTCAGGACATCCCGCCCCTGCTCCGAGGGCTGATCCGGCCGTCGGCCCGGCAGCAGGCGACGGCCGCGGCGGCGACCCTCCTCGCTGATCGCCTCGCGCCACTCGGGGCAGACGCCCGAAGGGCCGCCTTGCTGGAACTGGTCCGCGACCAGATCGCCTTGGTGCTGGGCCATGCGGACGGCAACGAGATCGAGCCGTTGAACAGCTTCCAGAGCATGGGCTTCGACTCGCTGACCGCGGTTGAGGTGCGCAACCGGCTGTCCGGGGCCACCGGGCTGCGCCTGCCGGTCACCCTGGTGTTCGACTACCCGAACGTCACGGCGCTGACGGAGTTCCTCCTGGCGGAGTTGCTGGGCGAACACGGCGGCGCGGCGTCCGCGCGGGCAACGGCGCGAACGGTCACCCCGGCCGATGACGATCCCGTGGTGATCGTGTCGATGGCGTGCCGCTACCCGGGCGGTGTGACCTCCCCCGAGGATCTGTGGCGGCTGGTCGTGGCAGGCGGGGACGCGATCTCGGCGTTCCCGGCCTCTCGTGGCTGGGATCTGGAGTCGCTGTACGATCCCGACCGCGAGCGCACGGGCACCAGCTATGTGCGCGAAGGCGGGTTCCTGCACGAGGCGGGCGAGTTCGACCCCGGCTTCTTCGGCATCTCGCCCCGTGAGGCGCTGGCGATGGATCCGCAGCAGCGGCTGCTGCTGGAGGCGTCCTGGGAGGCGATCGAGCGGGCCGGAATCGACCCGCTCTCGCTGCGCGGCAGCCTCACGGGCGTATTCGCCGGGGTGATGTACCACGACTACGCGACAAGCGCGGAGTTCCCGCCCGACGTGGTGAGCTTCATGGGCACCGGTACGGCAGGCAGCGTCATGTCCGGACGACTGTCCTACACTCTCGGCCTGGAAGGCCCGGCCGTGACGGTGGACACCGCCTGCTCCTCCTCACTGGTGACATTGCACCTGGCGGCCCAGGCACTGCGCGGCGGCGAATGCTCGCTGGCCCTGGCCGGCGGAGTGACCGTGATGGCCACCCCGGCCGCGTTCATCGACTTCAGCGCCCAGGGCGGGCTTGCGGGGGACGGCCGATGCAAGTCCTTCGCCGAGGCCGCCGACGGTGTCGGCTGGTCCGAGGGCGTCGGGATGCTGGTGCTGGAACGCCTGTCCGACGCGCGCCGCAACGGCCACCAGGTGCTGGCCGTCGTACGCGGGTCGGCGGTGAACCAGGACGGCGCCTCCAACGGGTTGACGGCACCGAACGGGCTGTCACAGCAGCGCGTGATCCGCCAGGCTCTGACCGGCGCCGGGCTGGCCGCCGCGGACGTGGACGCGGTGGAAGGCCACGGGACCGGGACCAGGCTGGGCGACCCGATCGAGGCGCGGGCGCTGCTGGCGACCTACGGCCAGAACCGGCCGGATGACCGCCCGCTGCTGCTGGGCTCGATCAAGTCGAGCATCGGCCACACCCAGGCGGCCGCGGGTGTCGCCGGTGTGATCAAGATGGTCATGGCCATGCGCCACGGAGTGCTGCCCAGAACAGTGCACGTGGACGCGCCCTCTTCGCACGTCGACTGGAACCAGGGCGCGGTGGAGCTGCTCATCGAGAACCGCCCGTGGCCAGAGGCGGGTCGTCCGCGCCGGGCCGGTGTGTCCTCGTTCGGCATCAGCGGAACCAACGCACACGTGATCCTTGAGCAGGCACCGCCAACCGTGGCCGCCGAAACCGGTGCTGCCCCGGGCCCCGTGCCGGTGCTGGTCTCGGGGAAGACGAATGACGCGTTGCGCGCCCAGGCGGCACGTCTGCTGCCACGGATCGCCGACGACCTCTCCCTCGCGGACGTCGGCTTCGCACTGGCGATCACCCGCTCGGCGTTCGAGCATCGAGCGGCGGTGGTGGCCGGTGACCTGGACGAGCTCCGGGCGAGCCTGGCGGCCGTGGCGGAGGGGCGTTCGGCGCCTGGAGTGGTCCACGGGCGTGGCGCGCGGCCGGGCCGGCTCGCGGTGCTGTTCACCGGGCAGGGCGCTCAACGGGCCGGAATGGGCCGCGGGCTGTACGAGCGGTTCCCGGTGTTCGCCGACGCTTTCGACGCCGTGCTCGCCCACCTCGATCCCGAGCTGCGCGAGGTGATGTCCGGCGACACCGAACTGCTGAACCAGACCGGATACACCCAGCCGGCGCTGTTCGCGCTGGAGGTGGCGCTGTTCCGGCTGGTGGAGTCCTGGGGCCTCAAGCCGGACTTCCTGTCCGGGCATTCGATCGGCGAGATCACGGCGGCGCATGTGGCCGGCGTGCTGCCGCTGGAGGACGCGTGCCGGCTGGTGGCGGCGCGTGCCCGGCTCATGCAGGCGCTGCCGCCGGGCGGGGCGATGGCCGCCGTACAGGCCGCGGAGCAGGAGGTGCTGCAGTGCATCGCCGGGCACGAGGGCGAGGTCTCCATAGCCGCGGTGAACGGTCCGGCCTCGGTGGTGATCGCGGGTGCCGAGGAACCGATCGCCCGGATCACCTCCAGGCTGGAGGCCGATGGACGCAAAACGACGCGGCTGAAGGTGAGCCACGCGTTCCATTCGCCGCTGATGGAGCCGATGCTGGCGGATTTCCGCGCCCTGGCCGGGACGCTCAGCTACCATCCGCCGCAGATCCCTGTGGTCTCAACCGTGACCGGCGGGCCGGCGTCGGCCGACGAGCTGTGCTCGCCCGACTACTGGGTGGAACAGGTACGCCACGCGGTCAGATTCGCCGACAGCGTGGCCACGCTGCACCGTCAGGGGGTCACCGCGTACCTCGAACTGGGACCCGACGGCGTGCTGACCGCGCTGGCCGAGGACGCCATCCCGGCTGAAGGGGCAGGGCCGGTGCTGGTCCCGGCGCTGCGCGGAGACCGCGACGAGCAGACCGCCATCATGACGGCGGTGGCGATGTTGCACGCGCACGGTGCCACGGTGGACTGGCCGGCCGTGTTCGGCGCCGCCTTCCCGGGCGCCCGCCGGGTGGACCTGCCGACGTACGCCTTCCAGCACCAGTGGTTCTGGCCGAGCGGACGGCGCGTGGGCGACGCCAGAGATCTCGGGCTCGCGGCGGCCGCGCACCCGCTGCTGGGGGCTGCGGTGATGCTGGCCGGGTCGGACGGTGTCGTGCTCACCGGCCGCCTCTCGCTGCGGTCGCACCCGTGGCTCGCCGACCACGTCGTCGGCGGGACGGTGGTCTTCCCCGGCACGGGACTGCTGGAACTCGCCATCCGGGCCGGAGACCAGACCGGGTGCGATCGGGTGGAGGAGCTCACCATGGCCACCCCGCTCGTGCTCGGCGAGCGGGACGCGATGGCCGTTCAGGTGTCGGTGGGCGCACCCGACGCGTCGGGTCGCCGAGAGCTCGCCGTCTACGCGCGGCCCGCCGACGCGGCCGACGACGAGCCATGGATACGGCATGCGACTGGCGTTCTCTCCGGCGACGGCGACGGCGACGGCGCGACCGCGGGCGGGGTCGCGGCGTTCGACACCGAGGTGTGGCCGCCGCGGGGAGCGTCCGCCGTCGAGCTGGACGGCCTCTACGACCGGCTCGCCGAAGGCGGGTTCGGCTACGGACCGGTGTTCCAGGGGCTGCGCGCGGTCTGGCGGCGCGACGACGAGGTGTTCGCGGAGATCGCCCTGCCGGACCAGGTCGGCGACGCCGGCTCCTACGGCGTGCACCCGGCGCTGCTGGACGCCGCCCTGCACGCGGTGCCGTTCCTGGAGGCGGCCAGGCCCGAGGCGGGGCGCGTGCCGTTCGCGTGGGGCGGCGTGCACCTGAACGCCGGCGGCGCGACGATGCTGCGCGTGCGCGTGACCAGGACCGGCGAGGACACGGTGTCGGTGACCGCCGTGGACATGGCGGGAGCGACCGTGCTCACCGCCGAGTCACTGGTGGCGCGTCCGGCCTCGCCCGGCGCGCTGGTCCCTGACCGCCGGACGCCACGGGACGCGCTGTTCCGGCTGGAGTGGACGCCGCTGCCCGAGGAGCCGGCCGCTGTCGCGGAGCCCGGCGTGGCGGTGCTGACCGGGGACCTCGCCATGCTGGACGGCCGCGCCCTGCCGACGGACGCGCCACGCGCCGTGGCGGTGACCGTGTTCCCCGCCGAGGGCTCCGCCGACGCGGTCGTCGCCGCGACGCGCGAGTCCACCGCCCGCGTTCTGGGCCTCCTGCAGCGCTGGCTCGCGGAAGACCGGTTCGGCGACATCCCCCTCATCGTGGTGACGAATGGCGCGGTCGCGGTCCAGGACGACGTGCGCGACCTGCCGGGGGCCGCCGTGTGGGGCCTGGTCCGCGCCGCGCAGGCGGAGAACCCGGGCAGGTTCGTGCTCCTCGATCTCGATGTGCCGCGAGAGCCGTCCACGGCGCTGCTCTCGGCCGTGCTGGCCTGTGGCGAGCCGCAGCTCGCGGTGCGTGACGGGGTGCTGAGAGCGGCACGCCTGACGCCGGTGGCGCCGGGTGAGGACACCGTACGGCGGTGGGACCCGGCGGGCACGGTGCTGATCACCGGTGGCACGGGCGGTCTCGGCGTCGAGGTGGCGCGGCATCTGGTGAAGGAGCACGAGGTACGCCATCTGGTGCTGGCCGGTCGTCGCGGGCCGGCGGCGCCGGGCGCGGAGGAGTTGCGGGCCGAGCTGGTCGCGTACGGCGCCGAGGTCACCATCGCCGCGTGCGACGTGTCCGACCGGGACGCGCTCGCCGCCCTGCTGGCCGCCGTACCCGCCGAGCATCCGCTGACCGCGGTCGTCCACGCGGCGGGGGTGCTGGATGACGCGACGATTCCCGCGCTCCGGCCCGAGCGGCTGGACGCCGTGCTGTGGCCCAAGGCGGCGGCCGCCTGGCACCTGCACGAGCTCACCCAGGGCATGGATCTCGCCGCGTTCGTGCTCTTCTCGTCGGTGGCCGGCCTGGCCGGCGGCGCGGGGCAGGGGAACTACGCCGCGGCCAACGCCTTCCTCGACGGCCTGGCCCACCACCGGCGGGCCGCCGGGCTGCCCGCGCTGTCCTTGGCCTGGGGGCCCTGGGCGCGGGACACCGGGATGACCGCCGGGCTTGACGACGCCGATCGGCGGCGGATGGCACGAGCGGGCATTCGCCCGCTGACGGTGGAGCAAGGGCTGGCGCTGTTCGACGTCGCCCGCGCCGTGGACCGTCCGGTGCTGGCGCCGGTCCGGCTCGATCTGTCGGCGCGTGCGGACGTTCCACCGTTGCTGAGAGGCATGGTGTCCGCCAGGCGCCGTACGGCCACCGGCAGGCAGGAGGAACCGGACACCCTGCTGCGCAGGCTGACCGCTCTCGGCGCGGCCGAGCGTGCCGAGGCGCTCGTCACTCTCGTACGGGCCGAGGTGGCGGGCGTGCTCGGACATGCCGGAGCCGGCTCCGTCGAGTCGGACCGCGCCTTCAAGGAACTGGGCTTCGACTCCCTCACCGCCGTCGAACTCCGCAACCGGCTGACCGGCGCCACCGGGCTGCGGCTTCCGGTCACCCTGGCGTTCGACCACCCCACGCCGCTCGCGCTCGCGGACCACCTGCTCGACCGGCTTGGCCTGAGCGAGCAGACCGGGTCGGCCGCGCTGCTGGCCGAGCTCGCGAAACTGGAGAAGGCTTTCACCGAGATGACCGTCGACATCGACGTGCACAAGCAGGTCGCGGCGCGTCTGGACATTCTGAGGACCAAATGGGCGGCACTGGCGCACGATTCCGGCGACGCGGAGTTCGACCTCGATTCGGCCACGGACAACGAGATGTTCGACATCCTCGACAACGAGCTCGGCTTGTCGTGAGTCCGTCACCATTCCGGATCGTACGGGGGGAACCGACCACATCATGAAGGCGCGAAATCTGCTCGCGGTAAGCGACCTGCACGTCGCCTACGCCGAGAATCGACGCTTCGTCGAAGAGTTCCGGCCTGAGTCCGAGGCGGACTGGCTGATCGTCGCCGGTGACGTCGGCGAGTTCGCCGCGGACATCGAATGGGCGCTCACCCTGCTGGCCCGCCGCTTCGCCCAGGTCATCTGGGCGCCGGGCAACCATGAACTGTGGACGCCGAAGGACGACCCGATCCAGCTTCGCGGCGAGCACCGGTACCGGTATCTCGTGGATATGTGCCGTCGCCTGGGAATTCGCACGCCCGAGGATCCGTACCCGATCTGGGACGGGCCCGGGGGGCCGGTCACCATCGCGCCCCTTTTCCTCTTGTACGACTATTCGTTCCGCGTCCACGGCATGGCCACGAAGGAGCAGTCGCTGGCAATGGCGTACGAGACGGGTGTGGTGTGCACGGACGAGATGCTGCTGCATCCCGACCCCTATCCGAGCCGCGAGGAATGGTGCTGGGCCCGAGTGGAATCGACCGAGCGCCGGCTGGCGGCGTGCGATCCCGACTACCCGCTTGTTCTCGTCAATCACTATCCGCTGGTACGTCAGCCCACCCGCGTCCTGCGTTATCCGGAGTTCGCCCAGTGGTGCGGGACCGAGCGGACCGCCGACTGGCACCTTAAATACCGGGCGGCCGTGGTCGTGTACGGCCACCTGCACATCCCACGCACGACCTGGTACGACGGAGTTCGCTTCGAGGAGGTTTCGCTGGGATATCCGCGGGAGTGGCGGCGACGGGGCGCGATCCCCCGTCCGGCGCGGTCGATCCTGCTGGCCCGCGAACTCACGCCATGATCGAGGACCTGCTGCCCGGCGCGATCATGTCGTCGGAGGCGTACGACGACTCGCAGCCATGCGCCTTGTTCCCCGCCGAGCAGGCCGTGATCAGCGGGGCGGTGGAGAAGCGCCGCCGCGAGTTCACCACGGCGCGCTGGTGCGCCCGCAACGCGCTCGGCCGCCTGGGTTACCCGCGGGTGCCCGTGGTGCCGGGCGCCAAGGGCGCGCCTGTCTGGCCGGCCGATGTCGTCGGCAGCATCACCCACTGCACCGGATACCGTGCCGCCGCCGTCGCCCGGTCGAGTGACATCACGACCCTGGGGATCGACGCCGAGCCGAACAAGCCGCTGCCCGCCGGCATCCTGGAGGCCATCGCGGTCGAGGAGGAACTGCGCTGGGTGACGGATTTCCTGCGGCGCGATCCGTCGGCGCGATGGGACCGGCTGCTGTTCAGCGCCAAGGAGTCCGTCTACAAGGCGTGGTTCCCGCTGGCCCCGCTGCGGGAGCCGCGCCTCGACTTCAGCGAGGCGTCGATCACCTTCGACCCGGTCGGGGGCGGTTTCCTGGCCCGGCTGCTGGCCGAGGGACCGAGGCTGCGCGACGGCAGCGAGTTGCGGGAGTTCTCTGGCCGCTGGCTGGTACGCCGAGGTCTCGTGATCACGGCCATCGCGGTCATCGCCACCCCTCAGGACGCCCGGAACACCCCGGGAACCTCGGACGACCTCAGGCTCACCCAGCACTAGGAATTTTCCTAGCCGATTGTCTTTAGGCTCGGGTTTCGGTCGATTTCCGCGGCTGAGAGGACCGGTTATGTGTGGGATCACGGGTTGGGTGTCATATGACGCGGATCTGACCGAACAGCGAGCCACGGTCGACGCGATGACCGCCACCATGGCGCTGCGCGGACCCGACGCCTCCGGAACCTGGATCGAACGGCACGCCGCGCTCGGTCACCGAAGGCTGGCGGTTATCGACCTGGACGGTGGCGTGCAACCGATGGAGTTCGCCACCCCGAACGGCCCGGTGGTCCTGGTCTACAGCGGCGAGGCCTACAACTTCATCGAACTGCGCAAGGAACTGCAGGCGCGAGGGCACCGGTTCCGTACGTCGAGTGACACCGAGGTCGTATTGCACGGTTATCTCGAATGGGGGGAAAGCGTAACCGAGCACCTCAACGGGATGTACGCGTTCGCCATCTGGGATGCCCGTGATCAGAAGCTCGTCCTGATCCGCGACCGGCTGGGGGTGAAGCCGCTCTATTACTACCCGACCGGCGACGGCCTCCTGTTCGGATCCGAACCAAAGGCGATTCTGGCCAACCCGCTCGCTCGCAAGGCAGTCGACATCAACGGAATACGCTCGGCGGTGTTGGCCGCCGGGGGCCAGTCGATCTGGAAAGGGATGCAGGAGGTCGAGCCGGGCACGGTCGTCACCGTCAAGTCGAGTGGAATTCACGCCAGAACGTACTGGAAGCTCAGAACGGCACCGCACACCGATGACCAGAAGAGCACGGTCGAACGAATCCGGGAGTTGCTCGACGACACCGTCAACCGGCAGTTGATCTCGGATGTGCCCCAGTGCGTTCTGCTGTCCGGTGGGCTGGATTCCAGCGCGATCGCCAGCCTCGCATCGCGCAAGCTGACCGCGAAGGGTGATCGGGTACGCACATTCTCGGTCGACTTCGTGGATCACGTCGATCGCTTCAGACCGGATGCGTTTCGGACCACCCCGGACGCGCCATTCGTCAAGGACATGGTCAACATGATCGGGCCGGTCCACCAGCAGGTGGTGCTGAGCGCGGAGAATCTGTCCGATCCGGCCGTTCGCCGTGCCGTGATCACGGCTCGGGACACACCGAGTGGTCTTGGCGAATCGGATATCTCGATGTATCTGCTCTTTCAAGCGATACGCGGCGAATCGACGGTTGCGCTCTCCGGCGAGGCCGCGGACGAGAACTTCGGCGGCTACCAATGGTTCCACAACAACATCCGCGAACTCCCCATCTTTCCCTGGATGGCGGCGCTACTCAGCGCGCAGGGCGGCAACCCCGCCCTCATGCCTTTCACAGCGGAAGCGCTGGCGGCCATGAAATTGGAAACCTACCTGGGGGACCAGTACCGGACGGCCGTGGCGGCTGTCGATCACCTCGACAACGCGTCGCGTATCGAGCGTCAGATGCGCGTCATGTTCCACATGCACCTGACCCGCTTCCTGCGGATGCTGCTGGACCGTAAGGACCGCCTGTCGATGGCGGCCGGTCTCGAAGTGCGGGTTCCGTTCTGTGATCACCGTCTCGTCGAGTACGTCTACAACACGCCGTGGCAGCTCAAGTCGTTCGACGGCAGGGAGAAGAGCCTGCTGAGACACGCTGTGAAGGACCTGCTTCCGCCGTCGGTACTCAATCGGAAGAAGAGCGGCTACCCGACGATGATGCATGACAGCCGCTTCTCGAACGCCCTGCTGCTTGAGGCCAAAGAGGTGCTGGCGGAACCCCACAACCCGCTGTTCACGCTGTTCAACCGGAAATGGGTGCAGTCGGTGGTCGAGACGGACTCCTCGAAGATCGCGCACGGCGAGAAGCTCCTGCTCGACAAGATGATCGACATGTACTACTGGATCGACATCTACTCACCCGAGTTCGCCCTGTCCTGACCGCCCCGCCCTGCCACGGGTCATGCTTCGCCACGCCGCCACGCTCGACTTCCTCGGCCACCGCAGATGTGGGTTCGTTCATTTCGTGATGTCCGGAAACCTTGACGGCCCACAGATACGGATGTAAACACATACGAAACACCATTGAAACGGCGGTGAAACAACATGTACGCCGAGGAACGACAGCAGGAGATCTTGCACGCGGCCCGGACCGCCGGGCGGGTGGACGTGGTCACACTCGCGGAGCAGTTCGGTGTCACGACGGAGACGATCCGCAGGGACCTGACGGTTCTCGAGCGCGCGGGCGTGCTGCGGCGGGTGCACGGCGGGGCGATCCCGGTCGAGAGGCTCGGCTTCGAGCCCGCTCTCGCGGCGAGGGACGAGGTCATGACGGCGGAGAAGGAGCGCATCGCCAAGGCGGCGCTGGCCGAGTTGCCGCAGGACGGCGCCATCATCATCGACGCCGGTTCGACCATGAGCCGCCTGGTCCAGGCGCTGCCCACGGACCGTGAGCTCACCGTCATCGTCAACTCGCCGCCGCTCGCCGCCGTGCTGGCCACCCGTCCCGCCCTGACGGTCCTGATGCTGGGCGGCAGGGTCCGGGGCCGCACGCTCGCCACGGTCGAGGACTGGGCGCTCGAGCAGCTCTCGCACCTGCACGTGGACGTGGCCTTCATGGCGACGAACGGCTGCTCGGCGACCGGAGGGCTGACCACGCCCGACCCGGCCGAGGCGGCGATCAAGCGGGCGATGATCGGCTGCGCCCAGCGAGCCGTGCTGCTGGCCGACCACACGAAGTTCACCGGGAGCTACCTGGCCCGCTTCGCCACCCTGGCGGAGATCGACATGATCATCACGGATACCGAGCTCGACTCCAAGCTGGCCGCCGGTCTGGCTGCCGAGGGACCCGAGATCGTCCGGGCGTGACACCCACCCTCGACCGCACTGTCGACGCCGGCTCCATGGCCCTGCCGCTCATGCCCGGGGGATGAGCGGCGCATTCCCCCCACCAGGCAGCCCCCGCAAGGGCTGCCCACCCCGAAGGAGTACATCAGTTGGCCACCCCATATACCCCCACGGTTCAGGGAACC
>NZ_JBDPLV010000227.1:0-530 GCF_039871605.1 Acrocarpospora sp. B8E8 | reverse complement strand
GCGGCGAGTTCTGCATCCCAGGACACGACCAGATCGTAGGAGAAGGGTAAGGACACCCGCAGACCATCCCGCCTTCGACGACGATGCGGAGGTCAAACAGCAAAACGATCTACGGATGTAGTACCGGAATCCACTCCAGTCGAAACGGTGCCCCCTTCAGCCTCCACGACTGGTGACCTGTCCCTGCGTGCCGCCGCTCGGCGTGGGCCACGTTCTCGGCCAGCCACACGCCGAGCTTGGCGGCATCAGCGGTGGTGCAGGTGCGAAAGCCCAGGTGCGCACGGATCTGGCCGCGATGGTACTCGATCGTCGACCCTGACCACTCATACGACGCCAGCTCCGAGGCGGCCACCTTGACCTGCTTGGCCACATGTCCGACGGCTTCGTCCGGGATCTCCCAGCGGCCTAGCCCCGTTTTCCGCAGGTCTGTGATCGTCACCGGAGCTGCCGTGGATCCACCCCGAGGAGATAGAGGAGATCGAGCTGGGTGGGGGTGGGCTGCGGGATCACCGGTGGCGTGGCGAGGTGGC
>NZ_JBDPLV010000226.1:0-556 GCF_039871605.1 Acrocarpospora sp. B8E8 | reverse complement strand
GACTCAAACGCCCTATTCAGACTCGCTTTCGCTACGGCTCCCCCACACGGGTTAACCTCGCCACACACCATAACTCGCAGGCTCATTCTTCAAAAGGCACGCAGTCACATCACACACAACCCGAAGGTCATGTACGCTCCTACGGCTTGTAGGCACACGGTTTCAGGTACTATTTCACAACCCCTCACCGGGGCGCTTTTCACCTTTCCCTCACGGTACTTGTCCACTATCGGTCATCAGGGAGTATTTAGGCTTACCAGGTGGTCCTGGCAGATTCACACAGGATTCCTCGAGCCCCGTGCTACTTGGGATCCCCTCAAACAGTCGAACTGATTTCGCCTACCGGGCTCTCACCGTCTACGGCCACCCTTCCCAGAGTGTTCGACTACCAGAACGATTTCTTACTGCTTGAAGCCTCGGCAGAGACTCCCAGAGGGTCCCACAACCCCACATGCGCAACACCTGCCGGCTATCACACGCATACGGTTTAGCCTCATCCGCTTTCGCTCACCACTACTCACGGAATCACTATTGTTTTCTCTTCCTACGGGTACTG
>NZ_JBDPLV010000225.1:0-564 GCF_039871605.1 Acrocarpospora sp. B8E8 | reverse complement strand
CGCGAGGGTGGCCGGGCTGGACCGGATCGGCGGGGTCGACGCGAACGTGTCCAACTTGTCGGTGGTCTCCTTCCCCGCGACCGCCACCACCGCGGGCAATGCCACGGCGGGCAATGCCACGGCGGGCGATGCCACCGCGGGCGATGCCACCGCGAGCAGTAGCTTCGTGGCCGGTGGCCCGCATCACCGCGATGCGAGCGGGGACGGCCCCAGCGCGGACGGCGGCGCCCTGATCGGCTCGGACGACATCGGGGAAACAATCCTCGGCGCTCTCGCCGCCGCGGGCTCGGGGAACGCGCCGGTGACCGCGACCCGGCTCACCCTGACCCCCGCCCAGCGGGATGCGCTGGCCCGGGACCGGAAGAAAGCCGCCGGACGCCGCAAGGCCCTGGACCGCTCCCGCCGCGCCGCCAACCCCGCCCAGTACCGGCCCTCGGCCCGGCAGCAAGCCCGCGCCGCCCGCCGCGCCCAGGCCGGCCTGCCCGTCAAACAGATCCATCTGCCGGGCGGGGAACGGCTCACCCAAGCACGGGGAAAACGCCCCGCACGGCCGCACCGGCACGA
>NZ_JBDPLV010000224.1:0-567 GCF_039871605.1 Acrocarpospora sp. B8E8 | reverse complement strand
CGCGAGGGTGGCCGGGCTGGACCGGATCGGCGGGGTCGACGCGAACGTGTCCAACTTGTCGGTGGTCTCCTTCCCCGCGACCGCCACCACCGCGGGCAATGCCACGGCGGGCAATGCCACGGCGGGCAATGCCACGGCGGGCGATGCCACCGCGGGCGATGCCACCGCGAGCAGTAGCTTCGTGGCCGGTGGCCCGCATCACGGCGACTCGAGCGCGGACGGCCCCAGCGCGGACGGCGGCGCTGACGACATCGGGGAGACATTCCCCGGCGCTCCGGCCGCCGCGGACTCGGGCAACGCGCCGGTGACCGCGACCCGGCTCACCCTGACCCCCGCCCAGCGGGATGCGCTGGCCCGAGACCGGAACAAAGCCGCCGGACGCCGCAAAGCCCTGGACCGCTCCCGCCGCGCCGCCAACCCCGCCCAGTACCGGCCCTCGACCCGGCAGCAAGCCCGCGCCGCCCGCCGCGCCCAGGCCGGCCTGCCCGTCAAACAGATCCATCTGCCGGGCGGGGAACGGCTCACCCAAGCACGGGGAAAACGCCCCGCACGGCCGCACCGGCACGA
>NZ_JBDPLV010000223.1:0-570 GCF_039871605.1 Acrocarpospora sp. B8E8 | reverse complement strand
CAACTCGGGCCCGGTCGGCGGGGTCACCGGCGCGCGCCTGCTCGGCATGCGGCTGGGCCGGCGCCGGGTGCTCACCGCCGACATGGGCGGGACCAGCCTGGACGCCGCCGCGATCATCGACGACGAGCTGCGGGTGCTGCCGCGGGCCGAGATCGGCGGGCTGCCCACCAGCCTCACCGCGGTGGACATCGAGACCATCGGCGCCGGGGGCGGCAGCCTGGGCTGGATCGACGGCCGCGGAGTGCTGCGCGTCGGCCCGCACAGCGCCGGTTCCGTGCCCGGCCCCGCCTGCTACGGCAAGGGCGGTGAACGTCCGGCGGTGACCGATGCCGTGCTGGTCATGGGGCTGATCAACCCCGGCTACTACCTGGGCGGTACGGTCACCCTGTCGCCGGGCAAGGCGCGGGAGGCGATCCGGCGGCACCTCGCCGAGCCGCTCGGGCTGTCCGAGGACGCCGCCGCGCACGGCATGTACCGGCTGGCGACCTCGCAGATGGCCAACGCGCTGCGCAAGATCACCGTCAACCGCGGGCACGATCCCCGCGAGTTCACCCTGGTCGGCTTCGGCGG
>NZ_JBDPLV010000222.1:0-572 GCF_039871605.1 Acrocarpospora sp. B8E8 | reverse complement strand
CCGGGACCGTGGCGCACTGCACCTTCGTCGCCTCCGACCTCGGCTTCGGCGCCGCGTCCCGGGGCGCGGCCGGAGTCGTCGTGGACCGGGTGCTGGCCGACCCGACCGCGATCGAGATCCTTCCACCCGAGATATCAACCCTCAGCGGGTCCTAACCCCGCCCCCCCGACTCCCGTCCGTCCGGCCTGCCGGTCCCGCCGCGATGCCGTACACGCCGACCTCGGCACGCTGGCGAGGGTGCCACCCGGTCCGGCCAGACGGACGGGCCATAGAGCCCTGACAGTCTTGGTGCCGGTACGGCGCGAACTAGCCACCTGCGCTAACGGCGAGAAGTGGCTACCTTGGGTCATTCTGTTTGGCGCTCTTACCCGGGTTTCTCCGTTCGGCGGCACCCAGGAGGCGAGTTGGAGTCGCAACCAGGAAGCCGTCGCCTGATCGGCGCCACCCGCCGGGTTCTCGCCCCGCGGGTGGCGCCGATCAGGGGTTCAAGCCCTGAGAGGGAGCGGTCAAGGTCTCAGGGTCTGGTCGTGATCGGCGTGGGTGGTCAGGTGCGGTTCCATCGCTGGTTGCTG
>NZ_JBDPLV010000221.1:0-625 GCF_039871605.1 Acrocarpospora sp. B8E8 | reverse complement strand
TCGAGTCCAAGCACCGGCCCATCGTGGAATCCCTCACCAGCGGCTCGGAGGAACTGTCGCAGTACACCGAGCGGGCGGTCGCCTACCTGGCCCGCGTCGCCGCCCTGTACGCCCTGGCCGACAAGCGGGAGGAGATCAACGAGAGGGATTTGGACGCCGCGCTGGCGTTGGTCTCCTACAGCGTGGAAAGCGTCAGCTTCACCCTCCCGGAGGCTGAGATGGACCGAGAGGTTCCCCTGGCGATCCGGCTGGAGCGCTTCCTGCGCGAGGCCGGACCGGACGGGGTTCCCGCCACCCAGCTCTACCGCAAGTTCGACATCAAGTCCGCCGCGCTGAAGACGCTGACCGCCAGCATGCATTCGGTCGAGATCGAACTCGGCCCCTCCACCGGAGGCCGCAGACCGGAGATCTACAAATGGATCGACCCCGACGCCGAGCCTGAGGCCCAGGCCGAGCCGCCTGACCCGAAAGCCGCGACGCCGCGGAAGGAGCGGCCCCTGGTGGCCGCCGCCGAAATCCCTGAACCAGGTCACTCCACCCCCGTCCCTGCCTTGACGCCCGTTCCCGGGCCTGGAGCCAAGCTTGTGAGGGAACTGGCCGCCAGGCGGGATGTTCAAGCCAAGCT
>NZ_JBDPLV010000220.1:0-662 GCF_039871605.1 Acrocarpospora sp. B8E8 | reverse complement strand
CGGGCCCGAGTTGAACATCGAGATCGGCGCCCGCGCGGTCTCCTGGACCGAGAGGAACCCGCCGTGCACCTGCATGATCTGCACCGTGCGGTGGAGCCCCTTCGCGGCCAGTGCGTCGGCGAGCTGCTGGAAGTGGGCCGCGACGATCGGCTTGACCGCCGCGTCCAGCGCCGTCGTCACCATACGCTCGTACTCCCGATACACCGGGGTGAGTGCGCTGGACAGCGAGTAGGGCACGTCCGGATGGTGCTCGCTCAGGTATCCGGCGATCGCCCGCTCGTGCGCGTCGTTGCGGAAGGACCACAGCAGGCACACCGCGATCGACTCGGCCCCGGCCGCCAGCACCTGCTCCACGCTCGTACTGATGGCGCCGGGCGACAGCGGCACCAGCACGGTCCCGTGCGCGTCGACGCGTTCGGGCACCTCGACGATGAGACGCCGGTCCACGATGTCCGGCGGCGGCGCCAGCTTGTGCGAGTCGCGCTCATCGGTACGCGCGGAGCGGGCGATCCTCAACGTGTCCCGAAATCCCTGGGTGGTCAGCAGCCCCACCCGGGCGTACTTCTGCTCGTCCACCGCGTTGGTGACGATGGTGTTGCCGAGCACGAACCGGTCGATCGCCGGATAGAACTCCGCCTCGCTCAGCCCGACCTGCTCGCGCA
>NZ_JBDPLV010000022.1:0-151540 GCF_039871605.1 Acrocarpospora sp. B8E8 | reverse complement strand
GTGGGGTGGTTTTCGGGGAGGGGGTGTTGGCGGGGGTGGTTGCGGTGGCGGGGTTGGCTTGGGGGACTCGGGGGTTGCATCTGGATGGGTTGGCTGATCTTGCGGATGGGCTGGGGAGCGGGAAGGAGGGGGCGGGGGCGCTGGAGGTGATGAAGCGGTCGGATATCGGGCCGTTCGGAGTGGTCGCTGTGGTCTTGAATGTGTTGCTGCAGGTGGGGGCCTTGGCGCAGTTGGGGTCGCGGGAGGGGGCGGTGGTGCTGGGAGTGGCGTGTGTCGCGGGGCGGCTGGCGGTGACGTGGGCGTGCCGGGAGGGAGTGCCGTCGGCCCGGGAGGATGGGTTGGGGGCGCTGGTCGCGGGGACGGTAGGGTGGTTCGGGGCCATGACCGCAACCGCAATTACTGTCGGGCTGACTTTTCTGGCCATGTCACGAGATGGCTGGATTTATCTCCTCATCGCGGTTGGCTCCGGGCTAATTGTGGCGTGGGGAGTCCGGCGACGGGCGGTGCGCAGGTTGGGCGGCATCACCGGTGACGTGCTCGGATCCCTCGTCGAGGTGACCACCACGACGGTCTTGGTGACCGCCGCGGCCCTGCTTACCTGATCTTTGACAGCCCCCGGACGATTGGTAGGACGAACCCTCGTTTATGCGTACCGTGAAAGCCCAGCTAGCATCGGCCCAGTGACCACAGTGCGCGTCAATGCATCTGCCACGGTCTCCATCGAGACCAGTGCTCTCGTTATCGGCATCCACGCTTCCCCGGACGGTCCACAGACCGCTCCCGGTGCCGACGGCCTCGATCAGGCGCTCGGCGGACAGCTCGCCGCCACCCTGATCGCGATGGGTTTCACCGGCAAGGCCGAGGAGATCGCCAAGTTCCCCACCTTCGGCGCCCTGCCCGCGCCGATCGTCGTCGCGGTCGGCCTGGGCGACGCCCCCGAAGGGGACTACAAGGCCGAGACGCTCCGCCGGGCCGCGGGCGCCGCCGTGCGCTCCCTGGCCGGCACTCCGGACGCGACCTTCGCGCTGCCCGCCCCCAGCGCCACCGAGGTGGAGGCGATCGCCCTGGGCGCCCTGCTCGGCGCGTACGGCTTCAGCAAGTATCAGACCAACGGCCAGCGCAAGGCCCCGGTCGGCGAGGTGGTCGTGCTGACCGAGGCCGAGGGCGCCGAGGGGGCCGCGCAGCGGGCGGCCACCCTGGCCGAGGCGGTGAACCTGGTCCGCGACCTGGTGAACACCCCGCCGTCGGACCTGTGGCCGGCCAGGCTGGCCGAGATCGCCGAGGAGACCGCGGGCAAGGCGGGCCTGTCCGTCGACATCCTTGACGAGATCGCCCTCAAGGACGCGGGCTACGGCGGCATCGTCGGCGTCGGCCAGGGCTCCGCGAACCCGCCCCGGCTGGTCCGCGTGGCATACGCGCACCCCGAGGCCGGCAAGACGATCGCGTACGTCGGCAAGGGCATCACGTTCGACTCGGGCGGCCTGTCGCTCAAGCCCGCCGCCAGCATGGACTGGATGAAGTCCGACATGGGCGGCGCGGCCGCGGTGCTCGGCGCGGTGCTGGCGGTGGCCAGGCTCGGCCTGAAGGTCAACGTGATCGGCTACCTGTGCCTGGCCGAGAACATGCCGTCCGGCACCGCCCAGCGCCCCTCCGACGTGCTGCACACCTACAGCGGCAAGACCGTCGAGGTGCTGGACACCGACGCCGAGGGCCGGCTGGTGCTGATCGACGGCATCGCCCGCGCGGCCGAGGACGCCCCGGATCTGATCATCGACGTGGCCACCCTGACCGGTGGGCAGATCATCGCGCTCGGCTGGCGGACGTGCGCGGTCATGTCCAACGACGACGACCTGCGCGAAGAGATCGTCGAGGTGGCCCAGGCGCAGGGGGAGGGCGCCTGGGGCATGCCGCTTCCCGAGGAGCTGCGCAAGGGCCTCGACTCGCCGATCGCCGACATCGCGAACCTGAACCCGGAGCGCTGGGGCGGCATGCTCGCGGCCGGGATTTTCCTGCGCGAGTTCGTTCCCGACGGCGTCCGCTGGGCACATGTGGACATGGCGGGTCCGGCCTTCAACAAGGGCGAACCTCATGGCTACACGCCGAAGGGCGGAACAGGCGCCCTCACGCGTACGTTGTTCGGGATCGCGGAGCGATACGCGCGGTAGCGCCCGCGTCTGAACCACGATCTTCAGTGACAAGTGAAAAGATGCCGTCACAACGGCACGTGAAAATCATTAGGGAGCTTTCCAGTGGCTGATGGCAGCGGCCCCTTCGACATTGTCGTCCTAGGTGGCGGTAGCGGCGGTTACGCCTGTGCCCTGCGGGCGGCCGAGCTCGGCAAGAGCGTGGCGCTGATCGAGAAGGGGAAGGTCGGCGGCACCTGCCTGCACAACGGGTGCATTCCCACGAAGGCGCTGCTGCACGCGGCGGAGCTGGCCGACCAGGCCCGTGAGGGTGAGGCGTTCGGGGTCAAGACCCGCTTCGACGGGATCGACGTGCCGGGCGTGCTCGCGTACAAGGACAAGGTGGTCAACGGGCTCTGGAAGGGCCTGACCGGGTTGATCAAGAGCAAGAAGATCACCGTGATCGAGGGCGAGGGCCGGGTCACCGGGCCGAACCAGGTCACCGTGGACGGGCAGGTCTACGAGGGCAGGAACCTGGTGCTGGCCACCGGGTCGGTGGCCAAGTCGCTGCCCGGCCTGGAGATCGACGGCAGCAAGGTCATCACCAGCGACCACGCCCTGGTGCTGGACCGGGTGCCCACCTCGGTGGTGGTCCTCGGCGGCGGCGTCATCGGCGTCGAGTTCGCCAGCGTGTGGCGCTCCTTCGGCGCCGAGGTGACGATCGTGGAGGCGCTCCCCCACCTGCTCCCGCTGGAGGACGAGGCCAACTCCAAGCTGTTGGAGCGTGCCTTCCGGCGGCGCGGCATCAAGTACGAGCTCGGCGCGCGCTTCGACAGCGTGAAGACCACCGACACCGGCGTGGTGGTCTCCCTGGAGAACGGCAAGACGCTGGACGCGGAGCTGCTCCTGGTGGCGGTCGGCCGCGGCCCGGTCTCCGCCGGTCTGGGCTTCGAGACCGCCGGGGTGACCCTGGACCGCGGCTACGTCCTGGTGGACGAGCTCTGCCGGACCGGCGTCCCGGGGGTGTACGCGGTGGGCGACCTCATCCCGACCCCGCAGCTGGCCCACGTCGGCTTCGCCGAGGGCATCCTGGTGGCCGAGCAGATCGCCGGTCTGAACCCGGTGGCGATCGACTACGACGGCGTGCCCCGGATCACCTACAGCGAGCCCGAGGTCGCCGCGGTGGGCATCAGTTCCGCGCAGGCACGTGAGCGCGGCTTCGACGTGGTAGAGCTGACTTATAACCTGGCCGGGAACGGGCGGAGCAAGATCCTGCAGACCCAGGGCGAGGTCAAGGTCGTGGCCGAGCGCGACGGCCGGGTCCTCGGCGTGCACATGGTCGGCGGCCGGGTCGGCGAGCTCATCGCGGAGGCCCAGCTGATCTACAACTGGGAGGCGACGGCGAGCGATGTGGCCCAGCTGATCCATCCGCATCCGACCCAGTCGGAGGCTCTCGGCGAGGCCATGCTGGCCCTGGCCGGCAAGCCGCTGCACGTCCACAACTGACAAGCCCTCATAGGAAAGACTCATCATGCCTGTCTCCGTAACCATGCCCCAGCTCGGCGAGAGCGTTACCGAGGGCACCGTCACCCGCTGGCTGAAGAAGGAGGGCGACCACGTCGAGGCCGACGAGCCGCTGCTCGAAGTCTCGACCGACAAGGTCGACACCGAGATCCCCTCGCCGTCCGCGGGCTTCCTGACGAAGATCGTCGTGGCCGAGGACGAGACGGTGGAGGTCGGCGCCGAGCTGGCGGTCATCGACTCCGCCGCCGGTGGCGCGCCCGCCGCCGAGGCCCCGGTGGCGGCTCCCGAGCCGCTGCCCGAGCCGGAGCCGCTGCCCGCGCCCCAGGCCGCCGTCCCGCCGCCCGCCCCGGCCCCGGCGCCCGCGCCGCCGCAGCCGCCGATCTCGTCGATCCCGCAGCCCGCGCCGCAGGCTCCGCAGCCGCCGCAGCAGTTCCCGCAGCCGCCGCGGCCCGCGCCGCAGGCGTACACGCCGATCACCACGACGCCCGCGACCGAGCCGGCGCCGCTGCCCTCCGGCGAGAGCCCGTACGTGACGCCGCTGGTGCGCAAGCTCGCCCACGAGCACGGCGTGAACCTGGAGACGCTGTCCGGCACCGGTGTCGGCGGCCGGATCCGCAAGCAGGACGTCATCGAGGCGGCCCGGGTGCAGCGGGAGCAGGCCGCCGCCGCGGCCGCCGCGCGCCAGGCCCCCGCGCAGGCGCCCGCCGCCCCGGCCGCGCCGGTCCAGGCCGCTCCCTCGGCGCCCGAGCCGGTCCAGGTGGACACCACGCTGCGGGGCACGACCGAGAAGATGTCGCGGCTGCGCAAGGTCATCGCCGAGCGCATGATGGACTCGCTGCACACCACCGCGCAGCTCACCACCGTGGTCGAGGTGGACGTCACCCGGATCGCCAAGCTGCGCCAGCAGGCCAAGAGCGCGTTCGAGGCGCGGGAGGGCGTGAAGCTGTCGTTCATGCCGTTCTTCGCGCTGGCGGCGGTCGAGGCGCTGAAGGTGCATCCGAAGCTGAACGCGGTGATCAACGACGAGACCAACGAGGTCACCTACCACGACGTCGAGAACCTCGGCATCGCGGTGGACACCGAGAAGGGCCTCATCGTCCCCGTGGTCAAGGGCGCGGGCGACCTCAACATCGCCGGCCTGGCCCGCAAGATCGCCGACGTGGCCGAGCGCACCAGGACCAACAAGATCAGCCCCGACGACCTGGCCGGGGGCACGTTCACGCTGACCAACACCGGCAGCCGCGGCGCCCTGTTCGACACGCCGATCCTCAACAAGCCGCAGGTCGGCATGCTGGGCACCGGCGCGGTCGTGAAGCGCCCCGTGGTCGTGGACACGCCCGAGGGCGAGGTCATCGCGGTCCGCTCGACGGTGTTCCTGGCGCTCACCTACGACCACCGCCTGGTGGACGGCGCCGACGCCGCCCGCTTCCTCACGACGATCAAGCGCCGCCTGGAGGAGGGCCGCTTCGAGGGCCAGCTCGGCCTGGCCTGAGCTCTCTCGCGAACATCCGGCCGTAGACGAGCCCTTCGCCGATACCCGGCGAAGGGCTCGTTCTTTTCGGGCGCATCCGAACGTGGTTCCGCCGTCGAAGGAACTACCGTGGGTGACATGACGATCGTGGTGACGGGTTCCTCCGGGCTGCTGGGCTCGGCTCTGATCCGGGCGCTGACCGCCGACGGCCGCCCGGTCCGCCGATTGGTACGGCACGAGCCCGCCGCCCCTGACGAGGCCTTCTGGAACCCCGAGGAGGGCATCCTGGACCCGTCGGTGTTCGACGGCGCGGACGCGGTCGTGCATCTGGCCGGGGCGGGGATCGGCGACAGACGCTGGACGCCCGCGTACAAACGGAAGGTTCTGGAGAGCCGCACGCGTGGCACGAGCATGCTGGCCGCGGCGCTGGCCGGGATGGGCGCCCCGCCGGAGGTGCTGCTGTCCGGCTCCGCGGTGGGTTTCTACGGCGACACCAGGGACCGCGCGGTCGACGAGCACGACCGGCAGGGTGAGGGTTTCCTGGCCGACGTGGTCGCCCAGTGGGAGGGCGCGACGGCTCCGGCGGACGAGGCGGGCATCCGCGTGGTCTGCCTGCGCTCCGGCGTGGTCCTCAGCAGGTCCGGCGGCGCGCTCGCCAAGGTGCTGCCCATCTTCAGAATGGGCCTGGGCGCCCCCCTCGGCACCGGCCGCCAGTACTTCTCCTGGATCTCCCGCACCGACTGGGTCAACGCCGTCCGCTTCCTCCTACAGAACGAGGAAATTTCGGGCCCCGTCAACGTGACCTCCCCCGAACCGGCCACCAACGCCGACTACACCAAGGCCATCGGCCACGCCCTGAACCGCCCGACCCTGCCCATGCCAACCCCCGCCTTCGCCCTGCGCCTGGCTCTGGGTGAGTTCGCCGGCGAAGGCGTACTGATCGGCCAGCGCGTGCTCCCCCGCGTCCTCCTGGACGCCGGCTACCACTTCACCGAACCGGACCTGCCCACAGCGCTGAAGGCCGCGCTCAACGATTGACCGCGTACCTGGTCAGAGGTTGTAGCCGCCGGAGACTTCGATGTCTTGGGCGGTTATCCAGCGGGATTCCTCGGCCAGCAGGGTCGCGATCACCATGCCGATGTCGTCGGGTTCGCCGAGGCGTCCGAGGGCGGTCTTGGCCGCGATCGCGGGGATCACTTCGGGGTAGTGTTCGAACGCGTCGCCGGCGATGCGGGTGCGGGTGGGGCCGGGGGAGACGGAGTTGACGCGGATGCCGCGTGGGCTGAATTCCTTGGCCAGGTAGCGGGTCAGGACGGCCATGCCGCCCTTCATGGTGCCGTAGGCGGAGTAGCCGGGTTCCAGGACGGAGAGCCGGGCCGAGCTGCTCGTGGTGTTGACGATCGCGCCGCCGTCGGCCAGCAACGGCAGCAGGGTCTGGGTCAGGAAGTACGGGCCTTTGAGCAGCACCCGCATGAGGGTGTCGAACATTTCCTCGGTCGTGTCCTCGAACATCGCCATCTGGCCGAATCCGGCGTTGTTGACGAGGAAATCGAACGTGTCCCGCTGCCAGGTGTCGCGCAAGGCCGCGACGACGGACTCGCGGAAAGCCGGAAACGTCTCCGAGTCGCCGACGGCCAGCGGCAGCGCAACGGCCGTGCCGCCTTCTTTCTCGATCATCGCCACCGTGTCCAGCGCTCCGGACTCGTTGTTCTGATAGGTAAGGATCACCCCCGTGCCGCGCTTGGCGATCTGGATGGCGGCACTCTGCCCGATACCGGAGCTGGCACCGGTGACAATGGCGACCTGCATGATTTATCACCTGTTCATTCATGGAGCAGATCAACGCTCTGTGGGATTTCGGTACTTCCATCAGAGCATCTCCACGTGCACATATGATAGAAAGATGCTCTTCAGTCCTTGCACAATCCTCTAATTGCCAGTAGTCGACATGGCTGAGGACAGGGCTGGCGCCGGTGTGTCGGAGGCCGGGTGCAGGACCCGGGCGAGCCAGTCGTGGCGGGTGCGGCGCGCCGCGGCCGAGACCTGCGCCTGGGGGTAGAGCGCGTCGAAGCCGTGGAAGCCGCCCGCCCAGATGTGCAGTTCCGCCTGGCCGCCGGCCGCCCAGATTCTGCTGGCGTAGGTGACGTCCTCGTCGCGGAAGACCTCGGCCGTGCCGGCGTCGATGTAGGTGGTGGGCAGGCCGGAGAGGTCGTCGGCCACCGCGGGTGAGACGTAGCTCGGCACGTCGCCGTCGGCGAGGTCGCCGAGGACTGAGGCCCATCCGAACTGGTTCATCTCGCGGGTCCAGACACCGGGCTCGCCGCCGTACTGCCGGGTGGAGGGGGTGTTGTCGCGGTGGTCGAGCATGGGGTAGATCAGCATCTGGGCGGCGATCGGCGGGGTGCCGCGGTCGCGTGCCATCAGGGTGGTTCCGGCGGCGAGGCCGCCGCCGGCGCTGGTGCCCGCGACGACGATGCGGGTGGGGTCGATGCCGAGGTCGGCGGCGTGCTCGGCGGTCCAGAGCAGGCCGTGGTAGCAGTCCTCGACCAGGGTCGTGCCGGTGACCTCCGGCGCCAGCCGGTAGTCCACGGAGACGACGACGGCGCCGAACAGGTCGAGCCACTCCAGCGGGATGTCGATCTGTGCGAAGCGGTCTCCCATGACCATGCCGCCGCCGTGGATCCAGTAGACGCACGGCGCCGCCGTGGGGCGATCGGCGGGGCTGAAGATCGACAGCGGGATCCGCGAGCCGTCCGGGGCAGGGATGGTCAGCTCCTGGTGGTTGACGGCGCGGCCGTCGAGGAGGGTGCCGATGGGCGTCGACGGGAACCCGCGCAGTTGAGCGAGCACCTCGGGGGTGAGTTCGGACATGAGCGGCATGTCGGCGAGCAGCGCGCGCAGCTCGGGGTCGAGGTCGGGTCGTACCGGTGCCATGAGGGGTTCCTTTCGCTGGGTTTGGCTGGGATCTCAGAAGTTGGCTTTGCCGCCGACGGGCACCTCGTCGGCGTACTGGGAGTCGCCGGCCAGCAGCGGCTGCAGCTTCGCGACCAGCGCCTGCGCCTGTTCGGTCGCGAAGAACCGGCTGTGAGCCTCCTGGCTGGTCCAGCCTTCGGTGACGTAGACGATGTCCGGGTTGCCGGCCGAGCGGCCGACCAGGAAGACGACGCAGTCCTCGTTCGGCAGGGACGGCGCGTTGAGCAGGAGCTCGACCACCTCGTCGGCCTTGCCGGGCTGTGCGGTCATGGTGGCGTGAAAACCGTGGTTGACGGCCATGGCGTATCTCCTCATTCGTGGAGCGGTTTTGCGCTCCTGGGATATCGATAACCCCATGTAAGCATCGCTACCTGGGGAGACGTTAGAACGATGCTCTTGACCTCTTGCCTGATTCTATCGTTGCGGCGAGTATCGGTTGGTGCTTCAATCAGGTCATGGCCCTTGATGAGCTGCGCGCGTCGCTCGCCCGGCATGCCCGACCCGACACGACCACCGCCATCGACAGCGTCCTGATCTCGAAGGTCGAGCGGCCGGCTCCGCCGTCGCCGTCGATGACGGGCACGGTGCTGGCGCTCATCGCGCAGGGCGCGAAACGCATCGCGCTGGGCGACCGCGTGTACGAGTACCGCGCCGGGCAGTACCTCATCGCCTCGGTCGACCTGCCGATCACCGGCCACTTCACCGAGGCCAGCCCCGAGCGCCCAGCGCTGGGCTTCGGCCTGACCCTGCGCCCGGCCACCGTCGCCGAGCTGCTGCTGCAGGCGCCCCCCGGCGACCTCCCGCCCGCCGTCGGCGGCGCGCCGTCCGGCCTGGCCGTCAGCGACGCGTCCGACGAGCTCATCGACGCGGTGATCAGACTGCTGCGCCTGCTCGACCAGCCACGCGACATGGCGGTGCTCGCGCCGCTGATCAAACGGGAGATCCTCTGGCGGGTCATCACCGGCGAGCAGGGCGCCGTGGTCCGGCAGCTCGGCCTCGCCGACAGCAGCCTCACCCACGTCGCCAGGGCGGTCCGGTGGATCCGCGATCACTACACGCAGTCCTTCCGGGTGGAGGACGTGGCGCAGATGTCCGGCATGAGCGTGTCCGCCTTCTACCGCAACTTCCAGGCGGTCACCGCGATGAGCCCGATCCAGTTCCAGAAACAGATCCGGCTGCAGGAGGCCCGGCTCCTGCTCGCCACGCATCCCAATGACGTCACCGGCGTCGGCCTCCGCGTCGGCTACGACAGCCCGTCACAGTTCAGCCGCGAGTACCGCCGCCAGTTCGGGGCGCCGCCCAGCCAGGACGCCGCCCGCCTGCGCGGCTCCGCGCCAGCCCTGGCGTAACTGGTCGGAGCGACTGCCCATGAAAGCGGCGACCAGCCATTCTTGATCTCGTCGTAGCAGGATTTCATGATAAATCCGGATACCATTCCTGCGCATAGCAGTAATAACCCGCCGAACCGGTCAAAGAGTGAGGCCACCGGCCCTCTGGACGTCTGCCGCCTCCCGTGACGAGACGTCGATTATCCTCGCGAAACGGGTGAACTGCCCGTCTTCCGGGATACCAGCGCGAGCGCGCACGGCCGGGTCGTAGGCTTGGGCACTCCTCTTTCTTTCTGACATGGGAGTGAACAATGGGACGGGTTGGGCAGTCGCACATCGTGGCAATCGGGGGCGGTTCATTCCGCCTGACCGGCCGGTTCGACTTCATGGAGGCGACCCCCCTGCTCCGCTACGTCCTGGACCTGACCGGGCAGGACCGGCCCAAGGTGGGCATGCTCGCGACCGCGTCCGGCGACGCCGACGACTGGCTGCTCAAGATGTACGGCGCGTTCCGCGACTGGGACGTGGAGCTCAGCCACCTGAGCGTCTTCCCGATGCCCAACATCCCCGACCCGCGCGCCTGGATCCTGGAGCAGGACGCGATCTACGTGAGCGGCGGCAGCGTGGCCAACCTGATGGCGCTGTGGCGGCTGCACGGTCTGGACGAGGCGCTGGAGGAGGCCTGGCGGGCGGGCGTGGTGCTGGCGGGGCAGAGCGCGGGCGCGCTGTGCTGGCATGTGGGCGGGAACACCGACTCGTTCGGGCCGGCGTTGCGGCCGTGGGCGGAGGGGATGGGGCTGTTGCCGTACTCGTGCGGGGTGCACTACGACTCCGACGAGCAGCGGCGGCCGCTGCTGCACCAGTCGGTGGCCTCCGGCGAGCTGCCGGACGGGTACGCGGCCGACGAGGGCGTGGCCCTGCACTACGTGGGCACCGAGTTCATCCAGGCGGTCAGCATCGAGCCGGACGGCTACGCGTACCGGATTGAGAGAGATGGTGCGGGTGGGGTGAAGGAGTTCCGTATCGAACCCCGGCAACTCGCGTCTACCCTGGACACGTGAGTGGGCTGGCTATCGTCCGACTTGGCGTCGATGTTCCGTACGAGCAGGTTTGGGCACTGCAGCGGCTGGCGCACGCCCGGCGGGTGAGCGGCGAGCTGGACGATCTGTGCCTGCTGCTGGAACACGCGCCCGTCTACACGGCGGGCAAACGCACCGGTCCTGAGGATCGGCCGAGCGACGGCACGCCGGTCATCGACGTGGATCGGGGCGGCCGGGTCACCTGGCATGGCCCCGGGCAGCTGGTCGGGTATCCGATCGTGCGGATCGACGACGTGATTCCGTACGTGCGGCTGCTCGAAGGGGTGTTGATCCAGGTCTGCGCGGATCTGGGGGTGGTGGCCGGGCGGGTTGACGGGCGGGCCGGGGTGTGGGTGCGCGGCGAGGCGTCCCATGGGGTGCCGGATCGCAGGCTGGGCGCGATCGGGATCCGGGTCGCCAAGGGCGTCACGATGCATGGTTTCGCGCTGAACTGCGCGAATGATCTGAGCTGGTACAACCGGATCGTCCCGTGCGGCATCCGGGACGCGGGGGTGACGTCGCTGTCGGCCGAGACCGGTCGCCGGATCACGGTGGACGAGGTCATCCCGTATGCGGAGAAGCGCCTGGGCGAGGCGCTCAAAGCGGAGATCTATGACATGTACGAGGAAGACCTGCACGCCTAGTGTCACGCCGATAATCCCGCCAAAATGTCCATATGTTGACCAAGTTCGCGGCCTATGTCGTCGCGATCGCGGTGCACGCCTTCACGCTCGCCTTCGCCGCGCTCGGCCTGTGGACGATCCTCCGCAACCCGGGCTTCCTGGTGTCCTGGCTGCTCGGCGGGGTCTTCCTGGGGCTCGGCTTCATGCTCAGGCCCCGCGCCGCCCGCCTCTCCCCCGCCGCCGAAGTCCTCCCCCGGGAAACCGCCCCGGCCCTGTACGCCCTCGCCGAACGGGTGGCCGCCGCGACCGGGGCGCCGAAGCCGCGGGCGGTAGCCGTACACGATCAGGGGCTGGGGGGGGAGCTGACGCGGGTCGGGCTGCTGCGGCGGCCGGTGCTGACCGTGGGGCTGCCGATCTGGCTCGCGCTCGCGCCCGCGCAGCGGGTGGCGCTGGTGGCGGTGGCCTGCGCGAACGCGCGGGCAGAGGAAGGAATGATCATCGGTGGCGCGCGGACGACACTGGCCGAGCTGCGGGCGGCGCTGTTCGGCGGCGGCGAGAATTCGAGCCGGCGGCGCGCGCACGAGGACATGGCGCTGACGCTGGGTGCGTGGGCGCCGCACACCACCTACGAGACGGCGGGGACGTTCGGGCGGCTGGTGGGCTGGGTGGTCGGATGGCCCGTGATCGTGGCCGGCTTCCTGCTCGATCGGCTCACCCGGGGCTGGCTGGCCCGGGAACGCGCGCGGGCGAGGGAGATCGCGGAGCAGGTCGCCGGGCCGGGCGCGCTGGCCGAACTGTCCGAACTCGCCGCCTCCCGGCGCTACCTGGCGCCGCTGCAGGCCGCGGCACTGCGCGGCGAGGACGTGTCGGTGATCCGGCGCGGCGCCCTCGACCGGGCCGCGCTGCGGGAGCTGGACAGCCCCAGGCCGGTGGCCGCCACGATCGAGGCGGGCGAGTCCGAGCGGGTCGACGAGGAGCTGAAATCGCGGTATGCCCGCATGCTCAGGGGCCTCGGCCTGCTCAGCTGAGGACTGGCATAAGCTGGCAGGGTGAGCGTCGCACCTGAAGGCCGTAAACTCCTCCGCCTGGAAGTTCGCAACAGCCAGACCCCCATCGAGCGCAAACCCCCGTGGATCAAGACCAAGCTCAAAACCGGGCCCGAATACACCGAGCTCAAATCGCTGGTCCGGCGGGAGGGCCTGCACACGGTCTGCGAGGAGGCCGGGTGTCCCAACATCTACGAATGCTGGGAGGACCGCGAGGCGACCTTCCTCATCGGCGGCGACCAGTGCACCCGGCGCTGTGACTTCTGCCAGATCGACACCGGCAAGCCCGCGGCGTATGACACCGACGAGCCGCGCCGGGTGGCCGAGTCGGTCCAGCAGATGGGCCTGCGCTACGCGACCGTCACCGGCGTCGCCCGCGACGACCTGCCCGACGGCGGCGCCTGGCTGTATGCGGAGACCGCCCGCCAGATCCACACGCTGCTGCCCGGCTGCGGGGTGGAAATCCTGGTTCCGGACTTCAACGGCGACCGCGCCCAGCTGGAGGAGGTCTTCTCGGCCCGGCCCGAGGTGTTCGCGCACAACATCGAGACCGTGCCGCGGATCTTCAAGCGGATCCGGCCCGCGTTCCGCTACGACCGGTCGCTGAGCGTGCTGACCACCGCCCGCGAGGCCGGTCTGGTCACCAAGTCCAACCTGATCCTGGGCATGGGCGAGGAGCGCGCGGAGATCGTGCAGGCCATGCGCGACCTGCACGAGGCGGGCTGCGACCTGCTGACGATCACGCAGTACCTGCGGCCGACGCCGCGCCACCACCCGGTCGAGCGCTGGGTGAAGCCGGAGGAGTTCGTGGAGCTCCAGCGGGAGGCCGAGGCGATCGGCTTCGCCGGGGTGCTGTCCGGGCCGCTGGTGCGTTCCTCGTACCGGGCCGGGCGGCTGTACCAGCAGGCGATCGAGCGCAGGTCCGCCGTTCGAAGCTGATTCGTTTTCACGAATCGCCCGCGGGATTTGTATCCTTCACGTCATGGCGAAAGACCCGGCGAGCCCAGGCCGCATCAAGCAACTCCGGATGGTCGCGCAGATCATCAAGAAGGCCAACCCCAAGGGGATGCCGATCGTCTACGCGTCCGTCGTCGGCGTGCTCGCGCTCGCCGTCGTGGTCGGGGTGCTGACCAACAGCGTGATCTACGCGCTGATCCTCGGCATCCCGGTGTCGCTGCTGGTCGGAATGATCATTTTCGGCCAGCTGGCCCAGCGGGCGCAGTATTCGATGCTGCACGGCCAGCCCGGCGCGGCGTACGCGATCCTCCAGGGCATGCGCGGGAACTGGTATGTCGAGGAGAAGCCGGTCGCGGTCAACCGCGAGCAGGACCTGGTGTTCCGGGTGGTCGGCTACCCGGGCGTGATCCTCGTCTCCGAAGGGCCCGGCAACCGGGTGCAGCGCATGCTGCTGGCCGAGAAGAAGCGGGTCCAGCGGGTGGCGATCGACGTTCCCGTCTACGACGTGCAGTGCGGCGACGCCGAAGGGCAGGTGCCGATCGCCAAGCTGCAGCGGCACCTGATGAAGCTGCCCCGCAACCTCAAGAAGCCGGCCGTCTCCGAGGTCAACAACCGCATGCGCGCGCTGACCCCGTCGATTCCGCTGCCGAAGGGCCCGATGCCGAAGGGCGCGCGGCTGCCGAAGACGCCCAAGGCGCCGAAGGCTCGCTGACCGCATGTTCAGAAAGCGGGTCTCCAGGGCCGAGACCTCGCGGGCCAACCGGAGCTGGTGGGACGGCGCCTCGGACGGGTATCAGGCCGAGCATGGCGCGTTCCTGCGCGATGACGGTTTCATCTGGTGCCCGGAAGGTCTGGACGAGGCCGACGCCGGGTTGCTGGGCGAGGTGCGCGGGCTGCGGATCCTCGAAATCGGCGGCGGCGCCGGGCAGTGCGGCCGCTGGCTGGCCCAGCGGGGAGCCGAGGTCGTCTCGCTGGATCTGTCATATCGGCAGCTTCAGCACGCGCGCCGCATCGACCAGGACGCCGCGGCGCCGCTGCCGCTCGTGCAGGCCGACGCGGAATTCCTGCCGTTCGCGGGCTCCTCGTTCGATCTGGCCTGCTCGGCCTTCGGCGCGCTGCCGTTCGTCGCGGACGCGGGGGCCGTCCTGGCCGAGACGCGCCGGGTGCTGCGTTCCGGCGGGCGGTTCGTCTTCGCCGTCAGCCATCCGATCCGGTGGGCGTTCCCCGACGACCCCGGGCCGCGCGGGCTGACCGCCGACCGGTCGTATTTCGATCGCATGCCGTACGTGGAGGTCGAGGACGGCCAGATCTCCTACGTGGAGCACCACCGCACGCTGGGCGACTGGGTCGGCCTGATCACCGGGGCCGGGCTCACGCTGGTGGCGCTCACCGAACCGGAGTGGCCCGAGGGCCACGACCGCGACTGGGGCGGCTGGAGCCCGCTCCGGGGCCGCCACATCCCCGGCACCGCCATCTTCAGCTGCGTCAAAGCCTGACGGCGACCGTCCCGGCCGCGCGGTCGTGCAGGCCCCGCTGATCCCGGTCCCAGATCAGAGCGGGTACGGCCAGGCACAGCAGGAACGTCCGGATCAGCACCGCCAGCAGGGTCGGCTGGGAGCCGTCCAGGGCGGCGATCCGGATCTTGAACAGGCGCATGCCGAGGGTCATGCCGAGGGTGCCCACCAGCAGGATGTAGGCGGCGGCGAACACCGCCATGCCGATCCAGGAGGCGTCCTGCGGGCTCGCTTGGAAGATGCCGCGCGCGATCGCCCACGTGCAGATCATCCAGTCGACCAGGATGGCGCCGATCCGGCGGCCGAAACCGGCGACCGCGCCGGGGCCGTCCTGGGGGAGGCCGAGGCGCTCTCCGGGGTAACCGAGGTCGACGCCCGCGGATCGGGTGCCGCCGAGCCAGGTTTGCGTCCAGCGGGGTTCCCGCTCCTGGGCCTGGGCGGGCCGGGGCTGCTTGCTGCCAGGTTGCCCTTGGGACTTCCGGTTCGGCGCCTGCCCCTTGCCCGGATTCCCTTGCGCCTTGCGTGGCTGGCTTTCGCCCGGCTGCTGCGTACCGCGCTGACGCTGGTCACGGGCCCGGCGGTTGGTGGGCTGCCGGTTCGAGGGCTGCCGTTGTTTCATATGCTCAACGGTATCGGCCGGTTGTGGTGGCTCCTCCTTCGACGTACCAGTCTGGGAAAGACTGGGTCAAGGTGACGCCGGAGGTGACGTGTCACTTCCCGGTCACGGTTAGCGTTGGATCGCTGTTCCATTAACACGTGCGAAACAAACGAGACATGGGGTGGAAACGCCCCGGGCCTACTTTCAGTCTGCTAAGCCCATGCCCCTGGGAGGTTCGAGAGAGTGTTTAACTCCGCCGACGACGTCCTGAATTTCATCCGGGACGAAGGGGTGCAGTTCGTCGACGTCAGGTTCACCGACCTGCCGGGTACGACGCACCACTTCACCTTCCCCGTCGAGAACTTTGGCCCCAACGTCTTCACCGACGGCCTGATGTTCGACGGTTCGTCTATCCGTGGATTCCAGGCCATTCACGAGTCGGACATGCTGCTGCTGCCCGACCCGACGACGGCCGTGATCGACCCGTTCCGCAAGCACAAGACGCTGAACATCAACTTCTTCGTGCACGACCCGCTCACCGGCGAGGCGTACAGCCGCGACCCGCGCAACGTCGCCCGCAAGGCCGAGGAGTTCCTCAAGGGAACGGGCATCGCCGACACGGTGTATTTCGGCCCCGAGGCCGAGTTCTACATCTTCGACGACGTGCGCTTCCAGACCAACCAGCACTCGAGTTTCTACTACATCGACTCGATCGAGGGCGCCTGGAACACCGGCACCGCCACGCAGGGCGGCAACCTCGGCTACAAGCCCCGCTACAAGGGCGGCTACTTCCCGGTCCCGCCGATGGACCACTTCACCGACCTCCGGTCGGAAATGGTGCGCCGCCTCATCGACGCCGGCATCGAGACCGAGATGCAGCACCACGAGGTCGGCACCGCCGGCCAGGCCGAGATCGATTTCAAGTTCGGCACGCTGCTGCAGACCGCCGACAAGCTGATGCTCTACAAGTACATCATCAAGAGCACGGCCCTGGAGTTCGGCCACACGGTCACCTTCATGCCGAAGCCGATCTTCGGTGACAACGGCTCGGGCATGCACTGCCACCAGTCGCTCTGGAAGGACGGCGAGCCGCTCTTCTACGACGAGGTCGGCTACGCGGGCCTGTCCGACATCGCCCGCTACTACATCGGCGGCCTGCTCAAGCACGCGCCCTCGCTGCTGGCCTTCACCAACCCGACGGTGAACTCCTACCACCGCCTGGTGCCCGGCTACGAGGCCCCGGTCAACCTGGTGTACTCCCAGCGCAACCGCTCGGCCTGCGTGCGCATCCCGATCACCGGCTCCAACCCGAAGGCCAAGCGCCTGGAGTTCCGGGTTCCGGACCCGTCGTGCAACCCGTACTTCGCGTTCGCCGCCCAGCTCATGGCCGGCATCGACGGCATCCGCAACAAGATCGAGCCGCCGGAGCCGGTCGACAAGGACCTCTACGAGCTTCCCCCCGAGGAGGCCCGCCAGGTCCCGCAGGTCCCCGGCTCGCTGTCCGCGGTCCTGGACGCCCTGGAGGCCGACCACGACTACCTCCTCGAAGGCGGCGTCTTCACGCCCGACCTGATCGAGACGTGGATCGAATACAAGCGCACCCAGGAGATCGACCCGATCCGCCTGCGCCCGCACCCGCACGAGTTCGAGCTCTACTACGACGTGTGACGGCGGGGTTTCCCGGCCTCGGCCATCTTCCCGGAAACGGGCGCTGACCTGGGAAAACCTTGTGGTTGGTTGTCGTTGTTTGTAGTTGCTGAGCAACGTCCGACCGAACGGAGACCGAACAGAACGGCCCGGCATCGATTCTGATGCCGGGCCGTTCTGCGCTGGTGGGGGCGATGATAGCGCTTCCGCAATCGTCAGCTGGCCGCCTGCTCCGCGTAGTGCGCGTCTTCCCACGCCTCCACGTCGGCGATCTTGTATCGGACATGTTTGCCGAACTTCATGAATCTGGGGCCGCCGCCGCGCGAGTTCCAGGCGTAGACGGTCATGAGGGGTACGCCCAAGCGCTCTGCCCGATCTCCAGCGCCAGGCCCTCCGCATCGGCGAGCACGTCGATGATCACGGCTTTCACGTCGCCCGGCGTCGAACGCGACCCCTCAGCGGCCTGTCTGACCGCGCGGGGCTCACGACCGGACTTCTTCGCGTCGATGAACTCCTCGATCCAGCCCATCGTCAGCTCGTCGATCCGGCCGGCCGCCGGGGTGCGGGCGACGTGCTTCGGCTTCTCGGTGTACAGCCACCGCATCAGCGCGGCCCGCCGGTCGATCCCATTCAGGTAGGCCAGGCCCTGCGTCAGCGTGCCGTCCTGGAAGGTTGCCGGGAGCAGCGACGGGTCGTGCGGCAGTCCCATCTGGTAGGCGGCGCCGGGCGTCTGCGTCCGCAGCGCGCAGGCGTTCTTGCGAAGCTGCGCCCTCAAGGTCACGGAGCCGCCCAGCTCGGTCATGTTCGGGTCCTGCGCGACCAGGACTATGCCGCCGCCGCCCTTGCGCCAGGTCTTCGCGCCGGAGGCGAGCATGCCCACAGCCCGCTTGCCGTGCACGTCGTGCCGCAGCAGCTCCGGGGCCTCCTCCAAGACGAAGAAGATGCCGGTCATACCGCCGGTGTCAGGGTCACCGGGCACCAGGTGCGTTTTGCCGCGCCGCTCGTCGCCGTCCTCGTCCACCCACGGGACGGAGGCGAGGTGCCGGACGCGGCGGCGCATGACCCAGTGCCACAGCTCCAGTTCGGACATGCACTCGTCCTCGCCGAGGGCGCAGCGGTGGGTGTTGCCGTTCCAGTCCGGCATGGAGCCGCCCTGTGGGTCGAGCAGCACCATCGCGATCTTCTCGGACAGGTGGGCCAGGCTGATCAGGGTCTCGACCGAGCGGGACTTGCCCGCCTCGGAGTCGCCGACGATGATGCCGTGCCGCATGCCACCGGACTTCGTGAAGAACGCCCAGTGGGCGGGCTCCAAGTCGTAGAAGTAGCCGATGTGCGCGCGGCCGTCCTTGCCGATGCGCGGCTGGATTTCCTCGAACCGGCGC
This sequence comes from Acrocarpospora sp. B8E8, assembly GCF_039871605.1. Classification (NCBI taxonomy): domain Bacteria; kingdom Bacillati; phylum Actinomycetota; class Actinomycetes; order Streptosporangiales; family Streptosporangiaceae; genus Acrocarpospora; species Acrocarpospora sp. B8E8. The sequence goes on along the minus strand of NZ_JBDPLV010000022.1, from coordinate 133,275 downwards.
ACCGTGGCGAGTGTGTCCCCCTGGAGCAGGGTGAGCATGGCTCGGGAGTTGTCCCGGTACGGCACGGGATCCAGCACGGCCAGCTGCGTCGATGTTTGGAAGGCCGAGGCGACCTTGCCCGCAGCCAACATGATGTCCTTCGTTTCCTTCTCGCCCGGGACCGCTCGGATCTCCGCGCGATAACCGGCCTCGATCCGCTGCGGCGTCGTCAGGGTGGTTCCCTCGAGTACCTTGCCCTTGGCGGCCAGGCGCTCGTTGAAGCGGCGCAGGATCTGCTCCACCTTGGGGTCAAGCTTGTTGTCCACCTGCTCGACCAAGACAGGCTGCTCATCCACCAGGTGCAGTACCGGGATCGGCAGGCGGCGGTACCGCCGCCAGTGCAGCAGCGCGAACACCAGCCAGCCGACCAGTCCGACCTGTGCGACCAGCCCCGTGGGGCCGGCCGTCGAGGCGAGGATGAGCCAGGCCGCGCCGAACACCGCGACGGCGGTGTTGCGGCGAGCCTGGACCGACTTGCGGACCGGCAGGGCGGCCGTGGCCGCCGCGATGAGGGCGGCCACAGCGGGGTGGACCGGCAGCACGTACAGCGCGCCAGATAGCGGAAGCGCAATCAGCCATGCGAACGGAGCCGCCATAACGACGCGGTACCGCTGGCGGAACACAAGCCGCCGCACGGTCCGGGTGATCTCGGTGGACTGTGAGCGAACCTCGGGGTCAGGCATCGGTGTGGGCTCCTTTCGCATGGTTCCTGCGTACGGCTGAGCTCAGCCCTGCGCGTACGCCTCCTTGCTGGCGACGTTGTCCACGCCGCCGACAGCAGCGTGGGCTTCGGTCACGACGCCCTGCGCGGCGGCGAGTTCGGCGATCCGCGTGTGCTGGGCGCCAGCTGGTTCGCGGCCTCCTGCGCGTCCATCAGCGCCGAGACGAGTTCGCCGCGGCCCATGTCCTTCAGGAGCAGGCTGGCCACCTGGCCGTCGATCGCGGCCGCGGTCTGGGTCATGTCGTCGCTGGCTGTCTCGTGGTCGTGCTGGAGTTGGGGGAAGGAGGTGAACTCGGCGTTCACGGTGGTCCTTTCGTGAGGGGTGTCGTATCTGTTCAGGTCGGCGGCTGGCATCTCCGTGGGCTCCTCGGCGGGGTCCTCGTCGGGGATAACCACCTGTTCTGGCTTCTGCTCCGGAGCAGGGTCGTCGGTCTCTTCGATCACCTCGGCTTCCTCGATCTCGCGGGTGGCCTTGTAGTCGCGGTAGGCATGTCGAGCCCCTTGGGCGGCCTGCCTGCCGACCCGCACGGCACCGCCGAGGACCTTGAGCAGCCCATACGTGCTCCCCAGGACAATCGCCGTAGTGCCGCCGATCAGCGCAAACGCGGCGGACACCCACCAGCGGAGGTTGCGCGGGCTGGGCGGATCACCGGACGCAGCCGGCCGGGTGAGTTACGGGTCGGCCGTCCGGTAGGTCAGCCAGGCGTTGTGGAACTCCTCGGTGGCCTCGTCCCACAAAGGGATGGAGCAGACCCGCTCCACCGTCTCGTCCGTCTGCCGGATCACCCACCTATGCCATCGAGGTCCGGCCTGCGGGATCCCTTTCCGCATCCCTGATCCCGGACCCGCGCAGGATTCTTCCCGCGTCGCGAACCCCGGGCCGCTAAGCTCCCACGGGACAGGAGTGGGTGATGATGAAAGGGTGACCAGGGTGCAGGAGATCGAGGTCAAATACCGACTGCTCGACCTGCCCGGCCTAGAACAAGCCCTCGCTGAACGTGGACTGGTTCTCTCCGCTCCGATAACCCAGGACGATCAAGCGTACGCGCACCCTGACTGGGATTACGGCCAATCCAAGGTCGGTGTGCCGTTCGCGCGCCTACGTACCCAGGGTGATCGGCATGTGTTCACCGTGAAGACGCCGTTGGAGAACGAATTGAGCTGCCTGGAACACGAATCGGAAGTGGCCGACCGCGACCAGATGCATCGGGCGATCACCCAGATGGGCTTCCGCCCGACCGTGCGGATTGTAAAGACTCGGCGGACCGCGCGGGTGGCCGAGATGGCGTTGTGCGTGGACGAGGTCGAGCACGCGGGGCTGTTCCTGGAGATCGAGAAAGTCCTCGGCGTAGACGAGTCCGGGGCCGCCGCGCAGGACTATCTCGACGCGTTCGCCCGCTCCCTGGGGGTGGCGTTGGAGCGGACCACCGACACCTACGATTCGCTGGTGCGGGCGGCGCTGGCCCCGGCTTAGAACAGCGGGATCTCCCCCGACTCGGCTATGTCGCCCGTGTCCAGGATGGTGGCGTCGATGTGCAGTGTCAGGGTTTGGGCCGCGTGGTCGGTCAGGGACTGGTCGCGTGTTTCGTGTAGGTAGTCGCATGAGTTGATGCGGTCGACCAGGGCCTTGCCTACGTGGAGGTAGTCGTAGCGGTAGCCGTCTCCGGTGCGGCCGATCCAGCTGTAGGGCTGGGAGTCGGGCCGGTAGCGGTCGTGGGCGTCAACCAGTCCGTGCTCCTGGAGGGTGTCCAGGAACGCGAACTCGAACGGCAGGAAGCCCGGGTGAAGGGGCCGGTGGGTGCGGGTGATCACGTTGTAGTCGCCGCCGAGCACCAGATGGTCGCGGTAGTCGGCGGGTAGTCCGACCAGGGCTTCCACCACGGAGCCGATGAACCTCTGTTTGCGTTCGGTTTTGACTTGGCTGCGATCCCGGGATGGTACATAGAGCGCGACGACATAGGTGGCGGGCTGGGTGTCCAGCAGGGCGGCGGCGACGCGGCCGGGGATGGCCACCTCGCGCAGTGGCGGCGCCTGGTCCACGACCGGTATCCGGCTGACCAGGGCGGCGCCTCGGTCGCCGGCATCGGGAGTGTTGATCACTGCCCATCCGGCCTGCCGGAACTGGTCGAGCAGGTAGGTGGTGCCGGTTCCCGCGCTGGTTTCGGTCAGCAGGAAGACGTGTTCGGGCCGGGAAGCAAGCCAGCCGAGCATGCGTTCAGCGCGGTCACGTGATGCCGCGCCGATGTTGACCGTGAGCACGGAGAACATGGTTTGCCCTTTCAGGTGGCCAGCAGGTCGAGCCGGTTGATCATCGCGGTGACGACGCCGTCAGGGTCCAGGTCGCGGCAGTCGATGCGGAACTGCCGCCATCCGCGCCGTCCGAGGGATCGGAACGCCGCGTCGTACAGTTCCAGCTCCCGTTCCGGCGTCCCGACACGTTCAAGCCGGGAGTTGACGTGGCGTTCATTCAACCGGGTCCGAATGATCGCCGGGTCGTGTTCGAGGTAGAACGACATGTCCGGTGGCCGGGCGAAGGAGTTGTAGCGCCAGATCTCGGCTACTCCCATCCCGTCGAGCCGTTGCAGGACCAGGGAGGACTGGACGTAGCGATCGCTGATCACCACTCGGCCGCTCTGCAATGCGGGCAGAATTTCGGCATCGAGGTGGGCGGCCCGGTCAGCCGCGATGGCCAGGGCCAGTGCCCGCCCGGTCAACCCCGATTCGCTGGAGCGCACGAGCCGCCCCAGGGGGGTGTCGGATGGTTCGGTGGTCAGATGGACGGCTGCTCCCCGTTCGGTGAGCCGTTTGGCCAGCAGCGCCGCCGAGGTTGATTTACCGACCCCGTTCGGGCCTTCCACGGCTATGAACAGCGGGGACGTCATGCCGATCGCCGTTGGATCTGGAGCAGCGGCCGGTCGTCAGGCATGGGGCACTGCTCGGCATCTACGTCCCCGATCGCCAGGCCCCGGGAGATCACCGCGGCAGGGCAGCCCTTGCCGCAGGAGCCGTTGAGGGAACACGACCGACAGGTGGCATTGGTGCCCATCTGGAGTATCCCGGCCAGGTCGTAGTCGTCCAGCGGGCCGGTGACCTCCGCCGTCCAGGATGTTGCCCACCAGGAAGTCGGCATCGGAGTAGCGCGATTGTGGGGTTCGAGCGGCGAAGACCAGATAGGGGCACACCGCCGTGGCACCGTCGGCGAAGACGTACACGAGTTTGCCCGCGTCGCACCCGGCCAGAGGAAGCTCGTCGTTGGGGAAACGGATGTGGACCAGGTCCACGCCGCGTTCCCGGAACTGCTCGGTGGTCTCACGGATGGCCCGCATCTTGTCATCGGCCGCCGCCATTCGGCCCTGACTCCTGACCCCCCGGCCCATCGATGAGAGCGGGTTCATCAGCACGTAGGCGGCCCCCACTTCGACGGCGAACTCGCACAGCGCCGCGAACTCCTCGACGTCGGTGAGTACATTCGGGGTGGACAGCAGCCCTTGCAGCAGACCGGCCTCGGCGAATTTGCGGACGGTCGCCACCGTGAGGTCAAAAGAGGCGACGTCACCCCGGAACTTGCCGTGACTCTGCGGTCGGAAACCGTCCAGGCTCACGTTCACGTGAACGTTGCCCATGGCCGCCAGTTCGACGATCTGCTCATCAGACGTGCAGGTGGCGTTGGTGCAAATCCCTACCGGCATTCCGAGGGAGGCGAGATGACCACAGATGTCCATGATGCTGGGATGCACAAACGGCTCGCCGCCGGTCAGGGTAATCCGCTCGACTCGGGCACGCCGCAGACGAGGGATGACCTTCTCGACCAGATCGGCGTAGGGGATGTCGCGACCCTCTTTGACAGAGGACACAAAGCAGTGCGCGCAGTGAAGATTGCAACGCTCGCTGATCTGTATGAGGGCCTTGCGGCCCTGGCCGCCGACCGAGGTCCTGAAGTAGCACGAGTTAGCCGAGGTTTCGACGATCAGGGACTTCCGCACGATCAACCTCCCAGAGATTGGAATCGGTGATTTCAGCGGCCCTCGAAGACGCTCCGCCACATGGGATATCGCATCTACCTCTTCTTAGGCCAGCGACTGGGAGACGCGATGTAGGTCCCTGAAAAGGGCGATGCATTTTTCGAGAATGTCGGCGATCTGGACGTGAACCCGTGTCTTGCCCGCCGGATCGATTTTCGCTTCACGCCAATCCATGGAAGGCGCTGGCGTTTAACCAGTTCAGATGGGGTCTTAAGGGTGTGGGTCTTGCAGGACTGTAGGTGTTGATGTCGCCCGTTCCACCTCCTTCGGTTGACGAAATGTTGACTCGGAGGGCTTCGCGTCACCTGTGAAGTCTGATCACCGGCCTCGCAGGCACTTGGCGGGCCCGGTGCCCCAGACGGCCGACCACGCAAACATGCCGCGGAGGGATGCTCAGCATCGCGGCGGCCTAGCTGCACGCCCTCCAGCCGGGCGACCACGCGGGTGAGCAGATCGCGGATCTCGATCTGCCCGGCCTTGAGCTCGGCCAAGTCGCGGAGGATGACCTCGGAGTGCTGATCGATTCGGGCGTAGACCTCTTCGATGGGTGACACGGCCGATCTACCTTTCGACGCCGACGAGCAGGACGCTGAACCACGGCCGGTTCGTTGATCCGCTGTATTCCCCTGCGGTGGCCGGGCCCCCAATGACCGACAGGAAACCGGGCCGAAGGAGGCCCGGCCACGTCTGAGACGAGCCAGCGCGGCCGGTTCGTTGATCCGCTGTATCCCCGTGGGGTGGTCGGGCCTCCTGCCAGCCGGACTAACTTCGCGAACTCGGGCATGCAGGAGGCCCTCCCACGTCTTCGGGCCGCGCGGGGGTGGTCGGGCCTCCTACCGGCTGGGCTCCACACTCGGGCGGGTAGGAGGCCCTTCCACGTCTGGGGGCGGCTCGGGCCACAGGTGCGGAGGTGCCGCGAAAGTTCCCCGATAGGGCACGGTGATCACCCAGCCCTCCGTACGGAGGCTGGCGATCGCCTGCCGGATCGTGGCCTTGGCCACGCCGAACTCGACCATCAGATCTCTTTCACTGGTAATCGGGTCCCCGGCCGATGCCTGCCCGCGCAGATGGCAGCGGTCAATTCATTGGCGATCTGCTGGTACAACGGCTGCATGTGAGCCGGTCGGGGCGTCCCCTCCGGCCCGACGAACGTGCCCTCCCCCGCCACGGTATGGACGAGCCCACGATCACGTAACTCCCGGTGCACACGCCGGGTGGTCATCTGCGCGATCCCGAAATCGCGCTTCAGTTCCTGTTCGCTCGGCACCATGTCACCAGGGCCAAGCTCACCTTTGCTGATCTGTTCCTCGATGATGTCGGCGATCTGGACATACATCGGCGCCATGCCGTCACGCCGGATCCGGCGCTCCGTCCCAGGTGAATCGGATCCGTTCGCCGGTGCGCGGTCACTTTCGCCGTCACCTTCCCCCTGGAGTGGCGTCCACGCCGGGCTGACGAACGTGCCCTCCCCGGGGACGGTACGGGCGAGTCCTCGATCGCATAATTCCCGGTGGACGCTCCGTGCGGTTATCAGCGCGATCCCGAATTCGCTCTGCAGCTCGCGCGCGCTGGCGACCGGTGCGCCAGGGCCGAGGTCCCCGTTCGCGATCTGCTTGGCGATCAGATCGGCGATCTGTATGTATATCGGCGTCATGCCGTCCTGGCGAATCAGGTTCGCCCGTCCCGGCCTGCCGGTCCCCTCGCTCATCGGCTTGTCCTGTTCCCTTCGGCCCGGCCGGTTCTCCGGCGGGGCGACGACGGTGGTCTTGTTAATCGTCACCAGCCGACCCTCCTGGCGAGGGAGGTTCACCGCCCGGCGGGCACGCGCGGTGCCGGGCGCTACGGCCTGCTGCGTCGGCCCACGGTGAGACCGGAGGCGCGACCCCGCCACAAGCGCGCCCGACCCGATCGGGGCAACGGCCTCATCAGCCCTCTCCCGGGCGGCTGGTTGCTCGCTGCTCGGTTGTTCGCCGCCAGGCCAGGACCGACGACCCACCGGCCGATCAGGCGTCGCGGACGACTCAGACCGCGCGGCGACATCAGCGGTGCGGCGTCTTCCGGGCCGACGCATCGCGACCCCCTCAGCCCGCAGCCGCGCCCGAACCTTCTCCTTAGACACCCCGAACCTCGCCACCAGGGCGGCTACCGTCGATCCAGTCCGGTACAACTCCGCCAGTTCCTCCCCACTGACCGTCAGCTGTTTCCGCGCCCGCTTCGGCTTCGCCGAGGTGTCCACCGGCTTGCGGATACGGCCGCGCGGCCGTATCTCCACGCCCGCCGCCGCCAGCCGCGCCCGCACCGTCCCCCGATCCACATCCAGCCAGGCGGCTATCACGCCGAGACTTTGCCCAGCCTGGTAACGGCCCGCCAACTCCGCATCGGTGACCTCCGCCAGCCCGCGAGCATCTCGCCGACGCCGGATCCGCACACCCGCCGCCACCAGCTGCGCCCGGACCTTCTTGCCATCGGTTCGCCGCGAGGCGGCTATCACGCGGATGCTCTCCCCGTTCTGGTACCGGCGTATCAGATCTTCATCGGCCGCCGTCACCGGCTTGGGCCTGGGACCCCGCCGGACCTGTATGCCCGCCGCCTCCAGCTGCGTCCGGACCGTCCACACGCCGACTCCCAGCGAGGCGGCAATCGCGCGGATGCCCTGCCCGGCCTGGTACGGGCCTGCCACCTGCTCAACGCTCACGTTGCGACCAGGGACAGACCGCCGCCTCCTCCCGCGCGGCCCCCCTGCGGTGGCCAGCCGCTTCCGCACGGGGGACATCGGCACTGCGGCAGCGTCGGCGATCTGCCGCAGCGTGGCACCCTCCCCACGCAGGCGCACCCGTTCCTCGGAATCGATCGCGTGCCTCCCGGGAACACTCATAAGGTTCCCCGGTCTTGAACGGGACCGCTGCTCGTACCGGACTTGCCCGCAACATCCACATCAGCGGATTGATCGCCGATTCTCGCGGAGAGACGATCAAGTGCCTCATCCACGACGGCACCCAAGTTCTTCAAGGAATCAGCCAGCCGCTTCCTCTCGCCGGCTTCCCAATTACTGATCGCCAGCCCGAGCTCCTTCTCGTTCCTCGCCGTCACCACGACATGGCGCCCGTTATGCGTACGGGTCGCCGTCCTCCCGATTACCTCCCACTCCCACGTCAGCGGCATCGGCAGGTCACCCCGCGAACGGCCCGAATCGAGACGCACCGACACCCCGCGGATCACCAAAGAGTTCCCCGCCATGCGCAATCACCGGGGAGACCGGCATCCCGAACGCCGAAGGAGTCTCAATCGGAGGAGGCATCGTTCCCCCGGTTCATCGCGCGCATGACCAGCCCGGCAGCCTCGCCCGGATGCCTGGCCATCAGCGTGGAGGCCGGCTCGCCCGATCCGATGTACACCAGATAGGCCCCGCCCCGGCCGCCCACGACCACGCTCACCGGCACCGGAACCGGCGTCGCCTCCAGGCGGTCCACCTCCAGCCGGACCTCCTCTCCCTCTACCATCCGCGCTGAGACTCCACGCGCGGCCAGGATCCGCTCAAGCTCGCGCAACCGGTCGGCCGCCGGATCACCAGCGGCCGTCACTCCCCACAGCAAGGCCAGACTCCCCACCGCCGCCCGCTCGCCCTCCACCAGAACCGCGTGCCCGCCGTGCTCGCTGTCCCCATGCGGGATGTGCAGCAGGTAAGCGCCACACGCGCCCACCCAGCCCACGCTCGCGGACTTGCCTCCGGACGGATGCAAGACCACCAGCCGCAGATCCTCACCGGCCGACTCCTCCGCGACGGGCTCAGACCTCGGCTCACCGTCGCCGACGCGGTAGTAAGAAAGAAGATGGTGTGCCTGCAACGCGGCCCGCACCCTGGCCAGCGGCCCGTCCGCCACTTGCGGCGCGTGATCGCCGACCACCTCCGGCGTAACAGCCTCGCTCATCGCTTCGCCGCCACACCGCCGACGAACGTCGCGCCCGACCGGGCGATCACGGGCGCGCCGTTCCCCCCGATGTCGACCCGGTCCAGCTCCGGCCGCCACTGTGAGACCTCGCACACGCCCGGCTCCAGCAGCTCCCAGCCGTCGAACAAAGCGGTGATCGCCTCGCGTGAGCGGGGGGTAAACGGGGCGGACGCCTTCTCATACACCGCCACCGAAGCCGCAAGAGCCTCCGGTTCCATCCCATCCGGACAGCCGTGAGAGATGGCCAGATAGCTGCCGTCCGGCAACCGGTCCCGGATACGGGCGATGATCGCGCCCGGGTTCTCCGCATCGGTGATGAAGTGCAGCACGGCGATTATGAGGACGGCGACCGGCTGACTGAAGTCGATCGGCTTACGAACCGTCTCATCCTCGAAGATCTTCTCGGGGGTGCGCAGGTCCTGGTGCACCATGGCCACACGGTCTTCCTGGCCGGAGACCAGGGCCCGGCCGTGTACACACGCCAGCTCGTCGTAATCGACATAGACGACCCGCGTCTCATCCGGTGTCTTCCGCTCGGCGGCGGCAGCCAGCGCCCCGACCCTGGCCTGGACGACCTCATGCGTGTTGTCCCGGGTCGGAAGCCCAGAGCCGATGTCAATGAACTGCCGGACGCCCAGGCCGACCAGCTCAGTCACCACCCGGTGCAAGAAGTACCGGTTCTCCCGCACCTGCACAGGCACATCCGGAATGAGCCTCACCAGTCGGTCGCCGGCCTCCCGGTCGGCCGGATGGTTGTCTTTCCCGCCGAGCAGGTAGTCATAGATCCGAGCGCCATTGGGTTCCCTGCGGTCGTAGGCGATCGCCGTCGGCAGCAGAAGCGACCGGCGATGCCTCACCGGCTCCGAATCAGGGTCGGTTACCTGCTCAATCGCCAACTCGACCGGGCTCTTTCCCGGCCCGGCATCCCGCTGGACAGGAACGGGCTGACGGGGAACCGGCGGCGCAACAGAAGCCCGATGCCCGAGAAGGTCAGCATCGAGCCCCGCCTGGGGGGTGTCGTCGAGAGGGGGCATGCTTCGACGCTAGGGACCGAAACCGGTCGTTGCAGCGTCGCAGGTGCGTCACATTCAGTCATTGGCGTGTCGTCCGTGTGTCACGGATATTGAAAAGGCCCGGAAACGGGAATTCCATGGTGAACGCCGTCTATCGTGAAATCATCCGGGGATCGGACTCATATCGGACCCATCCTGATGAGGGCAGGTGTGACTCATGTCCAGCCAGCGGACTCTGTTGAAGGTGCTCCTGACCAATCGGCATTTGCAGTCACACCGGGCCTTCAGTATCGAGTACAACAAGATCGCCAGCCGGGTGGACAAGACGCTGGCCGGCACCGCCCCTAGCCGCGAGCAGTTCAACCGGTGGCTGTCGGGCAAGGTGAAGACCGTCCCGCGGCCTGAGCATTGCCGGGTCTTGGAGCGGATGTTTCCCGGACACAGCGCCGCTGACCTTTTATCCGCATATGATCCCCAAATAGTGCCTTTAGGTGTCCCTAGGACATCTCATGAAGAGGAAGCGCCCACGAATCGGCGAGGAATGTTTCAGTTTGGCGCGAGGACCATGGCTGCGGAGGACGTCGGCGGCCAGGCCAATACGGATCGCCAGCCTGTCGTCTCCAGCGCGCGCCCCCACGATGCTATGGATATGGAAGAACTACGCCGTCAGCTGCTCATCGGCATCGTCGGCCTGGGAGCAACCGCCGCGTTTACCCCGTTGGACGGACTAGAACGCCTGCATACGGTCATAGACCAAGGGTTGGGCGGGCCGGACCTGGCCGATTGGGAGGAGCGCGCGTGGGAGTACGCGCACCGGATGGTCTCTCACCCACTGCCTCAAGTGATCAGCGACCTGAGCGTGGATATCCTGGCCTTGCAGGAAATCATGCCCAAGCAGAGAGCTACAGGCTGGGCACGAGTCAATGCCGAAATGATGATGTTCCTCGCCTACGCTCTCGGTTCGGCTGGTCACATCAGACAATCCCACCACTGGTGGTCCTCAGCGCGCCGAGCCGCCGCGGCGGCCGGTGACGACATGGTCGCCCTTGTGGCGTCCTTCGAGGCGATCCTGGGACTCTACGAGCCCCGGCCGCTCCCGCTGATTCTCGCCCGGGTCGATTCAGCCTTAAAGGCATCTCGCGGGATGCCTTGCCATGCGACCACCAAGGCGTTAGGCGCTCGGGCGCATGCTTTGGCGTTGATGGGGGATCGTGAGGGTTCATTCGAGGCGCTCGACGAGCAGGCGCGCGTTTACAAGCTGCTTCCCGGCTCGATCACCGACGATGAGGTGTCTGTGTGGGGTTGGCCGGTACAGAGGCTGCTTCACACTCGCTCGCTCGTCTATACCCTCGCTGGTTATCCTGCTGCCGGCCAGGCGCAGCAAGATTCGATCGCCGCCTACGCTCCCGGCCGGTCGCGCCATGCCGCCCGCCAGTCCGCGCAAGTGCACCTGCATGTGGCTACCTCTGCGGTGCGCTCAGGAGATGTGTCGGAAGGACTGGCCTACGCCCGGAGGACTTTGGAATTACTCGGCACCGACGATGTGCGAGCTTCGTCCTACACGCGGCTTCGACCGTTGTCGCTGTCGTGCCTCAGAACGAGTTACGAACCCATTTGCCCGCTGTGATCGAATACCGGGAGAAGCTGGCCCTTCCGAGAGGTTCGTGATGAGCATCGCCTTCTACCGCATGACCGGAGAGGACGCCGCCGCCGCTGTGCTCGGCGACGAATACGCCGAGGTGTACCTCCGGATCAGAGAAGAACCGCCGTACAACAGTGGACCCCTGTATCGGCGCGACAGGTTCCGCGACCGGACAAGCGCCCAGGCCCAGCGTGCGGGGTTCGCCCTCGTCGCCGCCAACGATGAGGCCGGGAAACTGGCCGGGTTCGCATTCGGTCTTCCGATGGCCGAAGGTGCCTGGTGGGGCGGCGAGACGACACCCGGCCCGCCCGAGGCGGTGGCGCAGGCGAAATTCGCGGTCATCGAACTCAATCTGCTGCCGGAGTATCGCGGTCACGGCTACGGCAAACGCCTGCTGGATCTCCTGCTGGAGGGACGGCCCGAGCCGTATGCGACGCTTCTGGCCAACCCTGCCGCCGCTGCGCATGCCAAGTATTTGAGGTGGGGCTGGCGGATGGCCGGAACCTGCCGCCCGGCACCGGATGCGATGGTGACCGACGTCTTGATCCTGGACTGACGATAGGCCCACGTCATCGAACACCTAGGGGCACGCCTGCGGCATCGCTCCTCATTGCCATGAGCGGGTCGTCGAAGTGCAGCGGGTCGCCGTCGTTGCCGCCGACCTCTCGATCCCTCTGGAACACGAAAGCGCCCTGCTCCTCCAACGATTGGAGGAGCAGGGCGCTTTTCGAGTGCAGGTGCTACCGCCGGTTGGCCGGGAGGTCCGGCCGCGGGGTGTGCTTGGCCTTGTAACCGGCCAGGGCCGCCAATCCGGTCGGCACCAGCGGCAGGACGATCGCCTCCACCCAGTCGGGCAGGAACGAGATCAGCGACGGGTCGTCGGCGACCACCTGCAGAATGGCCATACCGGCGACACCGACGAAGTAGGAAGTTAGGGTCATCGCCTTGACCTTGGCCTCCACGGGCCTGGAATAGGTTACGGGCTCAGCGTGCATGTGCCTCTCCTCCGGGGCATCCCGCCACCATGGCGGGGTTCAACGCACGTTGGAAGCGCGGGCCGCGCTTCCAACGAATCAGGGTGAAGGGTTGGAAGCGGTGATCAGCGGCCAAACATGCTGATCTTGGCCATCGAGACCTTCTCGACGACCGCCGCGGCGACGTCGTTGCGCGGGTTGAGCACGCGAAGACGCAACTGGTTGTTGGTGTTGAGCGAGAACTGGCCGCCCACGGACTCCTCGACCCGGCCGTTGGCGTCGGCGTGCGCCGTCAGCCGCCAGGCGTCGTCCTTGAACGTCTTGCCGTCGCGGCTGTACCTCGACCAGGCGATGTCCACCTCCGCGCCTGGGGGCAGGCCGCGGACCTTCACCAGGCCGTCCGCGATACACCAGCGGGAGCCGCTGACCAGGACCGCGACACCGTCCTCGCCGTGCGCGGACGGATCGTCGGTCCACTCGGTGTGCCAGCGCACCGCCAGCTCGCCGCCGGCCGGAACGTCCTGGTCCTCACCAGCACCCAGAGAGATGACCTCGGGCACGTCTTCCTCCTGCTGATTAGTGATCGTTCCGGGGTTCTTCGTCCGCCTGGCGACGTTCGATCGGAAGGTGGACATGTTGAGGCTGTGCGGGTCGATCTTCTGGACGTTGACCTCCTTGTGGCCCAGCACCCGGGCCGCGGGCAGGTCGAACTCCAGGCACAGCTCCGCGCACAGCGCGTGATAGGCGTCGAGCTGCGCGCTCGGCCAAGGGGTGCGGCCGTCGTTCTCGGCCTCGATGCCGAGGCTCGTGTCGTTGCGGTGGTACGGGCTCGTGCTCGGCGCGTTGTGCCAGCATCGACCTGCGGCGACGATCCAGATCCGCCCGGTGTGCTGGAGCCAGATCTGCGACAGCGGCCCCGGCAGTCCCGGCCGGCCGTCCCTGACAACGCGCAGGTCGTCCCACCCGGCGGTGTGGTGTGCCACCACGCCCTGTACCGAAGGCTGGGGTCCATGCCCCCGGGATCTCCACCCGCCGACCTCCGTCACGGGATAACCCGTGCGTCGGGCAACGTCGGCGAGTTGCGTCAGCCACGGCATGTCAGCTGTCCTCCTTCGAGGTGTCGGCGGGGTCCTCGTGGTCGCGAGGGAGGTCGGCTTGCACCGCCGTGGTGTTGATGACGACCCGCTGGTGCGAAGCCGCCAGTCGGTGCTCCGTCAGATGCACGCCCAGGGCGTCCTCCACCCGGCGCATACCGGATTCCGTGCGGTTCACGGCATCCCTCAAGCTGGTGCCGTGGTTCTCCCGCAGCTGCTCCTCGATCCAGGCGAGCCGCACCATCACGCCTTGTCGGCCGGGCACGCCCGGCCTCTCCTCCACCCCGAACCAGTCGTCGCGGACGTCGCCGAGCATGTCGGCGATCTGCGACAGCTTCCGGCCGGGCTTGACGACCAGCACGTACAGACCGGACGCGGCGGCCGCGAGGAGCACGACCACCGCAGCCGCCGTGAGGATCACGTTGCTTTCAGCCCCCGCGATCACAAGACCCCCTTGAAATGGAAAAACCCCCAAGCTGGTGCTTGGAGGCGCAAAGCAAAAGTCGATTGCTGCTCTACTGTTCGGTCCCCGCCAGTAGCGGCCCGAGGAACGTGCTCGGCGGCTTCCGTGTGGCAGTCGGCTCCCCGTTGCCGCGCCGCCACTCAACCGTGAGCTTCCGGGACTCCACCCGATACGGGTCCAGCCGGATTTGGCGCATCGGCTCCAGCGGGTCGATCGGTGCGGCCCTCCTGGACCCGACGAACTCGAGTGCGGCCTGTCGGTCGGACTGCTGAGCAGGCTCCAGCCGTACCGCCATCTCCTTCACCGCGGCGATCCGCGCCAGATGTGCCTCCCGGCGGGTTATGTCCGAGACGCCGGGTGTCCAGCAGTCCGGTAGATCCTGGGTCGCTTTCAAGATCCGCTTCAGGATCGGGTGTTCCCACGCCAGAGCATCCTGCGGGCTCGGGATGAACCGCTCGTGCAAGATCACGTCCAGCAGGGTGTCCATGTCCTCTGGGTCCAGGCCGTACAAGGCGGCCTTCCACTCGAACGTGCTGTGCGGGACGCGGCCGACACCCCGACGCCCGGATGCGTCCACCTCGTAGATGGCCCACAGCGGTTCGGCCCCGGACGGCTGATCACGGTCCCCGCCGTCTGCACCGGTCAATGACGTGTGGCTGTATCCGAATTCGCAGTCCCAGATCGTCCAGATCTGAGCAACCATCAGGCCCCCTTGGATTCATAGGTGAGACACGGAAGCGATGCTCGGGACCGGCAGAGCCAGCTTGATCAGATCAACGTGTGGGCGCGTATCAACGAGACCTTGGAGTTATTGTGCCCATCGATCTGTCTCAGCCCTAACTGAAGGTCTGGTCGGCGAGGTGGTCTTGGAGGTCGGCGTGGCGGAATTGGTAGATGGGGCCGACCGCGCGGAGCAGACCGAGCCGGTGAGCGTCACCGAGAAACGCCATCAGGTTGCGCGGAAGTATTCCGCGTCGATTCAGATGATTGACCGCGAGCAGATAATTCCAGGACGCTCCACCATGCTGAGCACCTCCGAGCCCAAACGCAAGCCCAAATGCGAGCCCGAACACGAGCCCCAATGCGAGCCCACCCACGAGCCCATTCGTAAGCCCAAAAATAAGCCCGAACACGAGCCCAAACGCGATCACGCGAACGAGGATAAGGGTGAGATCACCGCGTAATGTCTTGGCTGGTGTGCTCACCCGGTCCAAAGGTGCGGGAGATGCCATCCAGGTGCTGAGCCCGACCGCGAGCCCGACCGCGAGCCCAAACACGAGCCCGAATGCGGGGCCAAACACGAGACCAAACACGAGTCCGCCCACGAGCCCAAACGCGAGCCGCTTCAACAGTTCTTTTGTGCGGCGGCGAAGAGTGAGGTTGGCGTAACCGGGGTCCAGCGATCTTGAAGTCGCGAGCCCACCCGCGAGCCCACCCGCGAGCCCACCCGACAGCGAGCCCACCAGTGCACCCACCAGTGCACCCACGAGCCCAAATACGAGCCCACCCACGAGTCCAGTGATTGTGCGTATGCGGGTGGGTGTGAGAGTGCGGGGGGCTAAGTGCCACCAAGCGAAGTCGCGGGTACGGGCGCGCCCGTCGGGAGTGCGGGGATGGGTGAGGTGGTAGGCGATCCAGGTGAGCCAGCGCTTGGCGTCTTGTGGGTCATGGAGGCGCCGAGGCCGGAACAGATGGCCCGGATCGGCGCTGGGGAGCCGTTGTCGAATGAGGGCGGGAATGAGCTGGTCAAACAGGTGGGCACGCAGGCTGGCAGTCGTGGGATAAGCGGCGGGGTCGGTGAGAGGGGTCGGATCAGGAGCGGGGCCGCTGATGGTAGGCGGCCGGTAGACGGTACGAACAAGCCACAGCCCAAGGGGAGTGGAACACACCTGGGCCAAAGGACTGGTAGGCATGTCCCGCTGGCTGGCCAGCTGGTCCAGCACATACTGCCAGGCCGGGGAGGGAGCACGGCGCAAGCACCGTTCCAGGTATGCAGCGGCCGTGATCGGGCGGAGGGGAACCGATTCGATGACCGCGCCGCCGGTCAGCGCAGTGTCGGCGGCAACGACGGTGTCAGTGTAGTCGTCAGTGCGGCAAGTGAGGATCAAGCCGCCGTGGCCGAGGGTACGGTTAAGTGCGTCCAGAACCGCGGCACGGGCCGACAGGGGGACTTCGTCGAGCCCGTCGATGACCGGCAGCACAAGCGGGTCGGCGCCCGCCGTGAGGTCGGTGATGGCGTGCGGTCCGTATTCGGCCGCGCCTAAAGCAGGGTAGAACAGGGCGAGCTGGGCGGCCGTCCATTCCCACACACCGGGATGGGTCGCGGTGTCCCAACTGGCGGCCGACATCAGCACCGGAACCGGATCGCCATCCTGGCGGATGCGGATTAGCTCGCGGACTAACTGGACGGCCAGGGTGGTCTTGCCCGTGCCCAACCCGCCCAGCACCACCAGACGACGCCGTTCCAACGCCTGGAACTGCACCGCCAACTCCCTGATCTGATCGCTGGCGCCCTCCCACCCGGCCGCGCCTACCTGACCCGCCACATCCACCAGCTCCGAGTCGGCTAGCAGCCGCCACCACACTGGCATTGGATGCGGATCATCCAAGGATCTCAGCTCGGCTTCGGTTTCCCATTGGGCGGCCACCAGACGGGCCAACGCGTCCGCCGCCGAGGCCACCATCGCCGAGGATGCTACTGCCGGATGCCGGCCCCGCCACCACCATAGGAACAACGGCACCCACAGTGCAGTAACAGTCAGCGCCACCCCCACGACCTGCCCGGTGTCGGCTGCGGTCCCCAGGTCTGTGACCCGCCATACCAGCACCAGCACCAGCACCGCCCCGACCAGCGCCACCTGCCCGGCAATCAGGATCAGGAACCGCCGTCTCCGGCCACCGCCCGCCATAGCCATATTGTCCTCGAGTGACTCACTCCATGTGCCCGGCCGACATCCAACCGTAACCTCCAAGCATCGGAAGAATCGGTGGGCCCCATCGCGTCGCTCTTATGCAGCCAGCCAACGAGGTGGGGTGAGGATGACCGGCTCTCAGAGGTCAGTGACGTAGCCACCCCCTAGTGACGGTGATTCCACCACGACAGCTCGATCCGGCGGCGCCGTCCCTGACCATCGCCACCACACCCATGAGCATCGCCATGGGCTCTGGATAGAGCACCCACATGTAGTTGATGGTTCCGCCGCTGCCGCCGATGGTTGTGGTTCCAACCGACACAGCGTCGTAGGCGTCCATCTGTGCTTCGTCCAGGTAGCGGCCTCGGATGTAGAAAACGCCGGTCCCGTCCGTGTGCATGAACGTCTCGGTCGCTGGCGATCCGGCGTAGTAGCCATACCTGCCGTACGAAGAGGCGATGTCCAATCGGCCGCCCTTCGGTTGGGCGGCGTTCTGGTCCATCACGTTGAGCCGGGTCAGCGTGGCGCCGATCTGGAGTTGCGCCCGGAAGCTCGCAGCGGCGTCCTGGCTGGAGGTGATGACCAGCGTGGCCTCACCCGGGGCGATGTCGTCCCGCGTCTGCAGCAGCGAGTAGTCGCCGCCCCATCCCGGGAAGAAGCGCATCTCCGGGTAGGTCGCGCCCGGTGGGGCCAGTTCTAGCCGCCGGCCGGTCGCCGCGGTGCGGATGTGTGCGCCTGTGATCGTCTTGCCGTCGATGGCGGTAACCGTCAGCTTCGTCGCATCGATCGCGTTCGCGGCAATATGAGCAGCATCGATCGCCCCGGCCTGGACCTTGTCGGCCGTCACGGCGTTCGCCGCGATATGTGGAGACTGGATCGCCTCGGCCTGGATGAGCCCACCTGTGATTGTCCCAGCGGTGATCTTCGCGTTCGCCGGGATCGTGCCGTTGATGATGGGTGGCCTCCACCGACAGGCCGGCCTCGCCTCCGATCAGGATGACCGACGCGGCATCCTCCAACGTCCCCGTGTCCGGCGCCTCCGTGATGTCGCGGCCAAAGCGCAGGTCAACCGGCAACGGACCGGACGCCCGGTCAGCGCCAAGCACCGTCTCCGAGTTGAACACCTGCAAAGTCCGGCCCTGCATCCGCCAGTCAAGGACACCCTGCGCACCGAGGTTGATCAACACGGTGAGGAGATCCATGCCGGGCTCCAGCGCGAGCGTCAGCGAGTGCGCCCACGGAGGTCCCGCGCTGTCGTGGCTTGCAGAGAAGCCGTACGACAGGCCGGTCAGCGCACCGCGGGCCTGCCCCTCTTGGATGAACGTCGCAAGGATCGCCCCCGGCGACACCGCGTTGAACGGCCTCTTCCCGTCCACCAGCGCGTTGTTCGGGTACAACACGACCTTCCGAAGCATCCACGACCAGCCGGGGCACTCATACGACCGAGAGCCGGTGCGGTCCGTTTCGTCGCCCGCCCGCTAGCGTGGTCACGTCGGCGCGGATTCCGGTCTTGAGTGGATGGCGAAGGAGCGTGACCGCGTCACTGCGGATTTCCGGTTTTCGGATAGGAGTTTGAGGGGAGGTGGACGATCCGGAGGAACTCCGGGAGGCGCCAGAGGCGGGGGCCGCGGGCCGTTATCTTGCCGGTGAGGGCGGCGCGGGCTTTGCTGATGCGGCCGAACAGCATCAGGTTGAGGGTCGGGGGGTCGAATGAGAGGCGGACGTCGGCGCCTTGGCCGGTCTCTTCGAGGGTTACCCGGCGGTCTTGGAGCACGAGGGTGACGGGGGTTGTGTGGGCGGAATGGAATTCGACCGCGATCCGGCGGCCGGGGACCGGGGGGCCGAGCAGTCCGCCCGCGTGGTTGCGCAGCATTCCGACGAGGAACAGTTCGAAGAACAGGGCGGCATCCTGGGGCGGTAACTCCCAGCGGGTTTTGGCCGCGCGGGCGATATCCCAGCCGTGGATCAGGAGTTCGTTGACCAGGTGGGCGAGGACACCGGCGATCGGGACGCGGGAATCGCCCAGCCATGGGACCGGAGCGGCGGGGTCGGCGTTCTCGGTGGCGTGCAGAATGTCGTCGATGTCGCCGGCGAGAAGGTCGTGGAGAACGCGGAGGTCCCGTTCGGTGAACTGGCGCAGGACTACGTCGTTGATCTCGGCGACGGTGTCCACCGTGGTGGTCATGATCTGGTGTTCGACGTCGGGGAACGGGTGCGCGACCTTGTCCGGTTGCAGGATCGAGGTGTAGAGGGAGGCGATGCTGCGCACGTGGGCGACGCTGTCGGCCACCGTCCACTCCGCGGTGGCCATCGCCTCGGGATCGGGCACGGATCCGACCAGCGTGAGAAACCGGTCGCCTGTCCGCCGCAGCGCATCCCGGCATGTCTGCCACTGCCCTAGCGTGATCGTCCCCACCACGACGCACCTCCAGAACTCAGCTGGAACACCAGCAGATTAACAATCGCCTTCCCATTCGGCTTTACTCAGAAGTGCGATGATCAGGACATCTGCGGATTTGCCCTTACGGGCCTGAAGCTTTCAGCTCGTAAGGGGCTGTGGATAACAACGAGCATCCACAGAATGAGGTTCGGGGGGTCAAGGGCGGTCGCGGAGATGACACCTTGCGGGGGTGATTCTGCTGCCTCTGCCGAAGTCCCTGACCGCTGCCTTTCTGGTCGTCGCGCCCAAGACCTTGCGAACTTCGCCCACCGTCGCGGTGTCCGACCTCTCGGTCGAGCAGGTGACGGCGGCGGACCCGCGTGTCATGGCTGTGGCCGAGCTGTTGTGCTGCGCCACCTGCTCGCCCGAACTCGAACCCTTGCTTCCTCTGCTGGAAAGCTCATCCCATCTCCTGGTGAGCTGCACATCGCCGCCGGGCTGGCCCTTCACCCACCTCTGGGCCGGAGCGTCCGCCGCCACAGCGCTCGCCTCCTCCCTCGGAGGCACTCCCATCGACGCGGACACCGCCCGCCCGCTCCCCTCAGCACACCCGCTTCCCTCAGCACACCCGCTTCCCTCAGCACACCCGCTTCCCTCAGCGCGCCCGCTTCCGCGTGCACCACAACCGATCACCCGCCCAGAATCCAGCCAGACCATCCCGTCCAGTCCTCCTCCGCCGGCGTCATTCAAGGACTTCGCGGTGGCATCGTGGTTGCGCGCCTCATCGGGATTCGATGCCGGAGGCGTGCGGCTCGCCACCCACGGAATGGCTCGCCTCGGCCTCCCGGAGCTTCGCGTCTTCGCCGTCCCCGACCGTCACGTGCCCACCTGGACGACCGCCCTCCACGGCCTCGCCCACATCCTCCTCACCCGCCAGCTCACCGCCATCGCCACCCACCCCACCCGAGGCAGCCACCTGCTCCCCACCGAACTCACCGTCACCACCACCGACATCACCACAGCCGAAGGCCTCACCCCACCCGTCGCGCATGGCGGCGAAGCGGGGGACGTTGGTGAGGGCCGAATGTGGTGGAGGAAGGTTGGGGTGCGTTATGAGGTCTTGCGGGGTGGGGCGCAGTTCCTCAATGTGTGGGCGTTGGATCAGGGGGATTAGAGCGTTCACCCAGCTGCGCAACAACTACGACAAGGGCGCGGCCGGGGTCTTCAACGGCACCGTTCGGCGTCGTCACCGGCATCGTCGGAGAAGACGACAGTGAAGCCGGCGGCGCCGGTCCTAGCAACGGGCCAGTGGCTCTCTTTGGTTTGTGGCATATCCTCCCCGCTCTGGGGCGGCGCCGGTCCTAGCAACGGGCCAGTGCTAACGGGAACGTGGTGCGGCGCTCGATCGATGGACAGCCGCGGACGACGCTGCTGGTCATCTACAGCATCTAGGCAAACGCGTGCCGCGCTTTCCAGCAGGAGCACGTCGGGTTGGTCTTCGACGTGGAGCGGCACGGCAACGGCCCGCAGCATCATGCTGCCGTTCTGCCCAACGGCGCTGTGCTCGAGATTGACCCAGCGGCCCTGACCGTGCCGGGGGCGCACTGCGGCTCGGCTTCGCGGTGGCCGCGGCGGCAACTGCCCTGGAACCCGGTCAACTGCCTGCTCCGCAGGCTGGCGGGCGCACCGTGGAAGGCCACGTTGCGCAGGGCTGGCTAGGCTGACCAGGTGGGCACGAACCAGCCGGGATTCGTCCGGGGACTGCGAATCGACACTCGGCAGATCGGGTCCGGCTACCCATTCGATCTGCCTGCCGTCTCCTGGCTGGTCACGTCCGGCGGCGTTGAGTTATCGCCGACGGCGACCTTCCTCGTCGGCGAGAACGGCTCCGGCAAGTCGACCCTCGTCGAGGCTATCGCGGTGGCCTGCGGCTTCAATCCCGAAGGCGGCAGCCAGAATTTCCGATTCGCGACTCGGGCCAGCGAATCCTCCCTCGCCGATCACCTCGTCCTGACCTGGGGGCTGGCCAAGCCACGCACCGGCTTCTTTCTGCGGGCCGAGTCGTACTACAACGTCGCCACCGAGATCGAACGACTCGACCGCGAACCAGGGCCGTCACTGCTGGCCTCCTACGGGGGCGTCTCACCCCACGAGCGATCGCACGGCGAGTCGTTCCTGGACCTCGTCGTCCACCGGTTCGGTCCGCAGGGCCTCTACGTGCTCGACGAACCTGAGGCCGCCCTGTCCGTACGCGGATGCATGGCTGTACTTCGCCGGATCCATGATCTGGTCGGGCAGGAATCCCAGTTCATCATCGCCACCCACTCACCGATCCTGCTCTCCCTCCCCGGCGCGACCATCTTGCAGATAGACGCTGACGGGTCCATCCAGCAGGTCACTTACGACGAAGCCCTCCCGGTCGCCCTCACGCGCGACTTTCTCACGGCGCCCGACCGCTTTCTCCGGCATCTCCTCGCCGAGGACACCTGATCGAGGGCGATGGCTGATGGGCTCGTGACTGAAGGCGATATAGACCGGGTTGCCGTCCTGGCCCCTGTCTGGTATTGACCCGAGCTTGTTCCTGAGGCTTTCGGTGGCCGCGAAATACAAGGTGTCCCAGGTCTGGATGGTTTGGAGAGCTGATTTGTTGAAATCGTTGCGGGTTGGCGGTGGACGGTGTATCAACGACGCGGGTGATCACTTTGGTTTCGTATTATGTCGACCTTGCCATCGGTCTCATTCTTGCCTTTCTGTTGCTGTCGCTTCTGGTCAGCGGGCTGAATGAAGGTCTTGTCCGGCTGCTCGGGATCCGTAGTAAATTCCTGTGGGCCTATCTGCGTGACACGCTCGATGGTGGCGAGGTGGTGGAGAAGGTCCCGCGGGTTCTGCGGTGGCTGGATGCCCGGCTCAAGGGCTTCAGCCGGTTCAGCAGAAGGCTGCGCAGCGCGCTCTCCGATCTTCTGCCACCCCCGAAGCTGATCCGCTCGCGCTTGCCCGCGACCCTTCTCGGCGTCTTCGCGAAACTCCCCTTCGGCAAGGACCCGCGCCCTGCCTTCAGCCCTTACCCGGCCCCCGTCCACAGCCCGCCCCTGGCCGCGGCCGCCGACTCCCTCGTCGCCGCCGAGGTCAAAGCCGCGGAATCATTGGCAGGTTTAGCAGAAACAGCTGATTCAGTACGAACGGCTGGTTCGGCAGGAACAGGGGACCCAGCAGGAACGACGGAGGCATCCGGAGCGACAAGCACGACATCAACGACGGGGACGCCGGTGTCCGTCGGACCGGATGGTTCCACGGGGGCGCCCGAAGCGGCGGGAACAGCGGAGCCCATCAGAACAGACGCGACGGCGGAATCACCCTTAACGGCGGGGACAGCTGGCGCGGCGGGGACGCCGGACTCCATCAGACTGGACGGAACGGCGGAGGAACACAGATCGGGAACGGCGGGGGGACACGGGTCGGAAACGGTGGGGGCAGCTGGATCGGTGGGAATGGGCGGGTCGACAGGCTCTGTGCTTCCGTCGGAGATCTTGATCGCTAGTACGCCTGCCGACCAAACGCTCGGTTCCCTTGGGATCGTGGATTCGTCGCAGGCCGCTGGCGGCGGGTTCGCCGGGGCGGTTGCGGGCTCGGCCGTCGATTCGGCGCATGGTGCGGAGCATGCCGATCCGCGGGAGCACGGTGAGTCCCTTACCGACCTGCTGCATGAGCGCCTTCAGGAAATCGACGAGGCCAAGCAGGGCAAGACGACCATCGCTGAGATTCCGCCGTCACGCTTCTCTGTGGCTCTGCTGGAAATTGCTTCCGACCGTGGGGGCATCGAACCTCTGCTCAGCCAGCTTCAAAGG
This sequence comes from Acrocarpospora sp. B8E8, assembly GCF_039871605.1. Classification (NCBI taxonomy): domain Bacteria; kingdom Bacillati; phylum Actinomycetota; class Actinomycetes; order Streptosporangiales; family Streptosporangiaceae; genus Acrocarpospora; species Acrocarpospora sp. B8E8. The sequence continues at coordinate 110,220 of NZ_JBDPLV010000022.1, read as the reverse complement.
CTCAAGAGCCCGCTCTACCGCCCCATGGCCGCTATCTGGGAAAAATCCGGCGGCACCCTCCCATCCCTGACCCCTGTGCCGCCAACACCGGCGACCCTCGTAACCACACCACCCGCGTCCGCTCATTCCCCTTTCACCGACTCCGGCGTGCCTACGCCCGGCACGGCAACCGCGCCCGGCGAGGTGGCCGCCGCCAGCGCGGTCGACATGGAAGCGTTCCGCAAGGGCGTCGAGGACTGGTTCGACGGCGAGATGACACGGCTCACGCTGCTCTATCGCAGATATGTCCGATGGGCGGTCGGCGTCCTCAGCCTGCTGGTCACGCTTCTGTTCAGCATGGACGCCCTGGAATACGGCAAGACCCTGCTCAACGACAACGCCTACCGGAGCGCGGTGGCCGCCTTCGCCGATCAGGGCGAACAGGCTCTCGCCCCCATCAAGGCGCAGTGCGAACCCGACAAGGACATCTACACCTGCGTCACCGATGTCCTCAGCACCCCAGCCTTCGTCAAGATCTTCGCGCACGCCCCCGTCAGCGCCGCCATCCCCCCGTCCGGCAGTCCTGCCTGGACCTGGCGCGGCGGCGACTGGTGGGACCGCCTGGTAACCCCCAGCCACTGGCCGGGCTTCCTCCTCACCCTCGTCGCCCTCCTGTTCGGCGCCCCCTTCTGGTGGGACATGTTCCGCCGGGTGACAGGTCTGAAATCCCGCTCCACCACCTCCACCACGAAGTAGTCCCCGCACGGAGACGGCTCGGCGCGGGCAGATATCGGGGGCAAGGGGGAGGGCGCAAAGGAGTGGTCATAGGGGGTGAGATCTTCGTGGGGGTCGGTTGTTTGGGGGTTTTTGGGGGGTGATATTTCGGGCTTGTGATCGCCTGGCCGCATACTTCGGGGCTGGGGTGCCAAGTAGGGCGGTATGGATGTTGGGGGCGTGCTGCTGGTGGTTGTGGTCGTCACGGCGTTGTCCTTTGACTTCACCAATGGGTTTCATGACACGGCGAACGCGATGGCGACATCGATCGCGACGGGGGCGTTGCGGCCGAAGGTAGCGGTGGGGTTGTCGGCGGTGTTGAACTTCGCGGGGGCGTTTCTGTCGTTGAAGGTGGCGGCGACGATCGCGACGGGGATCGTGGAGACGGGGGCGATCACGCTTACCGTGGTGTTCGCGGGGTTGATCGGGGGGCTCGCCTGGAATCTGTTGACCTGGTATTTCGGGATTCCGTCGAGCTCGTCGCATGCGCTGATCGGCGGGGTGGTGGGGGCGACGCTGATCGCGGCGGGGGCTTCGGCGGTCAAGGGGAAGGAGCTGGTCTCGCACGTGCTGATCCCGGCCGTGCTCGCCCCGCTGACGGCGATCGTGGCGGCCACCCTCGGCACCTTCCTCGTGTACGTCATCACCAGAAGAGTCCCGGAAGGCATCCGGAGCCAGGGGTTCAGGCTGGGGCAGATCGGATCCGCGTCGCTGGTCTCGCTGGCGCACGGAACCAACGACGCGCAGAAGACCATGGGCGTCATCACGCTCGCGCTGATCACCGGTGGGGTGATCAGCCCGGACGCGGGGGTGCCGTTCTGGGTGATCGTGGCCAGTGCGACCTCGATCTCGCTGGGCACGTATCTGGGCGGCTGGCGAGTGATCCGTACCTTGGGCAAGGGCCTGACGGAGATCGAGACGCCGCAGGGGTTCGCGGCCGAGAGCTCCTCGGCGGCGGTGATCTTCTCCTCGTCGCACTTCGGGTTCCCGCTGTCCACCACCCAGGTGTGCGCCGGTTCGGTGATCGGCGCCGGTCTCGGGAAGCGGCTGGCCGAGGTGCGCTGGGGGGTCGCCGCCCGGATGGGCGTGGCCTGGCTGATCACCCTCCCGGCGGCCGCGCTGGTCGGCGCGCTGGCGTGGGCGAGCGCGAACGGCATCGGCGGCAGCCTGGGCGTGCTCACGGTCTTCTGCGTCTCCGCAGTGCTGTCCGGCGGTCTCTACCTGTTGTCCCGCCGCGCCCCGGTCAACGCCGGCAACGTCAACGACAAGTGGACCGCGAAGGAGCGGTCGGCATGAACGACTGGCTCGACCTGGCCGCCCTGGGGCGCGTCCTGGTCGCCTCCTTGGTGGCAGGTGCGGGCCTGGCCACCGTGTTCTCCCTCGCGCTCGTCGGCTTGTCCTCCGGGAAGCTCATCGGCCGTGCCGGAGCGGGCCTGTGCCTGCTGGTGGTCGTGGCGGGTGTCGCCCTCGGCCTGCACGTGATGCTGCAGAAGTGACTAATCCTCGTAGAACACCCGCTCGACGACGAGGCGGGCGCGGCGGGTGGCGCGGCGGTAGTCGTCGATGAAGTCCTCGGAGCCGTCGGGTGGGTAGCCCAGGGTGCGGGAGATGAGGGCGCGTTCCTTGACCAGGCCGGGGATGCTGTCGGCGGCGCGCCCGCGGACCAGCATGATGGCGTCGCGGACGCGGGAGGCGAAGCGCCAGGCGTCGATGAGGGTGGTCTCGTCGCCGGGGTCGAGCAGGCCGGCGGCGACGGCGGCGCGCAGGGTGTTCAGGGTGGTGGTGGTGCGCAGGGCGGGGACGCGCCCGGCGTGCCGGAGCTGGAGCAGCTGGGCGACCCATTCCACGTCGGAGAGACCGCCGCGGCCGAGCTTGGTGTGCAGGGTGGGGTCGGCGCCGCGCGGGAGGCGCTCGGCCTCCATCCGGGCCTTGAGCTTGCGGATCTGGAGCACGGCTTCGGCGGAGATGCCGTCGGCGGGGTAGCGGAGCGGGTCGATGAGGTCGACGAACTCGGCGCCGAGGGCGGGGTCGCCGGCGCAGAAGCGGGCGCGCAGCAGGGCCTGGGCTTCCCAGTGGGAGGACCAGCGGTCGTAGTAGGCGCGGTAGGACGACAGCGTCCGTACCAGAGGGCCTTGGCGGCCTTCGGGGCGCAGGCCCGCGTCGACGCCGAGGGGTGGGTCGGGGGCGGGGAGGGAGAGCAGGCGGCGCAGTTCCTCGGCGACGGCGTGGGCGGCGTCGGTGGCGTCCTTCTCCTCGGCGCCGGGGATCGGGGAGTGCACGAACATGACGTCGGCGTCGCTGCTGTAGGAGCATTCGAAGCCGCCGAGGCGGCCCATCGCGATGACCGCGATCCGGGTGGGGAACTCGCCGCGGCGTTCCACCGCGACCTTGTTGATGGCGGCGTCCAGGGCGCCCTGGATGGTGACGTCGTTGAGCGCGGACAGGGCCTGGCCCACGGTTTCGATGTCGATGTAGCCGGCCAGGTCCGCGCCTGCCGTACGGAAGAGTTCGCGGCGGCGGAGGGCGCGGATGGAGGCGACGGCGGTTTCGGCGTCGGAACCGTGGCGGGCGACGGTGGCGGCGATCTCGGCGTGCAGCGCCTCGACGGGGCGGACGGCGAGGTCGGTAGCGGAGCCGAGCATGGCGACCGCGTCGGGGGCGTGCAGCAGCAGGCCGGTGATGTAGCGGCTGGTGCCGAGCAGGAGGGCGAGTTGCTCGGCGACGGCGGTCTCGTCGCGGAGCAGGCGCAGGTACCACGGCGTGGTGCCGAGTTTGTCGCTGATCTGGCGGAAGCCGAGCAATCCCGCGTCGGGGTCGGGGGCGTTGGCGAACCAGCCGAGCATGACCGGGAGCAGGGTCCGCTGGATCGCGGCGCGGCGGGAGACGCCGCTGGTCAGCGCGCTGATGTGGCGCAGCGCCCCGGCCGGGTCGGCGTAGCCGAGGGCTTCCAGGCGGGCTTGGGCGGCGGTGGTGGACAGGCGGGTCTCCTCGGAGGGGAGCCGGGCGGCGGCCTGGAGCAGCGGTCGGTAGAAGAGCTTCTCGTGCAGTCGCCGGACTTCGAGGGCGTGCCGCTTCCAGGTGGTCGTGAACTGGCCGACCGGATCGGTCGCCATGCCGAGGCCGCGCCCGATCCGGCGCAGGTCGGCGACGTCCGACGGCACCATGTGGGTACGGCGCAGCCGGTGCAGCTGGATCAGATGCTCGACCTGCCGGAGGAACGTGTACGCCTCCGCCAGCGCCTTCGCGTCCTCCCGCCCGACATATCCCCCACGGGACAGCGCGGCCAGCGCCGACAGGGTGGCCCGGCGGCGCAGCAGCGGATCCGAGCGCCCGTGCACGAGCTGCAGCAGCTGCACCGCGAACTCGATGTCCCGCAGCCCGCCGGGCCCGAGCTTGATCTGCCGTTCCGCCTCGCTGACCCGCACGTGCGCCTCGACCCGGCGGCGCATGGCCTGCACGTCCTCGACGAAGTTGTCGCGCGTGGCGGCCTGCCACACCATCGCGTTGACGGCCTCGACATAGACGCCGCCGAGCTCCAGGTCACCCGCGACCGGGCGGGCCTTCAGCAGCGCCTGGAACTCCCACGTCTTGGCCCAGCGGCGGTAGTACGCGAGATGGCTGTCCAGCGTCCGGACCAGGGGCCCCAGCTTGCCCTCGGGGCGCAGGTTGGCGTCCACCTCCCAGAGCGTGCCCTCGGGTGTGGTGGTGGAGCAGGCCCGCATCATGCTCTGGGCCAGCCGGGTGGCGACCTGGAGGGCGCGGGTCTCCTCGACGCCCTCCTTCGGCTCGGCCACGAAGATCACGTCCACGTCGGAGATGTAGTTGAGCTCGCGCGCGCCGCACTTGCCCATGCCGATCACCGCGAGCCGCACGTCGAGCGCCTCGGGCACCTCGGCCCTGGCGATGGCCAGCCCGGCCTCCAGCGCGGCGCCGGCCAGGTCGGCCAGCTCGGCGGCCGTCCCGGCCAGGGTGATCTCGCCGGTCACGTCCCGCCCGGCCAGGTCCAGCAGCCTGCCCCGGTAGGCGGCGCGCAGCGCGTCCATGGCGGCGGTCGCCGGCAGGCCGGCGACCGGTTCCGGCAGGTACGCGTCCGCCCCGACCGCGAACAGCAGCTCGTCGCGGGCGCTCAAAGGGTCCTCGTGCTCGTGGTGGCGCAGCTGCTCCGGGTGGCGGACCGCGTGGTCGCCGAGGGCGGCGCTGAGGCCGAAGACGGCGATCATGCGGTGCCGGAGCGCGGGGTCGGCGCGGAAGCTTCCGAGCATGCTCGGATCGCGCTCGACCAGCCGGTTCAGGGCGGTCAGCGCCAGATCCGGGTCGGCTGCGGCGATCAGATCCGCGAGCAGGTCGAGATCGCCGACCGCCTCCGGTCCGAGTTCGTCCAGCAGCCGTTCGGCCCTGGCCCCGTCGGCGAAGCCGAGTCGGGCCAGGCGCCCGGCCGTGGTCTGCATCCGGGACGCGGTGTTCACCGCCCCTTCCTCCGCCTCGATGTCCGCGACGTCAACTCGCAACTAATCTTCCTTCTCGGAGAGAACCACTCCAACATGGCGCGCCCCGTTAAGGCCATGTCGTTGACTTCGCACACGGTAACTCGCCGCCTTGTGCGCGTCGTTAGCGGTTTCTGTCCGTAATCAGGTCATCACGCGGTTTGGCCACGCACCCGCGTGGCGTGCTCGGCCACGACGGCGGCGAATGCCTCCGCGAGCGGGCGCCAATGCGCCTGCAATCGTGACCTGGCCGCGTCGACCTGGGAATTCAACTCGCCGACTGGATGGCCGGTCAAGCCGGTCGTCCATTCGCGGAAAATGTCCGGAGTGGCCTCCGGGTGGAACTGGACTGCCCACGCATTGTCGCCGAGGCGATATGCCTGATTCGGGTAGGTGTCGCCGGTGGCCAGTAATACCGCTTGTGCCGGCAATGTGGTCATCGCGTCGTAGTGGTATTGCACCGCGACCGACTGGGGCGCTGCCACGCCCGCGAAGAGCCGGTCGGCGCGGGCCTCCGGCAGCATGTGAATCGTGCCCGCGCCGATCTCCAGCCCTGGCCCGCCGCGGCGCACCTCGCCGCCGCAGGCGAGCGTCATGAGCTGGGCGCCAAGGCAGATGCCGAGCACGGGCGCACCGTCGTCGACGGTGGCCTTGATCAGGTCGCGGGTGGCCGGCAGCCAGGGATACTCCTCGTCGTCCCACGCGGAGGCGGCGCCGCCGAGCACGAGCAGCCCGTCCTGCACTCGATCGGGTACGGGTTCCCCCAGGTAGGGCCGTACGACCGCGGTTTCCACCCCGGCCAGCCACGCCGCGAAATAGCCGAGCCCGGCCTCTGCTTCATGCTCAATCACGACAACGCGCGCATCCATGGACAGATCATAAGGAAAGGCTCGACCGAGGGTCAGGGGCGGTGTCCTTTAGGTTGTCCGGGAATGCCCAGTATCGTCGAACGGACGATCGATCGTGAGGAGACGGCCATGGAGTTCGACCGCGTACCCGTGCCCGGTGGCGACCTGCGGATCGCGCGGTTCGGGAGCGGGTCCCGGCTGATCATCGCGGTGCACGGGATCACCGCGTCGCTGATGGCCTGGCAGCGGGTCGGGTCGTCGTTACCGGCGGGGTGGTCCATGGTGGCCATGGATCTGCGCGGGCGGGGGCACAGCGCGGGCGTTTCCGGGCCGTACGGGCTGCGCCGGCATGCCGAGGATGTCGAGCGGGTGGCGGAGTACGTGGGGGCGGATGAGACGAGCGTGCTCACCGGACATTCGATGGGGGCGTATGTGGCGGTGCTGCACGCGGTTGAGCGGCAGTATGCCCGGACTGTTCTGGTCGACGGCGGCCTGCCGTTGCCGCTTCCGCCGGATATTTCGGCAGATGATCTGCTGGAGCTCAGTCTGGGTCCGGCGATCGCCCGGTTGAGCCAGACGTTCGCCGATGTCGAGGCGTATGTCGGGTTCTTCAAGGAGCATCCCGCGCTGGCGGACTGGACCGCGGCGATGGAGGACTATGTGCGTTATGACGCGCTCGAAATCGAGGGTGGCGTGCGGTCGCGCGTGCGGGAGGACGCGGTTCGCACCGATGGGCGCCAGCTGCTCACCGAAGGGGAGGCGATCGGCGCGGCGCTGCGTGCCATCAAGTCGCCGCTGTATCTGCTCAGGGCTCCGCGTGGGCTGCTGAACCAGGAGATCGGGCTGATCCCCGACGCGCTGGCCGAATCCTGGACCGCCCAGCTGCCGGGGCTGCGCGACGAGGTGGTTCCGGACTGCAATCACTACACGATCGCGTTCCATGACCGGTGTGTCGGGGTTGTGGTCGATCGGTTGACCCTTGACCCAGCTATATAATTCCGGAATTGATATTGTTTATCTGGTATAAGTTCTGGTGTGGCGAGTGATCCGGAACTCATCAGCCAGTTGCTCGATCATCTGGAGGATGTCCGCGGCCGGTTGAGCGCTCCCCGGCGGGCGCGGCTCGACGGGCTCATCAAGGACCTTCAGGACGCGGGCGGCGATATGGCCGCCATCGGCGAGCTGGCCGTCGAGTTGCGGATCGAGCTCCAGCTGGCTGGGCTGCCTGAAGACCATCCGGTACGGCGTGCTCTCCCCACCGGGACCCGGCTGAATCCGGCGTTCCCGGTTGTCGACTGGGGCGATGTGATCGCGCGGCTCCAGCCGGAAGATCTGCGCAGAGTGATTCATCGGAGGCTGCTGGCGGCTCCGGCGTATCGGCTGGATGAGGTGGAGGGACACGACGATCCCGATCTCATCCGGCTGGAACGGGCGGATGGGGTTGTGCAGGTGCCCGCCTTCCAGTTCAGGGAGCGGCGGCCGCGAGCGCTGGTGTTGCGGATCAATCGGTTGCTGGAGGCTGATGAGGATCCGTGGGGGGTCGCGGGGTGGTGGCTGGGGCCGAACGCCTGGCTGGGGAGTGTTCCGGCTGAACTGCTGGATAAGCCCAGGGAGCCGGATCTGATGCTGGCGGCCCGCGCGCTCGTGGAGGGGCCCTGATGCCGGTTCCGGCGCCGCCGGCGCGTTGCCCCAATTCGCCGCGATCCCAGGTGATTCCGGCGGGTACCCGGCTGTGGCGGGTGCATGGCGCCGAGCTTTCCGCGGCGTCGTTCAATCCCACGCAGACCGATCCGCATTGGGGTGGTGGCCGCTTCGACAGTACGAAGCTTTGCGAACCGCCGTATTCCTACCTTTACGCGGCGCATGATCCGGGCACCGCGCTCGCCGAGACGGTGATGCGGGATATTCCGTTCTCCGATCGTGGCCACTGTTCGGTGCCGCGTAAGGCGATCAAGGGGCGGATGTTGTCGCAGATCGAGCTTGTCCGGGATGTCACCGTGCTTGAGCTGGTCAAACCTGATGATTTCACTGGGGTGTGCGCGAAGATCTCACTGATTCGGGCCGATGCCGCGGAGTATGGGCAGACTCGGCGCTGGGCGGACTGGCTGCGCCGGAACCAGGCGTGGGCGGAGGGGTTTCGCTGGCAGTCCAATCCCAGCATGACCAATTTGGTGCTGGTCTTCTTCGGCGATCGCTGCGACAACGGCGACGCCGTTCGCCACGTGGCTGGGAGCGGTGTCCTCCTGGATGACCCTGGCTACCTGGACGAACTGAACAAATCTCTCCGACCGTATGGTGGCTACGTGCATCCCCTCAGGAAACGCCCTGGTGGGTGAACGCGGCCCAGATCGCGGGATCCGCGAAGTCCAGCTCCCCGATCACCTCGTCAAGCTCCTGGGCAAGGTCGTCCGGCACCCGCCGTCCCGGATCCAGCATCCACCGCTGCGCCCGGGCAAGAGCCACGCTCGGCTCCCCGTCACCCAGGAAACGATGAAATATCACCATAAAGACGGCCGTGCGGACATTGTCATCGATTGCCCATCTTGATCCGACGACTCCCCGAGCACCCGCCGCGAGAAACGCCGTGGCCAGGGTCAGTGCCTCATCGTGATCCCCGTCCGACAAGTCACTAGTACAAGCAGACAGCACCACAAGCCCACCCCCCGCCCCGCCACCCCGGCCAAGCACCCGCTGCACCGGAACCTTCTCCCCATCGGCGACTTCCAACGCCGAATCCGCCGAAATCACCGAAGACCGGGCATGCCCCGCGAAGTGCACCACCGAATACCCACCCGCGACAACATCGAGCACCGCCTCCGCCGTAGCGGCCGGCACATCGCGACTACGCAACCACTTCCCCAGCCGAACAGCTCCGGGGTATTCGTGTTCAAAGAGCCGCGCACACTCCCACATGGCCCAGGCGAGATCAGGACTAGAAATCAACACAGGCGCCTGACGCGGCGGCAACACCGGCCGAACCGCAGCCGCGACAAACTGCCTGGCAGACGCCACATACGAGATCGTCGCCCGCTGACACGCATACACCCGCCCGACATTTGCCGAAATTTCCCCAGTCGGCTTGGGAGCGGGATCTCTACGCGCGTGGGGCGCAGAGGCGCGACCAGCAAGGTGGGCCGGATCCCGAGAGGCAAGATCGGCATTCCCGCCAGACAGATGCCCAGCATCTTCGGACACGGCACCGGCAGCCCCACCGGACACGCGCACCGCATCCCCGGACACAACACCGGCGGCCCCGCCTGACAAATGCCCGACATCACCAGACACCGCACCGGCAATCCCACCGGGCACGCGCACCCCATGCCAAGGGACGATTCCGAGGGTTCCTCCTGGGACCAGGACGATGGACGGTTCGTCTTCGCTGATTTCCTCGAGGATTGTCGTCATCGCCGCTTCGCCGGCCCAGTCGCAAAGGTCGATCAGTGCCTGGCGCCACCTGAGTTCGGCCCCGGAAACCCCGTTGACCAGCTCGTTCTGGGCTCGCTGGTAACGATCGACGGGGCTGTTGCGACCGGCGTCGAGTTGCGGCAGCACGGTCGTCGTGACCGTTCCGTTCGCCAAGACGGTCAGTGCCCTGCCTGGTCCGAATTCGCTGCGAGGGAGGAGATAGACCAAGGCGTGGCGGTTGGCTTCGCGGAGGGTTTGCGCGATTTCCGCTGGGCCTGGTGGGGTGAGGAGCGCGGCCAGAGAGGTGTCTTCGATGGCGGCGAGGACGCGATGCCGGAGGTCGCCCGGAATCATCAGGCCAGGGGTTCTGATCCGGCCTTCGGGGCCGAGTTCGACGGCGGCGGTTTCCCAGGGGCACGTGGCCGTCCCGGTGCTCAGGTGGGTTTGCCATTCTTCGGCCAGGGAGTCGTGGCCTTGGTCGCGGAGTAGAGCGGGCAGGGCGTCCGCGGCGGTGGCGGAATGAAGGACCATGGCGCGGCCTAGTTCGAGCGCCTCGATCGCCGCTTCCGGCCAGCCGTCGGCGAGAGCCCAGTGCACGGTTTCCAGGGTGTCGTCGCGGGCGGCCTTGGACATGGCCAAGCCACGTTCCGCGCCGGTCTGCAGGAGCACGTCGGCGAGGCGTTCGCGGAGCGCGCGCAACCCCGTGTCGACGGCGCGAGGGTCGCCTTTGAGGCGGTATGCCTGGGCGAGATCAACAAGCAGGATGGGGTAGACGCCGTCCAGCGGACCGGTTCTCCGATCCCGGATGACCGCTTCCAGATGAGCGATGCCCTCGTCCAGATCGCCCCGCTGCCCTCGAATACGAGACCGCTGGATGAGCGCGCTGCCCAGAACGTAGCGATGCGCCCCGGTTTCACCCACGTAGCTGTCCGGGGCGGCGACGACTTCGGTGAGGGTCTGGATGCCCTGATCGAGCAGACGCCGATCACCAGCGGTCAGACCCTTCATGACGGCAGCCAGCCCAGCCTGCCCACGCAACGCCCGCCCATAAAGCCCATCGGCACCAAATCCAGAACCAAACACTGACCCAGAACCGGAGCCCAACCCGGCCCACGAACCAACCGACCCCGATTCCAAGCCAACCGACCCCGGCTGAGCCGATCCCAACCCAGAACTGGACTCCGACCGAGCCGACCCCGACCCCGAACCAACCGACCTCCACCCCGACGAAGCCGCCCCCAGCCCGGAATCGGAGCCCGAGCCAGCCGAACCCGAGTGAGCCGACCCCGACCCAGAACCGGACTGCGACCGAGCCGACCCCGAACGAGCCGACCCGAGCCCAGATCCCAGCCCGGACCCGGCTGCCATCAGTTGGTCGAGGGCGGTCGAGATCGTTCGGGGATCGCCGCTGGTGAGGCCGTGCACTCCATGGGCCCAAGCTCGGAGGGAATTGACCATGGGCAGTTCCGGATGTCCGGGTGGAGTCAGTGCGGCGATCCGGTCCAGGCCGGCGATCATTTGGGCGGCGGTTCGCGGGTTCTGTCGTTGGAGGTACTGGTTGAAGCGCACCAGGACGCGTAGCAGCCACGCCGCCCGGCGGTCGAGCGTGCCTGGGGCGTACTCGGGGGTGTTCATGGCCGCCAGGACGGTGTCGACCTCGTCGAGATAGTGCCCGGCCGCGTCGAGGAGTGCGAGGTCGCGGGTCGTGCCGTACCGGTCGGTCATGGCGGTCGCGGCGATGAAGAGGAGCGGGACCCGCAGGGGATCTTCGGGGCGGTAGGCGTCGATGGCCTGGCGGAGGTGGGTGATGCCCTGGTCGTAGTCGGGGCCGGAGCTGTTTCTGGCCGCGCGGGCCACGTGGGCGCTGCCGAGCACGACGTGCACGGAGGCGGCGTCGATCCCGAGGCCGGCGGGGTCGATCATGGAGGGCAGGTCGGTGAGCACACGGTCGAGGTCGGCGCCCATGGGATCCACGCGCAACGTGGTCAGCACCGCGCCGGACAGCAGCACGAAGGTGCGGGCCCGGAGCGGGTTACCTTCGGGCATCTCGGCGATGGCGGTCACCAGCAGCTCAACGGCCTCCTCGCAGTCGCGCTTGACCGCGAAGGCCGCTCCCCGCTGCCCGATGGCCGCGCCGAGCCGGCTGAGCAGCCACGGCCGCAGCATGTCCCCGTCAGGCAGCCCCGCGAGGACGGCCCTCAGCTCCTCAATGCGCGCGTCCAGCTCTTCGCCCGCCCCAAGAACCGGATCCATCTCCTCCTGAAGCACGGCCGACAAGCTCACCATCTGCGTCCGCCGCGGATCGCTGGCCGGAAGCCGATCCGCCATGGCCCGCACGGTGGCCGCCGCCCGCAGCGAGTCCCCGCCGTTGATCCCCGCCTCGGCGAGCGTGACCATCGACAACAACGCCGCGACGTCCTGATCGGCGGGATTCAGCTCGGCGGCACGTTCCAAATGCGCTCGCGCCTCCACGATCCGGTCGATGTTGGCGGGCAGATTCATCGCTTCCGTCGCCCGTACCGCCATGCCGAGATCGAACTCCCCCGGCGGCGGCGCGAAGCCGCGTAGCAGCAACTCCCCCAGATACCTGTGCGCCCGGGCCTCCAGCGGAGTCCCGGCCACCCCTGGCTCGGTGAGTGTGCGGCGCACCCAGTCGGCGGCGGTGTCCGCGTCGCCGCAGGTGTCGTACGACAAAGCCAGGTTGCGCCCCAGCTCGACCCGCAAGCTGTCATCCTCGACGAGCCCATGCGCCGAAGCCATCAGTTCGATGGCCCGATCGATCTCCCCGGCGTGCGCGGATGACGTCGACGCCCGGAACCCGACCGCCAGCCCGAGCCTGGCCCGGACCTCCGGATCGTCCTGAAGATCGAGAAGCTCCTCCAGGCAGGCGATGATCCGGCCCAGCGGCCGGGGCGCGGGCTGGTCGCCCTCCTGCGTCAGATACTCGATCGCCAGCTGATACAGCAACTCCCCCCGGCCCTCGTCACCAGGCGGCAGCAGCGTGAGCGCCTCCTCCAGGTAGCCGGTCGCGTGCGCCCCATCGGCCGGATCCTGGGTGAGCGCGAACGAGCACGACCGCGCCAGCCCGGCCAGTTGCAGGGCGCCCGCGCCCCGATCCCGCGCCAGGATCCATTCGGCGTGCTCCAGCAACTCCCGCACATCCGCCGGTTCCAGGTCCTCGGTCTCGGCGAGCAGGTCCACCAGCGCCCAGGCCAGCTCCCACCGCCCCACACCCTCGTCGGCCGTCCCCCGCCGCACCCGCAGAGCCGCGACCCGCGCCGCGAATTCACTCACCGTTCCGCCCTCCCGAGATAGAGCGAACTCTAGTCCTCCCTCCCCCCCAGAGGCATGGGTAACTAAAATTGACCTATCCGCTATATGCCACTAATCCGGATTTATATTGCGCGAGGTTGGAAAATTGCTGACACTTGCGCCGTGGTGTCCCCAAGGATCAGGACCCGGCATGCTGCCTGAGCAGGACGAGGAAGTTGATCTAGAGAACGGCTTGGCACGGCTCACCGAGCAGGTGTCCCGCGAGCACGAACGGGCCGCGCACCGCGAGCAGATCATCGACCGCCTGCACGCCGAGAACCAGGACCTGCGCCGCGGCCTGCTCCAGGAGGCCCTCACCCCGGTCCGCTCCGGCCTCTACCGCCTGTACGACACGGTCACCCGCGAAGCCGCCCGGCGCGAAGGAGCCGACCCCGTCGTCCCCCTGCTGGAGGCGATCGCCGAGGAGGTGGCCGAAGTCCTCGCCCGTACCGGCGCGGAACGCCTGGAGGTATCCCCCGGCGACCCGTACGACCCGGCCCTGCACCGCCCGCTCCGCACCGAACCCGGCGAGGACGGCCGGATCGTCGCCGTGGTCTCGGACGGGTTCCGGCTGGCCGAGCAGGACCGCGTACTCCGCAAGGCCGGTGTCGTCATCGGCAGGAACGTTCAGCAAAGCGAGGAGAACGATTGATGGCTGTGCACGGGATCGACCTCGGCACCACCTACTCCTGCATCGCCAGTGTGGACGACGTGAGCCGCCCGACGGTGCACCGCAACCAGGAGGACACCGACACCACGCCCTCGGTCGTCTTCTTCGAGACCCCCGACAACGTGGTGGTCGGCCAGACGGCTAAGGACAGCGCGGTCATCGAACCCGATCTGGTGGTGAGCCGGATCAAGCGCGACATGGGCCACGAGGTCACCCGGACCATGCACGGCCGGCCGTACACGCCGGAGGAGATCTCCGCGTTCGTGCTGCGCAAGCTGGCCGAGGACGCGCGGACGGCAACCGGGATCACGGTCGGCGACGTGGTCATCACCGTCCCGGCGTACTTCGGGGCGGCCGAGCGGGACGCGACCCGCAAGGCGGGGCAGATCGCCGGGCTGAACGTGATCGACATCATCTCCGAGCCGATCGCCGCCGCGATCACCTACGGCGTGCTCAACCCGGGCCAGGACGCCCGCATCCTCGTGTACGACCTGGGTGGCGGCACCTTCGACACGACCGTCATCGCCCTGGTGGACGGCGACATCGAGGTCGTCTGCACCGACGGCGACCACGAGCTGGGCGGCGCCGACTGGGACGACCGGCTGGTGGAGCATTTAGCCGAGCGGTTCCGGCAGGAGCACCCGGACGTGGCCGACCCGCTGGACGACAAGCAGACCGAGCAGCAGCTGCGCCGCGACGCCGAGGAGCTGAAGAAGACGCTCACCACCCGGACCAAGCACGTGGTCCGGGTCATGCACGAGGGCCGGGTGGCCAAGGTCGAGATCACCCGGGAGGAGTTCGAGGGCCTCACCCGCGACCTGCTGGACCGCACGATCGACATCACCCGCAAGACGCTGAACACCGCGCGGGCCAAGGGCGTGGAGGGGTTCGACCACTTGGTGCTGGTCGGCGGCTCGGCCAAGATGCCCGCGGTGACCGAGGCGCTGACCAAGGAGCTCGGGGTCGCGCCGCGGCTGCAGGACCCGGATCTGGCCGTGGCGAAGGGCGCCGCGCTGTACGCGTTCGAGGAGACCTACCGGCGGCTGCTCAGCGCCGGTGACCGGGGCGGGGCCGAGGAGATGGCCGCGCGGGCGGGCCTGTCCGACGGCCAGCGGCAGCAGATCGCCGGGCGCACCATCAAGACGGTCGCGTCCCGCGCGTTCGGCATCAAGGCGACCGCCAGCAACACCCGCCGCGAGTACGTGGCGCATCTGGTCAACGCCAACGACCCGCTGCCCGCCGACGTCACCGAGGGCTTCGCCACCCTGGACGACTTCCAGACCCGGGTGGCCATCGAGGTCATGGAGCAGGCGGGCGCGGTCGCCTCGGACGCCATCGAGGACAACAACAAGATCGCCGAAGGGGATCTGAAGATCCCGCCGGGCAAGCCGGCCGGGTTCCCGATCGAGGTCACCTTCTCCCTGGACACCTCCGGCCTGCTGCACGTCACCGCCAGGGAGGACGAGAGCGGGGAACGGCTGGAGCTGAGCGTGCAGATCGGCGGCATGTCCGAGGAGGAAGTGGCGGAGTCGCGGGCGGCGCTGGCCCGCGTCCAGGTGAGCTGAGCCATGCCCTTCGACGAGCGACGGTATCTCCAGGAGGTGCTCGACCCGGCCCGCGAGGCCGGTTCACCCCCCGAGGACCTGCGGCTGCGCTACCAGCTCCGCCAGGACATGTCCCCGGCCGAGGTGGCCGAGACCGTCCGCCAGGTACGGCAGTGCTGGCGTCGCCAGCGCCAGCTGCTGAAGTTCCGCAAGCTCGTCGACCGGCTTGAATCCGACCATGCCGGATATGCCCCCATCTTCGAGGCCGCCGCGAACGGCGACACCGGGCCGCTGATCGCGGCGCTGCGCCAGGCCGGGGAGCGGGATCGGCGGCGCGTCACCGACCTGCGCAGGCGGCTGGACGACGCGGCCGGACGGCTGCGGCTGCTGGCGCCGGACGTGGTGGCGGGGATCGCCCGTTCGGCGGGGGTCGAACGGCGGGAGGCCGACGTCCTGGCGGGTCAGCTCGGCATCGAGATCCGGGAACCCGATCAGCTCCCCGATATCCCGCCTTATCCGGGTTACGCCCGGGCGCGGGAGGCCCTGGACACGCTGCGGAAGCGGCATCTGGCGGAGTTCGTCCTCGGCGAATCCCAGTTCCGGATATTTGCCCCGACGGGGGATTTGGGGGAGCGGATTCGGGAGGTGGAGGCGGACTGGCAGCGGCGTACCCGGGGGTCGTGGACGATCTCGGCGGACACGGTGCTGGCGGCGTTGCGGGGGGTCGATGATCCTGGCGCGTTGCTGCGGTATGACCTGGTCGCCCGGGTGCGGGAGCGGGTGCGCGAGCATCCCGGCGACGAGACGCTGGTGCGGTTCGCGGTGGAGGATCTCGGGCTCGATCCCGGTGAGGCGCGGCGGCTGGTCTTCGCGGTGCGCCAGGAGGGCGGCGGTCCGAGCGGGCCGCGGGCGCGGCTGCGGGAGCTGGTGGACGCGGGCGAGATCCAGGCCGCCGCCGACCTCGCGGCGACCCTGCCGGAAGGCACCGAGCTGGGGAACGAGATCGCGGCGCGGCTCGCGGCGGCGGTGAAGCTCCGGGATCAGGCGCTGACCGCCACCGACCCGGACGAGGCGTGGATCCTGCTGGCCGACGCGCTGCGCCGGGTCCCCGACCTGCCGGGCGCGGCGGGGCTGCTGGCCCGCCTGGCCCCCCACCCCGCCCGCGACGTCCGCGCCGAACCCCACGACGACACGGTCACGATCACCTGGCAGCCGTCCCCGTCCCGGGCGGGCGAGATCACCTACGAGATCCGGCGCGACGGCGTCCCGCTCCGGGCCGGGCCGGTCGCCGGCCGGTTCGTGGACGAGACGCCGCCGGTCAACGTTCCGCTCCGGTACGCGGTGGCCGCCCGCCGGGGCGAGGCCACCGCGGCCCCGGCCTCCGCTGCCGTGGTCGTGGTCCGGCCCGAGCCGCGCGACCTGCGCGTCACCGCCGGGGACGGCGTCGTCACCGGCCGCTGGACCACCCCGCGCGAGGCCGTCGGCGTCGTGGTGCTCCGCGACGGCCAGCCGGTGACCGTGGACGGCTCCGCCTTCCGCGACCGGGCCGTACGCAACGGCACCGGGCACCACTACCACGTCTACGCGGTCTACCCGACGCCGGACGGGGCCGGGGCTAGCACGCCTGGCCTGCACCGCACGGTCACCCCGCATGCCCGGCCGGAACCGGTGCCCGAGCTATCGATCACGCCTGCTCCGCAGGGCATGCTCCTGCTCACCTGCGCGGAACCGGCCAGCGGCGTGCTGGAGTTCCGGCTGTTGAAGGGCGCGCCGCCCTGGCCGTACGGGACGACGCTGGCGCTGGCCGAGATCGAGGGCACAGGCAGGGCGCTGGCGACGACGCCGGTGGCCGAGGGGCACCTGATCAAGCCGGAGACCGGGGTGGTGCTGGCGCTCACGATCGCGGGGGATCTGGTCACCGTCGGGGCGTACCGGGAGCATGTCAATCTGACCGCGCCCGCCTCGGTCACCGCCGAGCGGCGCGGGGGCACCGTGCTGGTCGGTCTTGACTGGCCGCCCGAGGTGCCCGAGGTCGAGGTCGGGTGGGCGGCGGAGCGGCTGCTGGTGAGCGCGGCGGCCTATCGCGCGCAGGGCGGGATCCGGCTGGACGCGCCCGAGGACAAGGCGATCACGATCGAGGTCGTGCCCAGCGCGCTGCTGCGGGGCGAGCGCGCGCGTGGCCCGGCCGTCCGCGTCGAGCTGCCCGCCGCGGTTCCGGTCCGGTATGACCTCATCGCTGAAGGTCCGCCGTGGAAGCGGACCTTGACCGTCGAGGTGTCCGCCGACCGTCCGGCCCGGGTGCCGCGCCTGGTGCTGGTGCTCAAGCCGGGGCTCGTGCAGCCGCTCACCGCCGCGGACGGCCGCGTGCTCGGCGAGTGGACCGACCTCACCACCCCGGCCCGCCTGACGCTGCCGGCGCCCCGGCAGGCCAAGCCGTACTGGCTGCGATGTTTCGCCGAAGGGGACGTCGCGCTGCTCGACCCACCGGTCCGCCGCATGAAGATGGGGTAAACCTTGATCACATGCCCGTACTGCTTCGCGCGCGTCGCGGAGAACCGCATCATGTTCCGGTGTTCCGGTGGCCGGGGAGGGTGCGAGGCACGGGCGGACGAGGTGCTGGGACGGCATCGCGGCGGGGTGCCGCCGGCCCTGCCTCCGGTGTTCTCGGTGCGCAGGCCGGGACGGCGGGCGAGCTGCCCGGAGTGCGGCCGGGAGACCAGCCGCCGGGCGTGCCCGGACTGCCACAGCAGGCTGGCCGCCGAGTACTGCGCCAATCCCGGCAAGATCGTGGCGCTGGTGGGGGCGAAGGGGTCGGGGAAGAGCACGTACATCGCGGTCCTGCTGCACGAGCTGATGAACCGGGTCGGCGCGGAGCTGGACGCCTCGCTGACCCCGTGCGACGACCGGACCATCGAACGGTACCGCCAGGAGTTCGCCCGCCCGCTGTACGGCGAGCATCGCCTGCTGCGCGCCACCCAGTCGGCGGTCACCGACCGGGGCCGGGATCCGCTCGTCTACCTGCTCACCCGGACGATCCGGGGGCGGCTGCGCACCCGCGCCGAGTCGCTCACCCTGGTGCTGTTCGACACGGCGGGCGAGGATCTGCGCAGCCGGGACGTGAGCGAGCTGCACCTGCGCTACCTGCGGGCGGCGGACGCGGTCATCTTCCTGGTGGATCCGCTGGAGCTGCCGGGGGCGCGGGCCGCGCTGAACGGGACCGCGCTGGCCCGCAGCGGCGGGCTCGACGACGATCCGGACAGCGATCCGCTGAACGTGATAACCCGGGTGACCGAGCTGCTGCGGCAGTCCCGCGGGCCGCTGACCGTGCCGGTGGCCGTGGCGCTGAGCAAGATCGACGCGCTGCGTCCTTCGCTGGCCCGGCAGTCGGCGCTGCACCGGGCCAGGGTTCCGTCCGGGGCCCTGGATCTGGACGATCGGGAGGCCGTGCACGAGCAGGTGCTGGCGCTGCTGGAGGAGTGGCAGGCCGGGGTGGTCGGGCGGTACCTGCGGCAGAACTACACCGACCACGCGCTGTTCGGCCTCTCCGCGCTAGGAGCACCGCCGGACGCGGAGTCGGTCGGCTCTGGCGGCATACGGCCCTATCGGGTGGAGGATCCGCTGCTGTGGTTGCTTTACCGGTTCAAGATGCTCAATGGGACCAGGAGTTGAGGACTTTGCTACACTCTCAGGAAGCACAACGTCGCCCAGAGTTGCGGGGAGACGAAAAACGCCTGTGGAGCCGGTGTAAGACCCACGCTTGGTGGGCGGTCGGCGGTGAAGCGGGAACCCCGGAAACGGGGAACGCCGGACCGCAAGGTTTCGGCTGCCGGTATGGGTATTCATTAATACCTACTCACTGGTAACGGTAGTCGAAATGGCCTGGCAGCTGCACTACACCTCGGCCGAGTTGGGCCCGACCGGGCGGTCTGGGTTCCAGTTCGTGGCTGCGACTCCAGGACCCGCAGGGTTGGCGGAGCGGGCGGCGGCGCACATGACGTATCGGCCGCCGCCGAACGCTCCGCTGGCCCCCACGCCATCCGAGATGCGGATATTTCCGGTTTCGTTGACGTATGAGTCGGGGGTTCTGTCGAGGTGTGTCTATCTCGGGCGGGATTACTCGGGGCGGTATGGCAACTTTCTCGGGCATGCGCTGGTTCTGCGGGAAGGTGACCTGGTCGGGTCGCGGCCGATCGAATTCTGGGGGGCGCCGTTCTGGGCTGATTCTCCCGCTGAGGGGGATCTGGAGGAGTTGACCGAGCTCGCTCCGGGGTCGGCTGTGGATCCGGAGGCGCTGGGCGGGTGGCTGGCCGCCGGTGGGACCGACGCCTATGAGCGGCTTCGCGAGTTGCTGGAGAGCGTGCGGAAGGTGCTGACCCGGGGGCACGGGCGGCTGGTGCTCGTCGCGGCGGACGCCGGGGACATCGAGGACATCGTCCGGTGGATCGCGGTGATCTCGTTCTCGCTGCCGTGGGCGGCGGCGGCGCGGCTGTCGTTCTCGACCTACAGCGCCGATCCGGCCGCCACGCATCAGATGATCGTCGGGACTACGCCGGATGTGTGGATTCCCTCGGATATCGATGCGAGTGTGGTCCGGTTGGATGAGCCGCCTGCCCCGGTGCGTACCGGGCGATTCGCGGCGACGGCGGTGGGCTTCTGGCGCCGTACCGACCTGGACGGGCTGGACGCGCTGGGCGAACTCGGCGACGCGGAGCCGGAGACGGCGGCGGCGCTGATCGCGCTCTGCCGGGGGGACGGCACGGTGGCGTCGGAGGAGCAGGACGCCATCATCACGCTGGTCGAGAACGGGTTGCCGGACTGGGCGTGGCGAATGCTCGGCCGCCGGGCGGGGTTGATCGACCGGCCGCTGGCGGCGGCCATCGCCGAACACGGACCGCCGGAGGCGGCCGACCCGTGTGCCGCCCGGTGCGCGGCTTTGGCCATGCGCGATCCTGAGCTGCCGATTCCGGCGCGGGTGATGCGGGCGCCGTACCTGGCCGCCCTGACGGCGGCGGCGGGCACCGCGCTGGGCGAGGCGCGCGCGCCGCTCCTCGTGGTCGCGGTGCTCCGCGTCGCCGACGTGTACGGCCTGCGCCTCGACCCCGAAGCCGTGGAACACGCGGCCAGGGCTACGATCCATGCGCGCTCCTCCGACCCAACGGACGCCACAAACCCGGCAGTCCCAACGGGAGCCACAAACCCGACGGGACCTACTAGCCCGTCGAGAGCCGCGAACCTCGCTGGAGCTACGAATCCGGCGGAAACCACAGCCCTGGGGCAAGCCGCAGACCTGGCGGGAGCCATCCAGCGCACCCCGTCCGATTGGCGCGAAACCCTCATAGCCGGATTTATCACCGGATTGGAGGACGCGTCCGTTGAGGTACGCGACCGGCTGCTCACCCCCGAGGTCAGCGCGCTGATCGCGGACCGCGGCTGGCGGGCCGCGCCTCGAACCGGCGCCCTCGTGCTGCGGCGGGAAGTCGGCGCAGGACGCCGGGACCGCGTAGACGCCACCATCGAGCTTCTCGGCTTCACCGACGACCGGGAGGAAACCCTCAAATCCCTCTGGGAGAAGCAACCCACCGCCGCGGAATGCGCCCGCCTGATCGAGGCGCTCGGCCCGGAGATGGACGCGTCCCCCCAGCTCAGCGAGCTTCCGGCGCGTGCCTTCCTGACCGGCGGCTTGAAGGGCCCGGAGGTGCTGAAACTCGCCGAAAAGGTGCGGGACGGCCTGTCCGGCTACCCCGCCGACGACGCCGAGGCCACGCTCATCGCCGCCCGTCTCACCGAGGCACCCACCCCGGTCGAAGCCGCCCGCGCGATCGACGCGCTGACCGAGCTCACCCGGGAGGGCCACCCCGACCTGATGCCGATGACCCGAGCCGCCGCCGCCAAGGCCCTCGCCGGAAAGGACCCCCGGTTCCGCACCACGGTGGTGAAATCCGTGACCGAGCCCGCGCGGCGCTGGCTGATCAACGCCTGGCTCACCGCCAACCGCAACCGCGACCAGCAGATCGCCCTGCTGGAGATCGCGATCCGGCTCCGGATGGCCGGAGTGATCATCCCCCGCCTGGACCAGTGGGCCCGCTCCCAGGTCATCAACTGGTCGATGTTCAGCTCGGTCGAAGCCCATTTCAAACGGGACGCCGAACTCGCCGCCGGCCTCCGCGAACTCACCGGCCAGAAACGCCGCCGCATCTTCGGCCGAGGCGACGGCTGATGCCCACACCGATCCCGACGAAATGCTACTTCGCGGAGAGAAGCCGCTTAACGGTGATAAGCCGCTTCACGGCGGGCAATCGCTTCGCAGTGAGCCACTTCGTGGCGAGCAGTCGCCTCGCGGTGAGCCACTTCGCGGAGAGAAGCCGCTTCATGGTGATAAGTCGCTTCACGGCGGGCAGTCGCCTCGCGGTGAGCCACTTCGTGGTCAGCAGTCGCCTCGTGGTGAGAAGTCGCTGATGTGGTTCTTCGCGGTTCTGGTGTGGATCGTCGTGATATGGGTGGCGTTCCCGATCGCGTTCGCGCTCACCCTGGCCGCGACGATCCTGGGCGCGGTAGGGATCTACTTCCGGCAGGCGGGCGCGGTACTGCTGCCGGACGTGGCCGAAGGTCACTCCCCCGTCGAGCGTCCCCGCCAGGATCGTGATCCCGCCTACCGCCACTACCTGGTGACCCAGGTATGGCGGGACTGGTGGGCGATCACGCGTACCGCCCTCCCTCAGATCATCGTCACCGCCGCCGACGCCATCCGCGCCGCCACCGGCGCCCTCATGGGCGAAGCGCGCGGCTTCTTCCTGTTCCCGCTCTGGCTGGCCATCTGGGCCGGAGTGCTCCTGGCCGTGCTGCCCCTGGCCGCGCTCGGCCTGCTGATCATCGCCGTGTACGCGCTGACGGTCGCCGCGGGCATGCTCGCCTGGCTGGCCTGCGTCACCGTGCTGCGCGCCCTGGAACAGCTGTTCATGCTGGTCCGGCGCATCCTGCAGGCCTGCCCGTACCCGGGGTGCTACGCGAAGATCACGCTGCCGGTGTACGCGTGCCCGTCCTGCGGGGAACGGCACCGCGCGCTCACCCCCAACCTGAACGGCGCGGTCCGGCACGCCTGCCGCTGCGGCGCCCGGCTGCCGACCACGATCATGCTCGGCCGGCACCGGCTGCAGGCGCACTGCCCGGACTGCGACCGGCAATTACCGGCCCGGATCGGCCGGGTCCGGGTCGAACCCGTGCCCTTCGTGGGCGGGCCGGACGCCGGGAAGACCACCTTCATGGCGCTGGCCGTGGACGCGCTGCTCACCGGCCTGCGCACCGAGTTCGTCGACCAGGGCGACGAGCTCACCTTCCTCCAGCTCAAACGCCAGCTCGCCACCGGCCACATGATCAAGACGGGGACGCAGCTGCCGAAGGCGGTCATGCTCGACGTCACCCTCCCCCGCGAGGGCAGCCGCATCCTCTACCTGTTCGATCCGTCCGGCGAGCACTACACCGGCGCGAGCAAGGTCGAGGCGATGAGCTACCTGGCGCACGGGGAGGCGCTGCTCATCGTGGTCGATCCGTTCGCGCTGCCCGCCGTACAGGACAGCCTGGTGAGCGGCGATCGTGAGCTGCTGGCCGCCGGTGGTCTCACGCTCGCGCGGGAAGATCCGGCCGACACCGTCCATCGCGTACGCAACGAGCTCGCGGGCCGCGCAGACGGCGGGCGGCAGCGCCGGATCGCGGTCGTCGTCACCAAAGCCGACCTGCTCCGCCAGACCGCCACCGGCGAAGGCGCGGCGGACGACCCCGCGAGCTGGCTGGCCGCCATGGGCATGGGCAACCTGACCCGCGCCCTGGCGGCCTCGGGGGCCAAGGTCCGCTACTTCCTCTCCGGCATCCCGGCGAACCCGGCGGAGATCCTCACCCTGCTCACCTGGCTGATCGGCCTGCGCCCGCCCGGGAGAACCCCGTCCAAACCGGCCCGCCCGCAGCGGGCCTGGCTCCCGTCGACCCGCCCCCCGGACCGCCCGCCGCTCAGCTACACCCTCGCCCGCCGCCTCATCTTCACCGTCACGATCGTGCTCTCGCTGACGGCCGTCTCCCTGCTCGGTTATGCCGGTTGGACGGCCTGGTCGGGATGATTCGCACTACGACGACGGCCAGCCGATCTCGACGGTGAAGACGGTCGTGACGTTGGCGGCGGGGACGACGCCGACGGGGGTGCGAGCGGTCACGACGACCTCGTAGGTGCCGTGCGGGGTGTTCGGCTGCGCGACGAGCGTCAGCGTGGCGGTGTCCCCCGCCGTTATGATCTTCGGGCTGACACTGGCGCCGACGCCGGTCTGGGGCAAGGCGGCGATGCTGGGCGGGGGCTCGCTGACCACGGCGGTCAGATCGATCCGCTGTTCCGATCCGTTGAGCGCGGTGGTGATCACCTGGGCGGTGAGCGAGCCGCCCGGCTCCAGCCGGGGGAACTTGGAGACGATCTCGACCGTGTACGCGGGCTTGGGCACCTCACGCACCGCCAGCGAGTGACGGAAGCCCGCGCTGATCCCGGAGACCACCGCCAGCCCGGGCACCGGCACGGGGATCAGCGTGCTGGCCGGGGTGTCGGTGCCCAGCTGCCCGAACTCGTTGTCGCCCGAGGCCCACGCCGTGCCGTCGGCGAGCAGCGCCAGGCTGTGGAGGTATCCGGCGGAGACCACCCGCACGTTGAGGCCCAGGTCGCGCACCTTGGCCGGGCGCAGCTTGCCCTCGGTCGTGCCGATGCCCAGCTGGCCGTGGGAGTTGTCGCCCCAGGCGAACAGCCTGCCGTCGCTGCGGATGGCCAGGCTGTGCAGCCCTCCGGCGGAAAGGTCGAGGGCGTTGCCGGAGAACACCAGGACCGGCAGCGGACGCGAGAGCTGGGTGCCGTCGCCGACCTGGCCGTCCCAGTTGTAGCCCCACCCCCATACGGTCCCGTCCGTACGCCGTGCCAGGGCGTGGTAGTGACCGGCGTCGACCTTGTTGACCCCGGTCAGGGTGGGCAGCTGGGCGGGGAACGGCTGGTCGGTCCAGGTGCCGAGGCCGAGCTGGCCGATGCTGTTCTCGCCCCAGCCCCAGACGGTGCCGTCGGCGCGTAGCGCCAAGCCGAAGTCCATGCCGGCCGAGACCTGCTTGACGCCGCTCAGCGCGGTCGCCTGGACGGGGCTGAACCGCCGCTGGGTGGTGCCGTCGCCCAGCTGGCCCACGTAGTTGTTGCCCCAGGCCCAGACCGCGCCGTTAGAGGTCACGGCGAGCGTGAAGTCCTCCCCGGCGGCGACGTCCACGACGCCGATGAGCCCCGGCACCCGGACCGGGGACAGCCGCCGCTGGGTGGTGCCGTCGCCCAGCTGGCCCACGTTGTTGTTGCCCCAGGTCCACACGGCGCCGAGGGAGCCGATGGCGACGCTGTGCCCATTCCCGGCGGACACCTTCGTGAAGCCGTGCCCGGCGCCGTCCACGGCCACGGGGGTGGACGCCTGGGGCGCGGTGGCGCCGCCGTCGCCGACCTCACCGTTCTGGTTCTGGCCCCACCCGGCGGCGTGGCTCCACCCTGTTCCGGTGACGGCCTGGGCGCTGAGGGCGGGCCCCACCACGGAGGCCGCCACCACGGTGCCGGCGGCTAACCGTGCGAGCCAACTTCGGCGGAGGATACTAGACATCTGACATCCGATCATTGCGTTGCGTATGAGTCGGTGCAGCATCCAGGCCGCCGCTAGCAAGTCTCTTGCAAACCCCTTATTCGTCAGGCAGCAGGTACCGCCAGGAGACCACGAAGACCGCCCCCGACCCGCTCTTGAAGAGCGACTGCCTGTTCTCGAATCCCGCCGGGATCGCCTTGACAATCGCGCCCGCCGCGTCGCCATCAAGATCCTTCTTCCAGACGGGATCCACCGCACCGGACGGCTCTGGCACTCCGGCGGGCCACGCCAGCACCTTGCCCTCCGCTCCCGGCGCGGTCTCGGCGACCATCCGAACCCGGGTGGCGACGTAGTCCGTACCCTCCGACGTGCCCCGGGTCGCCAGCCCGTCCATCAGCTTCTTCGCCTCTACCAGTTCCTTCGGATAGAAGAGGGCCACCTGATCCAGCGCCGGAACCCGCACCTCCTGCATTTTCCCGTCCTTCCCCCGTACGCCGAGGACGGTGTCCGGGATATCCGTCACCATGGGCGCGTCCGGCTTGGGCGTCGCGGTCGGCGGCTGCCCCTTCAGGAACCTCTCCATCGACGCGACCGTCTCCCCCAGCTGCGCCTCGGTGAGCTTGAACGTCTTCCCGGCGTCAACGATCACCTGCCCATCGCTGTACACCACCACCCGCGGCGGCCGAAGCGTGTTCGTCGTCGGAGTGACAAACCCACCCTCCGCCCCCCACAAGGCGACCGCCTGCACCTCCTCAACCGCTACCGCCGTAGTCTCCGACCCCGCCCCACCACAGGCCGCGACCAGCGCAAACACCGCCAAGCCCAACGCCACTCTGTATCTCATGCCCCAGAAACGTAAGCCCGGCTCATGTGGTTCAACCCCCTGACCAGTCGTTATCGCCCCCGAGCCAGGCCCCACACCGCGTGACGCGTCGAATCGTCATCGTGATGAAGGCAGGGCCATGGAGGCAGCTCACGTGAGAGCTGCCCACACGGAGACCGACTGGGCTGCTTTACAGCACGGGAAGGTAGCGGCCGAGTTCGAATTCGGTGACCTGGCGGCGGTAGTCGCGCCACTCGGCGCGCTTGTTGCGGAGGAAGAAGTCGAAGACGTGTTCGCCCAGGGTTTCGGCGGCCAGTTCGCTGTGTTCCATGACGGAGATGGCTTCGTCGAGGGATTGCGGCAGCGGCTGGATGCCGAGGGCGCGGCGTTCGCCGCTGGTGAGGGCCCAGACGTCGTCTTCGGCACCGGGGGGCATCTCGTAGCCCTGTTCGATGCCGCGCAGGCCGGCGGCGAGGATGAGGGCGTAGGCGAGGTAGGGGTTGCAGGCGGAGTCGAGGGAGCGGAACTCGATGCGGGTCGAGCCGCCCTTGTGGGGCTTGTACATGGGGACGCGGACCAGGGCGGAGCGGTTGTTGTGGCCCCAGCAGATGTAGGAGGGGGCTTCGCCGCCGGCGCCCGCGATGGCTTCCGCGCCGCCCCACAGGCGCTTGTAGGAGTTGACCCACTGGTTGCACACGGCGGTGATCTCGGCGGCGTGCTTGAGCAGGCCTCCGATGAAAGAACGGCCGATCTTGGAGAGCTGGTAGTCGGAACCGGGCTCGTAGAAGGCGTTGCGGTCGCCCTCGAACAGGGACATGTGGGTGTGCATGCCGGAGCCGGGGTACTCGGTGAACGGCTTGGGCATGAACGACGCCCAGACGCCCTGCTCCAGCGCGACCTCCTTCATGACCAGCCGGAACGTCATGATGTTGTCGGCGGTACTGAGCGCGTCCGCGTAGCGGAGGTCGATCTCCTGCTGGCCGGGCGCGCCCTCGTGGTGGCTGAACTCGACGGAGATGCCCATCGACTCCAGCATCATGATCGCGTTGCGCCGGAAGTCGTGGCCCGCGCTGTGCGGGGTGTGGTCGAAGTAGCCGCCCTCGTCGATCGGCTCGGGGCGCACGCCCTTCTCCGGCTTCTCCCTGAGCAGGAAGAACTCGATCTCCGGGTGGGTGTAGAAGGTGAAGCCCATGTCGGCGCACTTGGCCAGGGCGCGCTTGAGCACCCAGCGCGGGTCGGCGTGCGACGGGGAGCCGTCGGGCATCAGGATGTCGCAGAACATCCGGGCCGCCCCGGGCGTCTCGCTGCGCCACGGCAGGATCTGGAAGGTCGACGGGTCGGGCTTGGCGAGCATGTCCGACTCGTACACGCGGGAGAAGCCTTCGATGGCGGAGCCGTCGAAGCCGATGCCTTCGGCGAAGGCGCCTTCAAGCTCGGCGGGGGCGATCGCCACTGATTTGAGGAAGCCGAGGACGTCCGTAAACCAGAGTCGGATGAACCGTATATCGCGCTCTTCTAGCGTGCGGAGGACGAATTCCTGCTGGCGGTCCAAGGCGCTACCTCACGGAATGGACATCTCTGGGCATCTACCAGTGTGCCCTTTCTGTGTTTCACATGCGTTACGCGCCCGCCGTGCGGACTCTCCGTCGCGCCTCGCGGACAACGCGTGAACATTGTCCTAGCGTGTGATCACATGAGCGCTGAGCTGCGGATACCGTCCGCTGCGGCCATTCTTGTCCCGCTTGCCGAGCTGTTCCCGCCGTTGGGGTGTTCGTCCCGGCCGTGCGACGGGACCGCGCTCCGCGCCTGGGCCGCCCCGTACGGCCTGCCCACCGATGCCGGATTCCACCGCCTCGCGGCCCGCCTGATGCCCGAGGACCGCCTGCTGTCCCGCTGGCTGACCTGGACATTCGCGTACGACGACTGGTGCGACGAGGGCACCGGCAGCAGGGACGGCCGGGTGCTCGACCGGATGCAGGCCCGGCTGCGGGAGACCATGCGCACGGGGCACGGGTCCGCCGAGCCGCTCGTCGCGTCCTTCGCCGACCTGTGGCGGTCGACGGCGCCGCGGATGAGCCCGGCCTGGGCGCGCAGGTTCGCCAACCGCCTGGAGCTCCATGCGGACGCCTGCCGGGTGCAGGCCGTCAACCGGACGTACGGGCGGGTGCCGACGGCGGGCGAGTATCCGGCGCTGCGCCGCCACGCGTTCTGCGGGTTCGTCACCGACCTGCTGGAGCCGTGCCTGCGGATCGACGTGCCGGGACGGCTGCACACCTCGCCGCCGTGGCGCACGCTGGTGGACGCGTCCTCGGACGTGATCGCCTGGTGCAACGACATCGCGTCGCTGGCGAAGGAGCAGGGCGATCCGCACAACTACGTGCGGGTGGCGGCCGAGCGGATCGGGGTGCGGGATCCGGCGGCGTGGGTGGCCGACCGGATCGCGGAGCGGGTGGAGGATCTGCGGGACGCCGCGCTGGCGCTGCCGGGGACGTGCGCGGAGCTGGGCGTGCCCGCCACGGTGGCGCCGGTGGCGGTGTGCCTGCTGGCTGGTCCGCGGGCGCATGTGGAGTGGCTGCTGGAGTCGGCGCGATATAGATCTACTTGACATCCTCCCCGGCGTGAACGCCCGGGATTCCCCACGTCGCCATGGGGTCCTTACTGCTTCTGCTACGCCGCGTGAGCGTCGTAGGCTGCGGGCGGTGCCAGGGTCGGAATTGCCTCACCTGGTCTTACCTACTCTCCACAGTCGTTTTGGGTGTCCGCCAGCCCGGCGGCCACCATGTTCACATCCATCCCCGCCCTAAAGGGCGAGGCCTTCTGCGGCTTCTCGGTAACGTAATCGATTGCTCGCTCTATCACGCACCGAGCCCGTCCCGCCAGGCCCCAGCAGGCCCTCATGTTCTGGTCAGCTTCTCGGCCGTAAACTGAAAGGATCCAGCTCGCAGCTCCTCACCGTCGACGGCTTCAACGTTCAATCCCGCCACTACATGACCTACAGTAACAGCACAACCACAAATAGGGAAGCCATTCCCCTCGGGCCTGAACGCCTTTGGGTTCCTGGCTAGATCCTGCTGAACCACCCCCGCACTACCTCCGTCATACGGAGGAAAGCGTGACAATCGGTCTTTGATCGGGCATCTACCCGAACGCGATACGGTCCGCGCGACCGTATGACCGACCGGGGGGCGACCGAGATGGCGGCGGAAGCCGGCACGGCAGCACGCAAGGCACCTTTCACGGCTCCGGACGTGAGCGCGGGCACAGCACCAGATGGACGAACGGCCCGGCCCGCGCCCGACGGCATGCCCTACACCGGGCCGGGCTCGTGCTGGCTGAAGGTGCCCGCATGCTGGGCCCGGGCCACCGCCATCAGCATCGCCGTGGTCTCCATCGCGCTGGAACTCGCCGACATCTGGATCACCGCCCAGCTCCCCCAGCCGACCTACACCCCGCTCCCCTTCGCCCCCGAAGACGTGGCCGGAACCGCGTTCCCCGTCTTCGGCGCGCTGCTCGTGATCCGCCGCCCGCGCCTGGTGATCGGCTGGCTGCTCTGCCTGGGCGGGCTCGGCTCCGCCACCAACATCACGGTCTCGAACCTGGCGTTGCTGATCGTGCAGGAGGGCGGCCACCCGGCAGTGTTCCTGCTCTGGCTGTTCGCCTCGGCGGTCTGGAGCCTCACCACCTACGCGCTGGGCATCCTGCTCCCGATGCTCTACCCGACCGGCCGCCTGCTCTCCAACCGCTGGTGCGTGCCCGGCGGATTCGCGGCGCTGGTCCTGATCGCGGACTGGGCGCGGGTGCTGATCGGCCCGTCCACCCCCAGAACCGGCCACAACCCGTTCGCGGTGGCGGCGTTCGCGCCGTACTACCACGACGCCAGGCTGCTGCTCTCCGCGCTGATCAAGGTGGCCCTGGTGCTGGCCTTCTCCTCGCTGGTCGTCCGGTTCCGCCAGGCCGGTCCGGACGAGCGGCGGCAGATCCTGTGGCCGTCGCTGGCCATCTCCGGCCTGGTCGTGCCGTGGGCGATCGGCGACCCGGTCTGGTGGACGGTGTCGCTGACGATCCCGCTGATCCCGGCCGCGGTCACCGTGGCGGTGCTGCGTTACCGCCTGTTCGGCATCGACACCCTGGTCACCCGGGCGCTGGTCGGCGGGGGCCTGGTCGGCACGATCGCGGGCGTCTACGTGCTGGCCACCGCCGTCTCCAGCTTCTTCCTGGCCGGGGTGGACCAGCTGTTCGGCCTGGCCGCCGCGCTGGTGGCGGGCGCGTTCTTCCACTCGACGCGGCGCGCCCTGCAACGCCTGGCCGACCGCGCCCTGTACGGCACCCGCGGCGACCCCATCGCCCTGGCCGACGGCCTCAAGGCCCGCCTCCAGCAGACCGACCCGGTGCACGGCCTGCTGGCGGCCCTGGAAACCCTCAAGGACGGCCTCGCGGTGACCGGCGCCGGGGCAGAGGTCGACGGCGCGACCACCGCCGCCGGGGAGCTCCGCCAGGTCTCCCGCGCGGTCCCGCTGATCTGGCACGGCCAGCCGGTGGGCACCCTGCTGATCGGCCCGACCGGCCGCCGCAGGTTCCCGGCCGCCCACGACGAGCGCGTGATCGCCGCCCTCACCCCGTACGTGGCGGACGCGGCCCACGCCATGCGCCTCACCACCGCCCTGCAACGTTCCCGGGAGCGCATCCTGACCGCGCGCGAGGAGGAGCGCCGCCGCCTGCGCCGCGACCTGCACGACGGCCTCGGCCAGACGCTGACGATGATGGCGATGACCCTCAACATGGCCAGGGTCAGCCTGACCCGCTCCCCCGACGTCGCCGACACCCTGCTGAAGGAGCTCCGCTCCGGCATGGACGCCGTCTCCGGCGACATCCGCGAACTCGTGTACGGCCTGCGCCCGCCCGCCCTGGACGATCTCGGCCTGGCCGGAGCCGTGCGGCAACTGGCGGTCGACGGCCCGATCGTGGAGATCGCCGGAGACCTGGACGGACTGCCCGCCGCCGTGGAGGTGGCCGCCTACCGAATCGTCCAGGAAGGCCTCACCAACATCCGCAAACACGCCCAGGCGACCTGGGCCAAGGTCACCCTCCGCCGCGAGAGCGCCCTGATCGTGGAGATCAGCGACGACGGCGTCGGCCTGCCGGACACCGTCAACCCGGGCGTCGGCCTCGGCTCGATGCGCGAACGCGCCGCCGAACTCGGCGGCACCTGCACGATCACCTCCACCGCGTCGGGCACCACAGTGACCGCGAGGTTGCCCCTCTGACAGGGTGATCCGGGTTGCTCACCGTTATCCGACGCCGTTTACGTCAGCGATGGTTCTCGCCGCACCGGCGCCAACAGCGGCAGCGGCGTTCTGTCGGGTCATCCAGGCTGTTGGTATTCCAGGTTCCAGCCACCGGCTAGACCCCGGATACCAGGGCATCTCCAACCGCGGTTCGGCGGTAGAGGACCTCGCGGCCGATTCGCTGGCGGGTGACCAGGCCGCCGTCGGATAACACGGTCAGGTGCTGGCTGACCGCGCCCGCCGTCAGTTCCATGCGCCGGGCCAGCGCGGACGTGGACGCGGGGTCGACCAGCGCGGTCAGGATCTGCGCTCGGGTTCTTCCGATCAACGCCGACAGCGCCCCCGGCGTGCACGGGACCCCGGCCGACCAGAGATTCCCCGACCCCCGCGCCGGATATATCAGCATCGGCTGGTACGGCTCACACAACACCGCCACATCCGGCCACCGGAACACGCTCGGCACCAGCACCAGCCCGTCCCCCGCGATGTCCCCCGAGTATTGATACGGCCGCGAGGCCACCAGCCGATCCCCATGCCAGACCACGGCGGGATGCAGATCCGCGAACAGCTCCCGCACCCCGCCGCTCGCTAACCGCCTGGTCCGCCACATGACGTCGGCTTCCAGCAGCCCGTGCACCCGGGGCCAGAACTCGGCCAGCGCCAGCGTCCAGAACGCCTCCAGCGCGTCCGCCACCCGCCGCACCCCTTCCGCCGGATCCCGCAGGAAGCGCTGGATCGCGACCGGGTCGACGGGTTCCACCCAGCCGACCTCCTCGGCGGCCTTGTCCGGCGGCGTGAGCCGTACGCGCTGGAGTTCGGCCGTGAAGTCGGGCAGCGGCGTATCCGGCGGCGGAGTCAGGAAATCAGGGAAATATCCGTCGGGCGGGACCAGGGCCAGCAGGTCGGTGAGGTCGAAGGAGCGCAGGCGGGGCCGTACGATCCGCAGCCAGGGCAGGTGGATGGAGTGCCGGGCCGGGGTGCGGAGCACGCGCAGGCTGGACACCAGCTCCCAGAGCGGCGAGAACGCGAACCTGAGCCGCGCCACGTCGTCGGGGCGAAATCGCCATTCGATGGCCATCTTTTAGCCTCCGCTAAAAGATTCGCATCCCCCGGGGCCGGTTGTCCAAGGTTGACGGGTGACCATCACCGCGCCTCCCACCTTCCTGCAATCCAAGATCGGCGGCTTCCCCCGGCCGTTCTGGGTGCTGTTCGGCGGCACTGTCGTGAACCGGCTCGGCACCATGGTGGAGCCGTTCTTCGGGATCTACCTGACCCAGGCCCGCGGCATGTCCCTGGCCGTGACCGGCCTGGTGCTGTCGGTCTTCGGCGCGGGATCGCTGTTGTCACAGCCGCTCGCGGGCTGGTTAGCCGACCGGCTCGGCCGCCGGGTCACGCTGACCGGCGGCATGCTGGCCTCCGCCGCCACCATGCTGGCGCTCGGCTACAGCACCAGCGTGCAGGGCATCGTGGCCGGGATGTTCGTGCTGGGCGTGGTGGTGGACGCCTACCGCCCGGCCTCCCAGGCGCTGGTCGCCGACCTGGTCTCACCGGAGGACCGGCCGCGCGCGTTCGGCTTGCTGTTCTGGGGTCTCAACCTGGGTTTCTCGGTCGCGATGATCACCGGCGGCTGGCTGGCCGAGGCGGGTTTCCTCTGGTTGTTCTGGATCAACGCCGTCACCTGCACGATCTTCGGTGTGCTGGTCTGGCGGGCCATCCCGGAGACCCGCCCGGCGGCGTCGCAGCGCCAGGGCGGCTTCCGCGAGGTGTTCCGCGACCGGCTGATGGTCGCCTTCGTGGCCATGAACCTGGCCTACACCTGCGTCTACCTCCAGGCGTTCTACACCCTCCCGCTGGCCATGAAGGACCTCGGCACCAGCGCGTACGGCTGGGCGATGGCCGTCAACGGCCTGCTGATCGTCTTCGTGCAGCCGCTGACCAACACGTGGCTGGCCCGGCGCGACAACAGCAACGTGCTGGCGGCCGGCTTCGCCATCGTCGGCCTGGGTTTCGCCCTGACCGTATTCGCCTCCACCGCGTTCGGGTTCTCGCTCACCGTCGCCGTCTGGACGCTCGGCGAGATCCTCACCGCGGGCATGGGCGGCGCCATCGTCGCCGCGCTCGCCCCGGCGCACCTGCGCGGCCGCTACTCCGGCCTGTACGGCTTCTCCTGGTCAGTGGGCGCGTTGATCACCCCACTCCTCGGCACCCGGCTCCTAGAGGTCGGCCCGGCGGTCCTGTGGTCAAGCGTGGGCACCCTCGGGTTGGTGGCCGCCCTCGGGCAACTGGCCCTGGCCCCCGCCATCCGCCGCAGGTCGCTGTGTTGATGGCCGATCCTCCGGATCGGCGGGCCCGCCCGCCTTCAGCCTGTGTCTTCCCTCGTCTCTCCAGTCGCTACGCTCCCTGCGTTCCTCAGTCCAGACACAGGCGCGGCCGAGCCTGGTGACCGCACCATAATCAGGCCATAATCTCCCCCAACGGGTGATTTACGGGGAGAACATGCGACGGGCACGGCTGGCGGCGTGGGCGATGGCGGCCGGGGGGGTGGTCATCGTGCCGACGGCCGTGGTCATCCAGATCGGCCTGCCGCCGGAGTGGATGCCCACCCTGCCCGCGACCCCTGACTACGCCGCCGGATTCGCCTTCCCGCTGGTCGGCGCGTTCCTGCTGGCGCACCAGCCGAAACTGAAGATCGCCTGGCTGATGTACGCGGGCGGGATGTGTTCGGCGACCTGCGTGCTCCTGTCGGTCCTGACGTACCGCGTGGCGGCCGACGGCGATCTCACGCTGGCGGGACTGCTGATCGACCTCGCCGCGTTACCGTGGACGCTCGGTGGCTGCATGCTGGCCGTCCTCGTCCCGCTCTTCGCCCCCGACGGGCGGCTCTCGTCCCCGCGCTGGCGCCCGCTGGTGCCGATCGCCCTGACCGGAGCCCTGGTGCAGGCGTTCCTGCTCATCACGGCCAGGAAACAACGATTCCCCAACCCCCTGGCCATCGATCTTTTCCAGCCCTACCACCATGTGCTGTACAACGCCGTCTACGTGCTCATGAACGTGTGCATCGTGGCCGCGCTGGTGTCCTTCGCCGTCCGGCTGCGCCGCGCCGACCCGGTGACCCGGCGGCAGATCGCGTGGCCGCTGTTCACCTTCGCCATCTACGTCGTGTGCCTGCTGCTGGGCCCCAAGTTCTGGGTGATCGGCGCGCTCTGGACCGGCCTCATCCCCATCGCGATCATGGTGTCGGTGCTGCGCTACCGGCTGTTCGGCATCGACACGGTGATCAGCCACACCATCGTGGCCGCCGGGCTGATCACCGTGGTCAGCGCCGTCTACTTCGGCGTCGGCGCCGTGTCCAGCCTGCTGGTCTCCAGCTACCACCAGATCGCCGGGCTGGCCGCCGCCCTGTTCGCCGGCGCGTTCTTCCAGCCGCTGCGGCGCGCCCTGCAACGCCTGTCCGACCGCGTGCTCTACGGCCGGGTCGGCGACCCTCGCCTGCTCGCCGACCGCCTCATCCAGGAGGTACGGCAGGCCGACCCCGCCGGGGCGCTCGGCGCCGTCGTCGCCGTGGTCCGGGACGGCCTGGCCGTGGCCGGGGCGGCCATCGAGGTGCTCGACGGCCTGCGGGTGGACAGCGGCACGGTCGGCGAGCACCCCCGCGCGATCGACCTGGTCTGGCACGGCGAACCCGTCGGCCGCCTGCTCCTGGGGCCCTGCGGCCCGCGCCGGTTCGCCGTCTCCCACGACGAGCGGGTGATCGCCACACTGCTGCCGTACGTGGCGGACGTGGCGCACGCCGCCCGGATGGCCGCCGACCTGCAACGTTCCCGCGAGCGCATCCTGGCCGCCCGCGAGGAGGAGCGCCGCCGCCTGCGCCGCGACCTGCACGACGGCCTCGGCCAGACGCTCGGCGCCATGGCCATGACCATCAACATGGCCAGGATCAGCATCAACCGCTCCCCCGGCACCGCCGACGACCTGCTCCAGGACCTGCGCACCGGCATGGACGCCGTGGCCGGCGACATCCGCGACCTGGTGTACGGGCTGCGCCCGCCCGCCCTCGACGATCTCGGCCTGACCGGCGCGGTGACCTCGCTGAGCACCGAGACGCTGCCCCCGGTGATCAAGGTGGAGGTGGTGGCCGACGAGCTGGGCGAGCTGCCCGCCGCCGTCGAGGTCGCCGCGTACCGGATCGTGCAGGAGGCGCTCACCAACGTGCGGCGGCACGCCCAGGCGGGCAGGGTGCTGATCCTGCTGGCCCGGGAGGAGGACCAGCTGGTGGTGCGCATCGAGGACGACGGCGTCGGGCTGCCGGCACACCGGCGCGCCGGAGTGGGCACCGCCTCGATGCGGGAGCGCGCCGCCGAGCTGGGCGGCACCTGCGCGATCACCTCACCGGACACCGGCGGAACCCGGGTCGAGGCCCGGCTGCCGGCCGTCGCCGACCTGGTGGAGCCTGTCCCCGGCCAGGCCTCCTGAACAGATCATTGTGTTCAGAGCCGGAAGCTTTACGCTTACCCATGCGATGGTGATATTCCGTGCGCTGGGCCCGTTCCAAGCGGTCTCAGGCGATCAAGTTCTCGATCTCGGGGGGCAGCGGCAGCAGGCCGTGCTCGCCCGGCTCCTCGTGGCGGGCGGGCGGGCCATTCCGGTGAGCACGCTCATCGACGAGCTCTGGCCGGGCGCGCCCCCGGCCCAGGCGCTGTCCACGATCCAGGGGTACGTGTCACGGCTGCGCCGCGCCCTGGAACCGGACCGCGCGCCGCGCGAGGAGGCCGGGATCCTGGTCTCCGCGCCGCCCGGCTACGCGCTCCGCGCCGACGTGGAGCGGGTCGACGCCTGGCATTTCGAGAGCCTGGTCAAGCGGGACGGCGAGGATCTGGAGGAGATCACCAGACGGCTGGACACCGCGCTGGCGCTGTGGCGGGGCCCCGCGCTGGCCGAGTTCGCCGACCTGCCGTGGGCCCAGGCCGAGTCGCTCCGCCTGGACGAGCTGCGGCTGATCGCCGTCGAGCGCCGCGCCGACGCCGCCGTGCGGCTCGGCAAGACCGCCGCCCTCATCCCCGACCTGGAGGCGCACGCCTCGGGCTATCCGCTGCGGGAGGAGGCGTGGCGGCTGCTCGCGGTCGCGCTCTACCGGTCCGGGCGGCAGGCCGACGCGCTGGGCGCGCTCCGCCGAGCCAGGCAGGTGCTCAGGGACGAGCTGGGCCTGGATCTCGGGCCCACGCTGCAGCGGCTCGAGCAGGACATCCTCGCCCAGGCGTCCCATCTGGACGCGTCACCGGCCGCCACGGTCACGGTCCGGCCCGCCGCGCCGGGAACGGCGTTGCGGGTGGTGGTGGCCGACGATCAGGCGCTCGTCCGCACCGGCCTGCGGGTGGTGCTGGACAGCGAGCCGGAGCTCGAGCTGGTGGCCGAGGCGGAGAACGGCGAGCAGGCCATCGCGGCCGTGCGGCTGGCCAGGCCAGACGTGGTGCTGATGGACATCCAGATGCCCCGGCTTGACGGGCTGGCCGCGGCCCGGCGGATCCTGGCCGGGGAGGACCCGCCGAAGGTGATCATGATGACCACGTTCGGCACCGACGACAACCTGTACTCGGCGCTGCGGGCCGGGGTGAGCGGGTTCGTGCTCAAGACCTCGCCGCCGGAGCAGCTGATCGCGGCGATCCGGGCGGCCGTGGCCGGCGACGCGCTGATCGACCCGGCGGTGACCACGCATCTGATCGCGGCCTTCGCGGGCCGCCAGGATCCGGCCGCCCCGGCTGGGCTGTCCGACCCGGACATCGATCTGGTCCGGCTGGTCGCGCGCGGCTTCACCAACCGGCAGATCTCGGTCACCCTCGCGGTGCCGGAGCAGGTGGTCGCGGAGGAGGTGAACCGGCTGCTGAAACGTCTCGAGCTGCTGGACCGGGCGCAGCTGGTGGTGCTGGCCTACGAATCTGGTCTGGTCAGCCCGGGATCCTGAACTTATCGTCAGGTTGACGACAATAAATCAGGGGCCGTACCCTGGTCGCGTGGCCCAACTCCGTATTGCCCTCGCCCAGACCAACCCTGTCGTCGGCGACCTCGCCGGAAACGCCGACAAGCTGATCGGGTGGACCCGCCGAGCCGCCGACCGCGGCGCGCATCTGGTGGTGTTCACCGAGATGTTCCTCACCGGATATCCGGTGGAGGATCTCGTGCTGCGGACCTCGTTCGTGGACGCGTCCATCGCCGGGCTCGAGGCGGTCGCCGCCCGGCTCGCCGCCGAGGGGCTCGGCGAGCTGCCGGTCGTGGTGGGTTATGTCGACCGGGCCGGGCTGACGCATCGGGTGGGGCAGCCGAAGGGGGCGCCGCTGGACGCCGCCGCGGTGCTGCACCAGGGGCGGGTGGTGATGCGGACGGCCAAGCATCACCTGCCGAACTACGGCGTCTTCGATGAATACCGATATTTCGTGCGCGGGGATCGGCTGCCCGTCTTCCGGTTGCACGGGGTGGATGTGGCGGTGGCCATCTGCGAGGACCTGTGGCAGGAGGGTGGTCCCGTCTCGGTGGCGCGGGAGGCGGGGGCCGGGCTGCTGGTGGTGCCGAACGCCTCGCCGTACGAGATGAACAAGGACGACGTGCGGTTCGCGCTGTGCGCCCGGCGGGCCAGGGAGGCGGGGTGCGCGCTCGCCTACGCCAACCAGGTGGGCGGGCAGGATGAGCTGATCTTCGACGGGGACTCGCTGATCGTGTCGGCCGAGGGGGAGCTGATCGCGCGGTCCGGGCAGTTCACCGAGGAGCTGCTGGTCACCGATCTGGAGCTGCCGGCGGGTTCGGGTGAGCCCGGGGAGTTCCAGGTGGACGCCGAGGACGGGACGACGATCACGGTCGAGCGGGTGGTCCTGTCGGAGGAGCCGCTGGCGTATCCGGCCGAGCCGCCGGTGATCGAGGAGCGGCTCGACGACCGGGCCGAGGTGTATCAGGCGCTGGTCCTCGGGGTGCGCGACTATGTGGCCAAGAACGGGTTCCAGTCGGTCATCCTCGGGCTGTCCGGCGGCATCGACTCGGCGCTCACCGCGACCATCGCGGCCGACGCGATCGGGCCGGACCGGGTGCACGTGGTGCTGATGCCGTCGCGCTACTCCTCCGACCACTCCGTCGAGGACGCCGAGGAACTGGTCCGCCGCCAAGGGCTCCAGTCGCGGGTGGTGCCGATCGCCGACGTGGTCAACGCGTTCGAGAAGGAGATCGAGCTGACCGGCCTGGCGGCCGAGAACCTGCAGGCGCGGGTGCGCGGCATGCTGCTGATGTCGCTGTCCAACCAGCACGGCCACCTGGTGCTCACCACCGGCAACAAGAGCGAGCTGGCGACCGGCTACTCCACCCTGTACGGCGACTCCGCCGGCGGCTTCGCCCCGATCAAGGACGTGCCCAAGAGCCTGGTGTGGGAGCTGTCCAAGTGGCGGAACACGCGGTCCACGCCGCCGCCCATCCCGGAGAACTCGATCACCAAGGAGCCGAGCGCGGAACTGCGGCCCGAACAGCGGGACACCGACTCGCTCCCGCCGTACGAGGTGCTCGACCGGCTCCTGGACGACTACGTGGAGCAGGATCTGGGGCGGGAGGAGCTGATCGCGGCCGGGCACGATCCCGAGCTGGTGACCCGGGTGATCCGGCTGGTGGACACGGCGGAGTACAAGCGCCGCCAGTACCCGCCGGGTCCGAAGATCAGCCCCAAGAACTTCGGACGCGACCGGCGCCTGCCCATCACCAATCGGTGGCGGGAAGGCTGATGGCTTGGCCGCGCCTGTGTCTGGACTGAGGAACGCAGGTCGCGGAGCGGCCGGAGTGACGAGGGAAGACGCAGGCTGAAGGCGGCCAAGCCCGCCGTGCCGGAGGCGCGGCCATCAACACTGTGAGAGGAAGCCGCGCAGAGCCTCGTCGACGATCCTGGACGCCAGATCGTCGGCGAGGGGCGTGTTGTTGTGGGCCGCCCCCTTGGTGTACCAGAGCATGGTGCCGCTGAGCATGCCGATGGCCAGCTCGATGTCCAGGTCGGGGCGGAGCTCCCCGGTGGCCACACCGCGTTCCAGCACGGCGCGCATCGCGGCCCTGCGGGGCTCGATGGCGGTCTTGTGGAAACGTTCGTACAGGTTCGGGTGGCGGTCGGGTTCGCTCATCGCGATGTTCATGATGCAGCGGGTGCGCAGGGTGAGCGTGTCCTGCCGCATCACGTCCAGGTAGGCGACCAGGTCCTCCCGCACCGTCCGGCCCTCGACCACCGGCAGCGGGGCCTTGAGGGTGGCCAGTGCGTCCCCGACCAGCTCCTCCTTGTTGGCCCAGCGCCGGTAGATCGTCGTCTTGCCGACTCCGGCGCGGGCCGCCACGGCCTCGATCGACAGCTCGGACACCGAGGTGCCCTCGCCGATCAGATCGAGCGTGGCGTCCACGATCGCCTTCTCCGCCCGCTCACTCCGGGGACGCCCCGCGGGCCTGGCGGTTCCCATCACGGTCATCTCGGAGCCTCCTCTCGCGTTTGTGAACGTTAAACTACCGCCGATTCCCGCTCCACGTCGGCGGCGTGGGCCGGGGCGTACTTCGCGCTCTTGCCCGGCATCCAGCGAGCGACCACGAGCGCGCCGATCAGGGCGACCAGGGCCGAACCGGCCGCCGCCCAGTGAATGCCGGTCACGAACGCGTCGTTGGCCGCGTCCATCAGCGCCGCGCCCTGGGCGCCCATGCGCTCGGTCACGGCGGCGGCCCCGGCGATGGACTCGGTCACCGCGTGCGCGGCCTCCGGCGGCAGGCCGGTGACCTGGCCCTCCATGTTCCCCCGGTAGCTGGCCGAGAGCGCGGCGCCCAGCACGGCGATGCCGAGCGTGCCGCCGACCTGGCGGACCACGTTGCTCATCGAGGAGCCTACCCCGGCCTTCTCCCGCGGCAGCGCGTTCATGATCGCCGTGGTCGAGGTGGGCAGGATGTTGGCCATCGCCGCGCCCTGCACGAACCCGAGCACCAGCAGGATCCACAGCGGCGTGTCAGCCTCGGCGAACACGTATCCGGCCAGCGCGACGGCGATCACCAGCATCGAGACCGAGCCGACCACCTTGGCGCCGAACCGCTCCACCATCCGGGCGCTCTGCGGCGAGAACACCAGCTGCGCCACCGCGAACGGCAGCACCAGCGCGCCCGACTCCAGCGGCGAGAAGCCGCGGACGATCTGCCAGTAGAACGCCAGGAAGAACAGCACGCCCATGGCCGCGAAGAACACCAGGCCGACGGTGATGATCGCGGTGGAGAAGCCCGCGTTGCGGAAGTTGCGCACGTCGAAGGCCGGGTGGTCGATACGGCTCTCGTACCAGACGAAGGCGGCCAGGATGGCCAGGCCGATCGCGGACGGCACGATGACCGTGGCGTCGGCGGCGGTGCCCAGCTCGGTGATCCTGACGATGCCGTAGACCAGGGCGACCAGGCCCAGGATGGACAGCAGCACGCCGACCGGGTCGAGCGCGGCCTTGTGCGGGTCCTTGGAGTCGGGCACCAGCGAGGAGATCAGCACGATCGCGAGCAGCACGATCGGCACGTTGATCAGGAAGACCGAACCCCACCAGAAGTGCTCGAGCAGCAGGCCGCCGGTGATCGGGCCGATCGCGACGGCGATGCCGACGCCGCCCGCCCAGACGCCGATCGCCCTGCCGCGCTCGTGGATCGGGAAGACGTTGGAGATGATCGCCAGGGTGGCGGGCATGATCGCCGCGCCGCCGATGCCCATCAGCGATCTGGCCACGATCAGCTGCATCGGATCCTGGGCGTACGCGCTGGCCAGCGAGGACAGGCCGAACAGGATCATGCCGATCAGCAGCATGCGCTTGCGGCCGTAGCGGTCGCCGAGCACGCCGAAGGTGAACAGCAACCCGGCGAACACGAGCGTGTAGGAGTTCATGGCCCACTCCAGCTCGCTCTGGGTGGCGCCCAGGCCGTGGACCGGGTCGGCGATCGTCTTGATCGCCACGTTCAGGATGGTGTTGTCGAGCACCACCGCGAGCAGGCTGAACACCATCACGCCGAGGATCTGCCAGCGGCGCGGGTGACCAGTGTCTGGTTCCACGATTCCCCCCAATTACGATACGATCTAGTTTCGCAACGACACCGTATCGTATGTTCTTTACGATACGCAACGGTTCCGTAAAGCAATCTTCAAGGGCAGGGCATTCCCCTAGATCAGACAAGCACCGGCTCGGGCGCCTTTCGCCAGATCGGAGCGGCCGCGGCGACCACGGCCAGGCCGATCAGGCCGGCCCCGGCGAACGCCCAGCTCGGACCCGCCCCGTCGATGATGGCTCCGGCGATCGGGCCCGCGACGGCGATGCCGATGGTCAGGAAGGTGCCGTGCAGGCCCATCACCTCGCCGCGCACCGCCGTGGGCGCCCACCTGTTGACCATGTTGACGGTGGCGGACTGGGAGGGCGCGCAGAGCAGGCCGCTGGGGATGAGCGCCAGGCAGAGCCACCACCAGCCGCCGCC
The DNA here is from genome assembly GCF_039871605.1 of Acrocarpospora sp. B8E8. NCBI lineage: Bacteria > Bacillati > Actinomycetota > Actinomycetes > Streptosporangiales > Streptosporangiaceae > Acrocarpospora > Acrocarpospora sp. B8E8. The sequence continues at coordinate 68,985 of NZ_JBDPLV010000022.1, read as the reverse complement.
CACCAGCCCGACCGGAACGGTCAGCGCGCTGAGCGCGGCGATCATGCCCAGCGGCGAGAAGCTGCGCGAAAGGCCGCCGTAGACGAACCCGCCGACCAGCGAGGAGAGGCACCAGATGCTGATGACCGGGCCGATCCAGCCGGTGGCGCCGCTGTCCTCCAGCGTCGCCACGATGGCCAGGTCGGTGGCGGTCAGCACGAAACAGAGCGTGGACCCCATCGCCAGCACGGTGAGCAGCCGGGGCGTCAGCCACTGCCGCCGGGGGATGTGCTCGCCGGTCTCGGCCGCGAGTTCGGCGGCCGACCGGGTGGGCGGGTTCAGCGCGAATAAGGCGAGACCCGAGCAGAGGAAGCCGACGCCGATCACCGCCATCGCGGTGGTGCTGGACAGCGCGCTCACCCCGGCGGCCGCCACCGCCGGGCCGATCATGAACGACATCTCGGTGGCCATCGAGTCCAGCGCGAACCCGGTCCGATGGCTCTCGGCGGGCACCATCGCCGCCAGGCACTGCCGGATCACCCCGAACACCGGCAACATCAGCAGCCCGTTCACCCCCGCCAGGACCAGCAACGCCGGGTACGGCAACGCCCACGCCGTCACCCAGAACAGGAACTGCGCCAGCATGGTGACCACCACCACCGGCCGCACCCCGCGCCGGTCGATGAACCGGCCCGTGATGGGCGAGCCGAGCGCCATGCCGATCGTGGCCGAGGCGCCGACCAAGCCGGCCTGGGTCCAGGTCATTCCGAGCGACTTCACCGTGTGCAACGTCAGCACCAGGCTGGTGGCCGTGTGCGGGATCCGGGCGAGGAGCCCGACGAGGAGCAGGTTCCGCACGCCGGGCTCGGTCAGGACCCGACGGTAAGGTTCAATTTCCATTTTTGCGACTTACCTCCGCATGGCATTGTGCCGTGCGGCACCGACAGGTTCGCCGCTGGATTACCGGGGCGGCGTGGGGTGTTCCCAGCTGGTGACGGCATGCAATGATCTGACTGTCCGGGGACGCCACTGGGGCGCCACGAGACCATGGAGGTAGCCATGTCCTCTGCTAGTTCTGTAAGCGCGCTCTATGGCGGGAACGCCGGGCGCAGGGTCACCGTCCGCGATATCGGCGCTGCCAAGGCGCGGCACGAGCGCTGGCCGATGGTCACCGCGTACGACGCGATGACCGCGCGGGTCTTCGACGAGGCGGGCATCCCCGTCATGCTCGTCGGCGACTCGGCCGCGATGGTGGTCTTCGGTTACGACTCGACGCTCCCGGTGACCGTCGACGACCTCATCTCCCTCACGGCCGCCGTCGTCCGGGGCTCGTCCCGGGCCATGGTCGTGGCCGATCTCCCGTTCGGCTCCTACCAGGCCTCACCCCAGCAGGCCCTGGAGTCGGCGACCCGGTTCATGAAGGAAGCCGGAGCCCACGCCGTCAAACTGGAGGGCGGCACCCGGGTTCTCCCCCAGATCGAAACCCTCGTCTCGGCCGGCATCCCCGTCATGGGCCACCTCGGCCTCACCCCCCAGTCGGTGAACGTCTTCGGCGGTTATCGCGTTCAGGGCCGCGGCCAGTCTGGTGACGAGCTCATGGCCGACGCCAAGGCCCTCGAACACGCGGGCGCCTTCTCCGTCGTCCTCGAATGTGTCCCCACCGACTTGGCCAACCGTGTCACCGCCGCCCTCTCCATCCCCACCATCGGGATCGGCGCGGGCCCGGGCACGGACGCGCAGGTCCTCGTCTGGCAGGACCTCATGGGCCTGACCGAGCACCCCGCGAAGTTCGTCAAGAAGTACTCGGACCTGGCGGGCGAGATGCACCGCGCGGTCCGCACCTTCGCCGACGAGGTAGTCAACGGCGCGTTCCCCACCGCCGAACACAGCTACAGCTGACAAGCAGCGCCGTGGCCCGGAACATCTCCGGGCCACGGCCTACTGCGACGCGCTGATCAGCCACTCCGCGACCTCGTCCGGGGCGACGACCTGATGGAGGTGCTCGCCCGGGATGCGCGTGACCGGCCAGCCACGCTCATCGGCCTCCTTGGCGGCTCGCGCATAGGGTTCGCCGAACCACAGGTACGCGCCGCGCACATGATCCCACTTGGCCGGCACGGGAATCTCCTGGTCGTAATACGCCAGCGGAAGCCGCGGCTGCTCGGCGACGATCTGACGGCGCGCCGCCTCATCGGGCACCAGTTCGGCGACCGCCTCCTCCGGCCACCAGTCCGTCCAGCGCGGCAGGATGCCGTCCGGATCGGCCATCGAACCAAGGAAGACCAGGTGCTCCGGCTCGGCCGCCCGGGTGGAGCCGGTCCGGGGCGGCAGGGCCGCGTCCACGAACAGGCAGATCGTGATCTGCCCGCGCAGGGCCTCCACCACCAGCGGCACGAACAGGCCCGCGTTGCTGTGCGCCACGATCGCCAGCGGCCCGAACGGCGCCGAGGCCACCACCTCGTCCACCACCCTCGGCCAGTACGGCGGAGCCCCCACCCCGACATCGACCAGCGAGGGCACGACCGCCGCCCGCCCCCGGGCCCGTAACGCGGCGGCGACCGGCGTCCACGTCGAAGGCCCGACGGAGGGACTGTGCACCAGCACGAAGGTCGCGTCCATTACCCCAGCATTCACCCGAGATCGTCCCTCTAGCGCGGACATCCTCTTAGCGCGAACGGCTTACACGGAACGAACAAGATCACCGCTAGCGTTGCGCACCGAATTGGCTACGTACCGTATAAGCGGAAGGTAAAATCCGTGTTTGACAGCAAGCGTTTAGCCGTCCTCGGCCTGGGGCTGGCCCTGGCGCTCGTGACCGCCTGCAGCGGCTCCGACGAAACTGCCCCGGTCGCGGCCGAGTCCGGCGCTCCCTCGTCGCTGCCGCCCTCGGCGGTTCCCTCCGCGGTCCCGTCGGAGATCCAGGAGGCGAGCCCCGCGCCGCCGGTCAACCCGGCCAAGGCCACCTGCGACTACCGCAAGGACGACACCGGCAGCCCGGAGCGCTTCGTCGGCTTCCCGCCCAAGAAGCCCACCAAGGCCGCGTTGAACGCCAAGACCATGACGATGCGCACCAACCACGGTGACATCGTGATCGAGCTCACCCAGAACACGCCGTGCACGGTGAACTCCTTCGCGTTCCTGGCCGGCAAGAAGTACTTCGACGACACCGTCTGCCATCGCCTGGTCACCGCCGAGACCAACGGCGTGGACATGCTCCAGTGCGGCGACCCGCAGGCCAAGGGCGACGGGAAGAACCCGACCGACGGCACCGGCGGGCCCGGCTACCTGTTCCCGGATGAGAACCTCGGCCCGCAGTACGTGCGCGGCGTGGTCTTCATGGCGCAGGGCGGGGACGCGGCGAACTCCAACGGCAGCCAGTTCGCGATCTCCACCGCGAATGAGACCGCGCAACTGCCCGCCGCCTACACACCGTTCGGCGTGGTCGTGAAGGGCATGGAGATCGTTGACAAGATCGTCGCCGGGGGCGTGCAGACCACCCAGAGCGACATTCTCAGCGACGAGGGCGGCTCCAACGCGCCGAAGATTCCCGTCAAGATCAAGACGATCGTGCTCAGGTAGCGTTTCACACCACCAAGGGGTGGAGCGAGGCGCGGCGGCGGGTGCCGTCGTACTCGGCCCAGGCGGCGGCGAGCCGGGTGACCGAATCGGTGAGTTCGGCCTCCGGATGCACGAATGGCAGGCGGAGGTGGTCCACGTGCTCGCCCGCCGGATCGAAGGACGGGCCAGGCGGGACGGCGACACCGTGGCGGGCGGTCAGCTGGGCGAAGGCGCCGGCGTCGCCGCGCGGGAGCCGTACCCACAGGGTCTGGCCGCCCAGGGCGGGCTGGTGGGACCAGGTGGGGAGCAGGGCGGCCAGTTGGGTGCGCAGGTGGTCGTGGCGGTGTTTGAGGGTGGCCACGCGGGCTTGGCGTATCTCGTCCAGGTCCCTCAGGAGGGCGACGGCGGCGAGTTGGGCGAGGACGTCGCCGCCCAGGTCGTGGATGGCGCGCAGGCGGGCCAGCCGGGAGATCACGGGGGTGGCCGCGCGGATCCAGCCCACCCGGATGCCGCCCCAGATCAGCTTGCTGAGAGAGGCGACGGTGATGAGCTGCTCGCCTTTGGCATACGCGGCGAGAGGGAGCGGGATCTCGCCGTCGAAGCAGAGCTCGGCGGGGACCTCGTCGTCGATCACCGGGACGTCAGCGCCGGCCGCCCATCCGGCCAGGCGGCGCCGGGCCAGCGGAGGCATGATCAGGCCGGTCGGGTTGTGCGCGGTCGGGATCACGTACGCGAGGGCGGGCTTGCCCACCTCCGGCTCGCGCGGGGACAGCACGCCCCGGTCGTGGGCTTCGGCCAGGTCGCACGGGGAGAGCAGGGCCCCGGCGTCGCGGAAGATCTCGATGGCGCTCGGGTAGGTCGGGCTCTCGATCCTGACCGTGTCCCCCGGCGCCACCAGCAGCGCGGTGATCAGCGAGATGGCCTGCTGGCCGCCGTTGGTGACCAGGATCTGGTCCGGGCCGGTGGGCAGGCCGCGGCGGCTGTAGTACTGGGCCAGCGCCCGCCGCAGATCCGGATATCCAGCCGGATGGTAGCCAATATCGTGGCGAACCCTGCTTAACCGTGCGATCGCCTCCTGGTACGCCTCGATCAGCTCCGGCGGCGGCTCGATCGGCGCGGCGCAGGTCAGCAGCGTGACCCCGTCCGGCGGGTCGAGCACGTGCAGCAGCAGCGGGTTCGACACCCCGTCCGCCGCCCGGGTGGCGGGCAGCTCCGCCTCGGCGACCCTGGTTCCGCTGCCCTGCCGCCGGATCAGCCGCCCTTCCTGCTGCAGCAGGTCGTAGGCCGCCACGACCGTCCCCCGGCCGACGGCCAGCCGCCGCGCCAGCACCCGGTCGGGCGGCAACGCCGACCCCGGCGGCAGCAGCCCGTCGTCGATCAGCGCCCGGAGCCGGATCGCGAGCAGCAGATACAGCGGCCCTCGCCCGGACGCCCAGCGCCCCAGCCACCCGACAATCCGCTCGACGTCCATCCGCGCACTTCCCTTCATTGGTTCGAGAAGCGGACCAATTCGGAGCCATTGGATCTGACATCGGACGGGGTTTCAAGTAATCCTTGGCGTTATGAGTGCTTTTCGACCGGAAACGCGGCTTGTTCACCTGCCGAAGCCGGTGCTGACCGGAAGTTCGCCGATCTCAGTGCCGATCTACCAGACGTCGGGATTCGAGTTCGAGGATCCCGCGGTGTTCGCGGACGGGATGACCCGCCCGGACGGCGCGTTCGTCTACGCGCGGTACTCCAACCCGACCGTACGGTCCCTGGAGGACGCCGTCGCCGGCCTGGAAGGAGGCGTGGCGGCGGTGGCCGCGGCCTCCGGGATGGGCGCGATCAACATGGTGCTGCTCGGGTTACTGCAGCCGGGCGACCACGTCATCGCGCAGCACGCGCTCTACGGCGGCACCGCGCACATGCTCGACGATCTCGTCGAGCGGTTCGGCATCCAGGTCAGCCACGTGCCGGAACACGACCCGGCGGCGGTCCGCGCGGCCATCCGGCCGCGGACCAAGCTGCTCTACCTGGAGACCATCGCCAACCCGATGACCCAGGTCGCGGATCTGCCCGCGATGTGCGCCGCCGCGCGCGAGGCGGGCGTCCTCACGGCGGTGGACAACACCTTCGCCTCGCCGATCCTGTGCCGTCCGATCGAGCACGGCGCCGACATCGTCCTGCACTCGACCACCAAGTACCTGGGCGGCCACGCCGACATCATCGGCGGCCTGGCGGTCTTCGCCGACGACGCGCTCTACCGGAAGATCTGGTCCTACGCCTGCACGCTCGGCGCCACCCCCGACCCGTTCGCGGCCTGGCTGACCCTGCGCGGCATGCAGACGCTCGCGCTGCGGATGGAACGCCACTGCGCCAACGCCCGCGTGCTGGCCACCCGCCTGGCCGGGCACCCGGCGGTCGCCGCCGTGCACTGGCCCGGCCTGGCAAGCCACCCCTCCCATGAGATCGCCGCCAAGCTCCTCCCCGACTTCAGCGGCGTGCTCTCCTTCGACCTGCTCGGCGGGCGCGCGGCGGGGGAGAAGTTCATGAGCTCGCTCCGGCTCGCGCTTCTCGCCCCCTCTCTAGGTGGCGTCGAAACCCTGATCCTCCACCCCGCCAGCACCTCCCACCGCCACCTGGACGAGGAGCAGCTGGCCCAGGCGGGGATCGGCGCGGGAACCGTCCGCGTGGCGGTCGGCATCGAGCACGCCGAGGACCTCTGGGCCGACATCGCGCAAGCCCTGGACTAGAGTTCCCCGATGGCGGTCACACGAGCGGACGTGGAGCGGGCGGCAGATCGGATCGGCGGGTATGTGCTGCGCACGCCCGTCATCGAGGTCGAACCCGGGCGATGGCTCAAGCTGGAATGCCTCCAGCACGCGGGCTCCTTCAAGGTCAGGGGAGCCTTCAACCGGCTCCTCGGCGCCACCCCGCCCGCGGCCGGGGTCATCGCCGCCAGCGGCGGTAACCACGGCCTCGCGGTCGCCTTCGCGGCCCGTCGCCTGGGCGTACGCGCGGAGATCTTCGTCCCCGAGGTGTGCGCGCCCGTGAAGATCGCGGGCCTGCGCGCCCTGGGCGCGGAGGTCGTCGTCGGCGGGGCGATCTACCAGGAAGCCCTCGAAGCCTCCTGGAAACGCGCCGCCGAGACGGGCGCCGTCGAGATCCACGCCTACGACCAGCTCGACGTCGCCGCCGGTCAGGGCACGGTGGCCCTGGAACTCCTGGAGCAGCTCACCCAGGTGGACACGGTCGTGGTGGCCGTCGGCGGCGGCGGCCTGGTGGCCGGAATCGTCGCCGGTCTGAACGGCCGGGCCCAGGTGATCGCCGTGGAACCGGAACGTATCCCGACCCTGCACCGTGCCCTGGCCGCGGGCGAGCCCGTCCGCGTCGAGGTCAGCGGCGTCGGCGCGGACGCCCTCGGCGCGAGCATGCTCGGCCGCATCCCGTACGAGACCGTGGCCGGACGCGTCACCAGCGTCCTGGTCTCCGACGAAGCCATCGTCGAAGCCCGCCACGCGCTCTGGCACGACCACCACATCGCGGTCGAGCACGCGGGCGCGGCGGCCCTGGCCGCCCTCCGCAGCGGGGCCTACACCCCCGCGCCGGGCGAGCGGGTGGCTGTGATCGTCTGCGGTTCCAACACCGATCCCGCGACCCTGGCCGTCACACGTCGGTGACGCGGAGCCCGGCGTGGGCCTTGTAGCGGCGGTTGATCGAGATCAGGTTGGCGGTGAAGGCCTCGATCTGGTGGGCGTTGCGGAGGCGTCCGCCATAGATGCCGCGGACGCCGGGGATGCGGGCGGCCAGGGCCTGGACCAGATCCGTGGCCTCACGGTCGTCGCCGAGGACCAGGACGTCCAGGTCGATGGTGGCGACGGCGGGATCCAGGAGCAGGACCGCGGACACGTGGTGGAAGGCGGCCACGACCCGGCTTTCCGGCAGCAGCGCCGCCGCCTGCTGGGCCGCGCTGCCCTCCTCGACCACCAGCGGGTACGCGCCCTGCTTGTCGAAGCCGAGCGGGTTGACGCAGTCCACCACGATCTTCCCGGCCAGCTCCCCGGCCAGGGCCGACACGGTCGCCGCGTGCCCCTCCCAGGGCACCGCCACGATCACCACGTCGGCCGCCGCCGCGACCGCCGCGTTCTCGCCGCCCGCCACGAGTCCCGCGCCGCTCAGCTCGGCGGCGGCCGCGTGCGCCCGGTCGGCGTCGCGCGAGCCGATCAGCACCCGGTGCCCGGCCAGGGCGAACCGGTGCGCCAGGCCCTTGCCCTGGTCACCGGTGCCGCCCAGGATCGCGATCGTCAGTTCCGAAATATCATTCCGCTCAACCATGGGCTAGATCATGCCAGGCCCCCCACCGGGACCTGTCAGCCGTCCCCTCAGCAGTTGCTGATCGCCGGGAGGCCGAGCACCCGGGAGGCCAGCCAGGCGATCGCGAGCGGGCCGCCCTCGACCGCGCCCAGCACGTGGCTGCTCGCCGGAACCGACGTCCACAGCACGTTGGCGCCCTTGGCGCAGTACTCGCGCCGCAGCGTGCGGCTGACCGCGATCGGGATGATCTCGTCGCCGGTGCCGTGGTAGACGAACATGGGCACGGACGGCTTGCTGGCGCCGAGCCGGTTCTCGGCCAGCCTGGCCTGCCAGTCGGGGCGGTGCATCACGTCGGTCGTGGTCAGGTCGGCCAGGTGGCGGCCGGCCAGCTTGGATCTGATCTCGTCCACGCAGTCGTCGCGGGCGTCGTCGAACAGGGCCGCGCCCTCGGGGGTGAGGTAGCTCTCCAGGGCGAGCTCGGGGTAGGCCGCGTCCAGGCCGACGCCCGCCGCCGCGGCCAGGCCGAAGTCGGGGCCGCCGTCCACGTTGTCGGCCACCGCCTGGAGGTCGGCCGGGACTCCGCCGGCGGCGACGCCCTTGAGTTTGAGCTCAGGGGCGTACGAGGAGTACAGCTGGGCCGCCCACCCGGCCGACGAGCCGCCCTGCGAGTAGCCCATGATCACGACGGGACCGCCCGCCGCCACGTTCGCGCCCGGGGTTCTGGTCGCCGCCCGGATCGAGTCGAGCACGGCCTGCCCCTGCGAGCGGCCCGCCATGTACGTGTGATCGCCCGGCGTGCCGAGCCCCTCGTAGTCGGTCACCGCGACCGCCCAGCCCTTGAGCAGCAGCAGGCTCATGAACGCGAGCTCCAGCTCCGTCCCGTTGGCCATCGCCTGCGAGGGGGCGCACTGGTCGCCGAGGCCGTGGGTGCCGACCGCGTACCCGGCGACGGGACGTTTCCCGAACGGGTAGGACGCCTTCGGAACCAGCAGCGTGCCGGACACGATGGTGGCGGCGCCGGTCGCGGAGGTCGAGCGGTAGCGCAGGTGCCAGGCCTTGACGGGAACTTCCAGCAGCCGGCCCGGCGCGAGGTAGACGGTGGTCGGAGTGGCCTCGACGACGTCGCCGGGGGCGGCCGCGGAGGCGGGAGCGGGGAACAGGGGTAATACTAATGAGAAAGTTGCTAAATGGGCTGCCACTACGGTCCTGACCAGGCGCGACAGTGGGGTGGCAGACTGATGAGCAGGTTTCTCATTAGTCAGGAGGGAGCCGATGGCGAGCACGGCGGATCTGACTCGAACGTGCATGGTGAGGCCGCCCTTCAAGGCTTCACTGCTCGGTGGACGGCGCCGTGAGCTTGATAGTTACCCGGCAGTAGCCCATGGTCAAGAGGGCACGGCCGGGAAAAATGTGACTCGTGCCACCGGCAATGTGGCCGAACCCCGCCGCACGGCCGTGACCTGGGGCACGATGGAACGCATGGACGCCGCCGCGGTCAGATTCCTGCGGGAGGCCCTCGCCTCCACCGACTGGGTGGCCCGCACCCGCGAATTCGGCCGCACGCTCCGCGCCACCCGCTCCCCCGGCGGCCTGCTCCTGGTCGGCACCCCCGACGAGGAACCCTGGCACCTGACCGCGCACCTCAGCGACGAAGCGCGCCTGTCCGGCCTGGGCCAGCTCGCCCCCACCCTGCTCCGCTGGTCCCCTCCCCCGGACGCCCCCGCCCACCTTCGCATCGGCCTGGACCGCCTGACCGCCGCCACCCGGGGCGAAACCCTCTTAGTCGTGGCCGAGGATCAGGCCCCCGTCCCCTTGCTGGAACGCGTCGACGACGCCCGCAGAACCGGCGCCACCATCCTGGCCCTGGACGGCGGCGACGCCGATCTCGCGTCCCTGGCCCACGACGCCCTCTCCGTCCCCGAGATCGGCGCCCCGCTCTCCTTCGACGGCGCCCAGCACCTGATCAGCATGGCCGCCGCCGAAGTCCCGCACCGCGCGTCCCTGCGCGAACGCCTCGCCCGCCTCGCCGACCGGGTGACCGGGCCCCGGACCGCCGACTGACCTCAGGCGTCGCTCAGATCGGTGACCCGCTTGGTCAGCCGCGCCGCGACCTCTCTGAGGGATTCGATGACCACGGCCTGCACGGGGTCGGGCTCGCCGGATCTGGTACGGCTCACGCGGGTGAGCGCCTCGATCCGCCGCGACCCGACACCGTGGATGCCAGTGATCACGACATGCCCCTCGGGGACGTCCAGCAGCGCCAGCGAAGGCACGATCGCGACCCCGTGACCTGCCGAGACCAAATCCAGAGTGGGCGGGAACTCCGAGATCACGTGCACCCGGCGCGGGGTGAAACCGTGGAACTGGGCGAGCCGGTCCAGGGCCTGGCCGCAGGCCTGGTGCGGGACACCCGCCACCCAGGGCAGATCGGCCAGGTCGGACACCTCGCCGGGCGGGACGATGCCCGGCGGGGCGACGATGCGGTACTCGTCGTCGTAGAGGCGGTGGCGGGTCATGGACGGGAGGGCCGGGGCGGGCTGGCTCATGTCGCGTTCGGTGACCAACAGGTCGACGCCGCCCAGGCGGAGTTCCTGGAGGGCGGGCTGGCCGTACAGCTCGTGGATCACGGGGGTGATGAGCGGGTGGCTGCCGGCCAGTTCGGCCAGGGCGGGGACGAGCAGGTGCCGGATGACGGTGGGGAAGGCGGCGATCGTGACCGGGCCCGCCAGGCGTTCGGTGAAACGGTTGAGCTCGTGCCGGGCCTCGGCGAGCTGTTCCTCGATGCGCTCGCCGTAGGCGGAGAGCACCCGCCCGGCCGGGGTGACCGAGATCCGGCGCTGGGAGCGGTCGATCAAGGCGATGCCGACCTCGCGTTCCAGCTGGGCGAGCTGCTGGGAGATCGCCGACGGGGTCAGGTGCAGGGCTTCGGCGGCCTTCATGACGCCGCCTCTGCGGGCGACTTCGTGCAGAATGCGCAGCCGGCGGGGGTCGATCTCCATACAGTAGAGCTTACGCTGGACTTAAGTTTTCTTCACTTGCGCTACAGCGCCACACTCCCAGATGATTGACACAAATGTCTACATTTATCACCATTCTTGGCACGGCCGGGGCGATCGCCCTGCTGATCGCATACGGCATGGTCTCCTCGTCGCGGTTGTCCGGCGACGGAGTCGCGTACCAGGCGATCAATCTGGGCGGGGCGCTCACGCTGGCGATCAACAGCGGCTATCACGGCGCCTGGCCGTCCGCGATCCTCAACGTGATCTGGACCGCCATCGGAGCGCTGGCCATCGGAAAGTTCATCGCGAAGCGCGCGGCCGCGCGCCCGGCGAAGGGAACCTGACATGGGCCTGCCGGCCGCGGGCATCCCGATCGTCGAGCACCTCACCAACCTGGGCGCGCTCCCGCTGTCCGGTGCCACGCCGCCCCTCCCGTGATCGCCGGCGCAAGAGCCACCCGACCTTCCGCATCAAAGGTCTCGGCTTCAGGCCGGCCCGATCACGGTGAGACGTGGGGCGCCGCGGACATCGCGTTGATGTCGTAGCCGTCCCCGACCACCCGCCAGCCGCGCAGGTCACGGCTGTGCGGCACGGCCTGAAAGCGGCGGATGCCCTCATGGGCGGCGACGACGGCCAGCCCGGAACCGCGCGCGTCGATCACGGCCTGATCGGCGTGCCTGGCGGCGCGGCTCAAGGCCATGGCCACGGCGGCGCCGGTGTCGCCGGTGGCGAGCACCACGAAATCGGTGGGCACCCCGTCGACCAGGGCGTCGGGGCGGTTTCCCAGCCGCCCGCGCGCCCCGGGATCCGCGGCCCCGACGGCGATCACCTCGTGACCGGCCGAGACCAGGAATTCGGCGACCCGCCGTTCGGCGTCGGAAAAACGACGAGCCCGCTCGTCCACCTGGCTCAGCCCGCTCTCCCCCACCCATCCAGCTTGGCAGTTAACCGATGGGAATGTCCCCTATTTCCGGTCAAGGATCAGTCGTCGCCATCGTCCTGGTCCTGGGCCTGCCACGCCTTGTTCCGCTCGGCCGCCGTCTTCAGGGCGTCCGCCGCCTCCACCTCCGAGGCGTACGGACCCATCCGGTCCTTGTTCGGGCAGCCCTGATCGGGCTCGACGCGCATGTGCTTCAGACAGAACCACCATTGCTCGCTCACGACCTCATCTTGCCCCGTCAGGGCACAACTAGACTTGCCCCATGACGACGCTGCTGCGCCCGGGGCGGATCTCACCCACCCGGAAGGTTCCCGCCCACATCGAGCGCCCGGAATATGTGGGCAAGCCGGAGCCCAAGCGCGGCGAATCAGACGTGCAGACCGCGGAGACCATCGAGCGGATGCGGATCGCGGGCCGGATCGCGGCGCAGGCCCTGGCCGAAGTCGGCAAGCACGTGGCGCCCGGCGTCACCACCGACGAACTCGACCGGATCGGCCACGAGTTCCTCTGCGACCACGACGCCTACCCGTCCACCCTTGGCTACCGCGGCTACCCGAAGTCCCTGTGCACCTCGATCAACGAGGTCATCTGCCACGGCATCCCCGACGACACGGTGCTGCGGGACGGCGACATCGTCAACGTGGACATCACCGCCTACATCGGCGGCGTGCACGGCGACACCGACGCCACCTACCTGGTCGGCGACGTCGACGAGGAGTCCCGCCTCCTGGTCGAGCGCACCCGCGAGGCCACCAACCGCGCGATCAAGGCCGTCGCCCCCGGCCGCCAGCTCAACATCGTCGGCCGCGTCATCGAGGCCTACGCCAAACGTTTCGGCTACGGCGTGGTCCGCGACTTCACCGGCCACGGCATCGCCCGCTCCTTCCACTCCGGCCTGATCGTCCCCCACTACGACGACCCCTCCCTGGCCGTCACCCTGGTCCCCGGCATGACCTTCACCATCGAGCCCATGCTCACCCTCGGCACCATCGACTACGAGATCTGGCCCGACCGCTGGACCGCCGTCACCAAGGACGGCAAACGCACCGCCCAGTTCGAGCACACCATCCTCGTCACCGAAACCGGCCACGAGATCCTGACCCTGCCGTAGTCCGGCCGCCGGAATTCAACAGCCGGCCTCCTTCGCGCGTGTTCCATGCGACAGATCAAGGAGGCTCGGCTGGTGAATGATGATCACCTTTTCGCGAAGTTCGTCGCGGAATCGGGCGACGCGCTCCTGCGCTACGGCTTCGTGCTGAGTGGCAACCCCACGCCGCTGGGCGACCGGCTGGCCGTCCAGGATCCCGGAGAGGGCCTCGCGATGCTGCTGTGGTTCGCCAGGAACGAGAAGGGCGACACGCTCTTCTGCACGGCCGGCCAGTCCCGGTCCGGCGGAGGCGCCTACGGCTGCAACGAGCCGGACGAGGAGAGCATGCCGACGGTCGTGGGCTCGACCAACCTGATCGCGGAGAAGGTGCTGTACTACGGCCTCACCAAGAGCGAGGTGACAGCCGTCACCACGCTCGTCGTCGGCGGCGGCAAGATCCCGAGCAGGGTCGAACATCCGGCGGGCACGCCATGGGCCATCTGGACCGCGACCGTCCCCCGCACGACCAGAATCGACGCTTTCGAGTTCACCGATGCCCAGAGCCAGGTGACGGAGCGGAAAAAGGAGTACGGCCACCTGAGCGAAGAGTTCACCGCCGAGCCGGTGGGCCCCGCCGCGACGCTGCCGCACGACCTGGTGGCCACCCTCGTGAAAACCCCCGACGAGACGCTGATCTGGCGGCTCGACGGCGACGTGATCGGCCAGCACCTGGTCAGGGCGAAGGACCTGCTGACGAACATGGGCGGCGACCGGTACCCGGTGTCGATGCAGGACCGAGGCGCCCACTGGTTCGGCATCACCGATTCGCGGACGGCCCGGGTGGACATGATCGCCCCCGACGGCACGGCCTCGACCGCCGCCACCCGGCGCAACCCGTGGAACATCGACGTACGCCTGTTCTCCGGCGTCCACCAGCGCACGAAGGACATCTACGCCGAAGGCTTCGAACTGGTCGGCTACGACGAGGCGGGCACCGTGCTCTGGCGCGAGTCCCAGCCCGCGGTGACCCCGCTCTGGCGCTGACCGGAGCGCGGTGAACGGCAGGACCGGCTCCCCGGATCAGGAGGAGCCGGTTTTGTTGGGTTTGCGGCGGTTGAGCTTGGCCAGGTACTCGTTGTAGGCGTCCAGTTCGGGGTCGCCGGTGCCGCCGGATTTGGCGGCGCGGGCGTCGGCGCGGCGGTCGGCGCGGCGGGCCTGGCGGTCGTCGGCCCGCCACCACTGGATGGCGAGGGCGATCACGACGATCAGGGTGGGGATCTCGCCGAAGGCCCAGGCGATGCCGCCGCCGAGTTTCTGATCGGCGACGGCGGTGTCGCCCCAGGTGCGGCCGAGCTGGTCATACCAGTCGGAGGCCAGCACGGTGCCCATGCTCATCAGGGCCAGGCCGAAGAAGGCGTGGAACGGCATGGTCACGAAGAGCAGGATGAGGCGGCCCACGTAGGGGAGCTGGATCGGGGCCGGGTCGACGCCGACGATGATCCAGAAGAACAGGCAGCCGGTGAGCAGGAAGTGGACCGACATCGCCAGGTGGCCCAGGTGCTCCTCCATCGCGGAGGCGAACAGGGGGGTGAAGTAGAGGGCGTAGGTGGAGGCGATGAACAGGGCGGTGGCGATGCCGGGGTGGCCGATGACGCGCATCGCCCGGCTGTGCAGGATGACCGTCAGCCATTCGCGGGGGCCGCGGTCGCCGCGGTGGGCGGCCGGTTTGAGCGCGCGCAGGGCCAGCGTGACGGGGGCGCCCAGGACCAGGAAGATCGGGATTAGCATGGACAGGATCATGTGCTCGGTCATGTGCACGCTGAACAGGACCGGGGCGTAGCGGGCCACGCCGCTCTGGGTGGCCAGCACCAGGATGGCCACGCCGGTGAACCAGGCCACGGTGCGGCCGACCGGCCAGGAGTCGCCGCGGCGGGACAGCCGGACCAGCCCGGCGGCGTACAGACCGCCCAGGGTGGCGGCGACGACGGCGAAGAACAGGTCGAACCACCACAGGGTGAGCAGGTTGCCGAGGGTGATCGGTGGCGGGACCAGGTAGCCGAGCAGATCGAAGGCGCGGTCGGTGGGAACGTCCACGGGGGGCGGGGCGGTCTGGGCGAGCGCGACCGCGACGCCCACGGTGGCCGCCATCAGCATGATCTCGCCGAGTGCCAGGCGCAGGAAGGCGCCCGGCTTTCCGGCGGTGAGCTGGGGAAGCGTGCGGCCGCGATGCCACCAGCCGATGACGCCCAGCACGCCGAAGGCGAGCAGTTTGGCCAGCAGGAGCAGGCCGTACGCGGAGGTGAAGAGGGCGTCTACGGTGGCGAGCCGGGCCACGACGCTGGCCAGCCCGGACAGGCCGACCCCGGCGAAGCACCACAGCGCCATCCGGGAGAACCGTTCGGCGGCCAGGGGGAGCTTGTCGGCGGACCTGATCGCGTGCACGCACAGCAGGCCCAGGCCACCCACCCAGACGGCGAGGAACAGCAGGTGGAAGGCGACCGAGGTGGTGGCCAGGCCGTGGTTGGGCGAGGAGGAGGAGTGCCCGGTCAGCGCCGGGGGCAGCAGCGTGACCAGCGCGAAGACCAGCAGGCCCCCGGCCGCGCCGACGGTGATCGCCCCGCGCGCGAACAGCGCGATGGACACCGCGAACAGCACCACCAGGGTGAGCGCGATGCCCTGCGGGGTCTGGCTGGCGTAGCTGGTGAGCTCGTTCCCGCCGAGGATCACCCCGATCGGCTGGCCCATCGACTGGGAGAGCCCGAACACCAGCGTGGACGCCGCCGCCACCGCCCACACCAGCGCGGCCCACGACGCGGCCTTCACATACTCCAGCGCCGGCTTCCCGAGCAGCCCCTTGTCGCTGGGCAGCAGCGCGGCGGCCATCAGCAGCAGGCCGACGGTGAGCACACCCGCCGCGTCCATGGACAGCTTGGAGAGCGGCACCATCCACCGGGTCAGCGCGCCCTCGTCCGGCAGCCCCGGAATGACCCGCGGCGTCGCCGCCCCGCCGGCCACCATCCCGATCACCAGGGCCCCGATGGCCGCGCACACGCCCGCGATCGCGAACCGCACCGTTCTGTTCATCCCCGGCCTCCGGCCTGTACGGCAACCGCCCCAGCCATCACAGTCCGCCCCGTCATGATCGTCAACATGCTCACGGCTTCTTCCGCATGCTGAACGCCATCCCGATGCCGATGCCCGCGAGCCCGAACACCACGACCCACACCCAGCCGGGCACGCTCGGCGATTCGGCGACCTGCGCCTCCGGGCTGGCCTCCACACTGGCCTCGACGCCGGCCTCCGCACTGGCCGACGGCGCGGCGGCCACCGGAGCGGCGGGAGTCTCCCCCGGCGACGGGGGCGGCACGAGCCTGAAGGGAATCTCGCCTTCGATCGGGTGGCCATCACGGGAGACGACCCGGTAGGCGATCGTGTAGGCGCCGCCGGGCAACTGCGGGCCGACATCCTGGAGGACCCTGGGACCGCGCACCTGGGGCTTGCCGTCCTCGTAACGCAGCCCGCCGGGGCCGGTGACGATCACGACGGGGAAGCGCACCGACTCGGTGAACTCCAGGGTCACCTTCTTGAGCGCCTCCACCCGGGTGTCCCGCAGCGGATCGCTGGTCCGCAGGGAGGTGTGCGCGAACGCCGGAGCGGTGCCCGACAGGAGCATGGCGAGGAAGGCCAGCGCGGCGGGGAGCGGGGAAATCTTCATGACGCCCCCAGGCTACCGACGCACGCGCTCGCTCCCTACCTCGCCGGTCCCATTCTCAGAGTCCGACGCACGAGAGTGCCCGCTGGTAGGCGTCCACACTGGCATCGTGGTCACCCAGCTGGGACATCGTCTCGGCGGCGTGATGCCAGCTCTCGGCCACCTTGCGAGTGGCGGAGAGGTGCTTGAGCGACTCCCCGGCCACCGAAAGCTCCGTAGTGCACTCCTGGTCCCTGCGCTGCATGAAGTAGATCTGGCCGAGCATCAGGTGTGCCTCGGAGTGCAGACTGCGGTTGTTCTCGCCGACCAGGTCCACGGCCTGCTGCGCGTAGCCGAGGGCGGCGTTCAGATCACCCAGGGCCAGTTCGCACCTGGCCAGGTAGAGCGAGCAGTGGATGATGTCACCCAGGCCGGCGGAGGACTCCTTCAGTTCGCTCATCGCGCGCAGCGTGATGTCGCGAGCGAGTTCGGCCTCGCTGGGGCGCACCTGGAGCAGCAGTTTGGCGTAGGCGCCGCGGAGCCGGGCAAGGTTACGGGGGCCGCCGGTCTCGGACTGGACCGCCAGGGCGCGCTCGATCAGCGACATGGCCTCCTCGCCGAAGCCGAGGTGCTCGGCGGTCACGGCGGCGTTCCAACAGGCGGCGACAGTCGAGCGTGGGGAGGCGAGCGTCTCGGCGGCTGACAGGAGCTCGGTGGCGAACTGCCGGGCCCTGAGCAGGTCACCGCGCCAGAAGTAGACCGAGAGCAGGGTGGCGCCGAGTTCTACCAGATCGTCGTTCCAGTGCTGGCGGGCGGTCTCGCCGAGGATGCGCTCGCCGACGTCGACACCTTCTTGGAAGTCGCCGCGCTCCCGGTAGCAACGGCAGAGCGCGACCGCGATCGCCACCCGGCGAGAGGGGGTCTGGGCCTCCGTGTCGGACTCGAGCAGGGAGTCCAGCATCTCGATCGCCTCGTCCAGCTCAGCGCACGCCTCCAGGGAGCGGGCGTAGCCGAACTGGACGTCCTGGCGGAGCGAGGCCAGACCAACGAGGCTCTTGTCGTCCATCAGTTCGCGGTAGCGACGGCGTGCCTCAAGGAACTCGCCGTTCTCCAGCGCCATCCGGGCGAAACGCAGCCCGAGGTCGAGTTCCTCCATCTGCTCGGCCGTGACACCGTTGACAAGATACGTCAACGAACAGTCGAGCTTCTGCGCAAGCAACTCCAAAACAGCGGGAGTTGGCGTACGCTTACCACTCTCGATGAGTGAGACGTATGAGTCTGACAATTCGGGATGGGCGAGCTGGGCCTGAGAGAGACCGCGTTGGCGGCGGATTGTTTTTATCCGCTGACCCACCAAATCTTGACTGGTCACATGCACCCCTTGAGAAGATGTAGGCCCCACAACCAAACACCGACGGGAGTTCCCCCCATGAAACGCCGCCTCGCCGTCTCTGTCGTAGCTGTCTTGATCGCAGCCGGAGTGGCTGTCTGGTTAAATGCTACGACCGCAGGCGCCGCCCCGTCTCCCCTACCGCAGTCACCAGCGTTCATGTGCTGCTGATTCGTTACGCGCGCAGCGCGTGAAGACGGGCCGACCTGGTGTGCTCAGGCGCAGCCCACGAGCACAGCAAGAGGCAAGACCGCGAGCCTCCACGTGGAGGAACGCGCACTGTCCACTTCTGGACACCGGCGCGGCACCTGCGCCGGACATGTGAAAACGTACGGGGTTAGTGGTTGACCATAGGCCGCCTAGAGCGCAGCGGCCGAAGGCCGACCGGAGCCCACGGTCCGATCGGGGCCTGGCCGCATCTCTCGCCAAGAGGTTTCACTCCACGGCCACCCCCTTTCGGGCCAGCATGACAAGGTAGTCGACTCCATTGTGGCGGCGCTTTCTGGAAGATTCCAGAGAGCGCCGCCTGACTGTGTGTCAGGAAGCACCACCACATCTTGTCACCAAGCGAACACTTTAGGTGACCGATTCCTGGAATTCGAATTCAGGACGCCCGAAGCGCGAGATAAAGGTCTACTCGATCCGCCATCGCGGAAAGATCTTTTCCCGTCAATTCCTCAACTCGCCGAATGCGATATCGCACCGTGTTCACATGCACGTGCAGATGCTCGGCGCAAGTGTTCCAGGAACCTGCACAATCAAGGAAAGTCCCGAGGGTACGCACAAGATCCGCCTGATGTTTTCTGTCATACGCGAAGAGCGGATCAAGCAACCGTTCCGAGAATGATCGGCGAACATCGCCGGGAACGGTCGCCAGCAGCAGTTCATGCGTGTAAATCTCGGCACTGGTGACCACCCCGCCCCCGCGCGCCTCCGCCATCCGGCGCGCGTGCCCCGCCTCCTCCACCCCACCGCGAATGGCGGCCGGACCGGTCAGGGCGGCGCTGACGCCGATCGACACCGCGACGCCCGGCAACGCCGCCACCCGGGCGGTCAGGGCCGCGGCGACCGCGGCGGCCGTACCCGCCCGAAGCGGGACCAGCGCGATCGCACCGTCGGCCGCGGCGGCGGCGACCACCCGGCGGTCCAAGAGCTCCTCCACCACCTGACCGCCCAGCACGGCGGGATCAGCGGACGGCTCGGCGACGGTGGCCGACACGACCGCGTACGGCTCCCCCGCGTCGATGCCGCACGTGCGCAGCCGGGCCGACAGCTCCGACAGGTCCGCGGTCCCAGCGGTGGCGAGCGCGATCAGTTGTTCCGCCAGCCGACGCTCGACCCGGCGGCCCCCCTCCATCCGGGTGCGTTCCAGCGCCACGCACGAGGCCAGCTCGTAGCCGATCTCCGGGTCCAGCTCGCCCCCGCAGACCAGCGCCCACCCGGCGGCCCGGTGCGCCCGGTCCACCGCGAAGATCGTGTACGGCCCGGCGGTCACCAGCGGCAGCCGTACCGCGCCGAGGAATTCGGCGGCCAGGCGGGAGGCGTCGGCCTCGGGCAGCGAACCGGCGATGACGGTTCCGGCGGCGGACACGACCGCGCCGGTGACGCCCAGTTCCGCCGACATCAGCGCGCACAGTTCGGTCAGGCTCGCACCCTCCGCCACGGCCGCCACGATGCGCCGGTGCCGCCCCAGCGCGCGGCGCAGGTCGCCGGCCTGCGCCCCGGCCAGGCGGCGGGTGACGGCCTCGGTGACCGCGCCGAAGGACACCTCGACCGGCACCTCGATCAGCGGCAGGCCGCGCTCCCGGCAGGCCGCCAGCAGATCCTCGGGGATGTGGCCGAGCTTGGCGTCCCCGGCGGCCAGCGCGGCCACGCCGCCGCGCACCAGGATGTCCACGAACCGCCACGAGTCGGCGGGCTCCTGCCGCCACATCATCCCGGTCAGCACGAGCTCGCCGCCGGACAGGTAGCGCCCCGGATCGGGCAGGTCGGTGATGAGCGCGCCGGTGATCTCGGCCTGCGTCTCCCCGGCGAGCAGGATGAGCCGCAGATCGTCGAGGGCCAGCAGATCGCGTATCTGCACACGCCCACACTATTTGGACGAATCTACAAGGCGCAGCCGCCGCCCGGTCCCGCGTTTCATGGCCGCACCTCTAGGCCGCCCGTGAGCTGGGCTGATCTACTCGCTCTATGAGCATTGCCACGGGACAGAGCCAGGGCGTCGGCCAGAGCGCGCTGCGTCCGGACGGGACGCTGAAGGTCACCGGCGAGTTCGCCTACTCCTCCGACCTGTGGCTGGACGGCATGCTCTGGGGCGCCACCCTGCGCAGCCCGCACCCGTCGGCGTGGATCAAATCCATCGACATCGCCCCCGCCCTGGCCATGCCCGGCGTGTACGCCGTGCTCACCCACGAGGACGTGCCCGGCGCGAAGTTCTACGGCCTGGAGCACAAGGACCAGCCGGTCCTCGCCATCGACCAGGTCCGCTACCAGGGCGAGCCGGTGGCCCTGGTGGCCGCCGACCACCCCGAGACGGCCCGCCGCGCCGCCGACGCCATCCAGGTCTGGTACGAGCTGCGCGAAGCGGTCACCGACCCCCGCCGCGCCGCCTTCGACCCCGCCTGCCCCCAGGTCAACCCGCACGGCAACGTGGTCCGCCACCAGCCCGTCCGGGTGGGCTCGGAGTTCACCGCAGACGTCGTGGTGACCGGCGAGTACGAGGTCGGCATGCAGGACCAGGCCTTCCTCGGCCCCGAGTCCGGCCTGGCCGTGCCCGCCGAGGACGGCGGCGTCGACCTCTACATCGCCACCCAGTGGCTGCACGTCGACCAGGACCAGGTCGCGCCCTGCCTCGGCCTGCCCAAGGACAAGGTCCGCCTCACCCTGGCCGGGGTCGGCGGCGCGTTCGGCGCCCGCGAGGACCTGTCCATGCAGATCCACGCCTCGATGCTGGCCCTGCGCACCGGCAAACCCATCAAGATCGTGTACGGCCGGGAGGAGTCCTTCTTCGGCCACGTGCACCGCCACCCGGCCTGGATGCGCTACGAGCACGGCGCGACCAAGGGCGGCGACCTGGTCTACGTCAAGGCCGAGATCGTCCTGGACGGCGGCGCGTACACCTCCTCCTCCCCCGCCGTGGTCGGCAACGCGGCTTCGCTGGGGGTGGGCCCGTACGAGGTGGACAACATCTGGATCGACGCGTACGGGACCTACACCAACAACCCGCCGTGCGGGGCGATGCGCGGGTTCGGCGCGGTGCAGGCCTGCTACGCGCATGAGTCGCAGATGGACCGCCTGGCCGAGGCGTGCGGGCTCTCCCCCGTCGAGATCCGGGTGCGGAACGCGGTGTCGCAGGGGTCGAAGCTGGCCACCGGGCAGGTGGTGGACACGCCCGCGCCGCTGGCCGGCATGCTGCGCGAGCTGGCGGCGATGCCGCTGCCGGGGCCCGGCTCGGCGGATCTGCGCGCGCTCCCCGGCGGGGTCGCGCAGACCACGCACGGCGAGGGGGTGCGCCGGGGCGTCGGCTACGGGGTGGGGATCAAGAACATCTGCTTCTCCGAGGGGTTCGACGACTACTCCACCGCGCGGGTCCGGGTGGAGCTGCTGGGCGGCGAGCCGCACGTGCTGGTGCACACGGCGGCGGCCGAGGTGGGCCAGGGGCTGATCATGGTCAAGAGCCAGATCGCCAGGACCGAGCTGGGCATCGAGCGGGTGACGATCGTCCCGGCCGACACCTCGGTGGGCTCGGCGGGGTCGTCGTCGGCGTCGCGGCAGTCGTACATGACCGGCGGCGCGGTCAAGGTGGCCTGCGAGGCGGTGCGGGAGCGGCTGGACAAGCTGACGGCGGGCGGGGCCACGCTGACGGAGGTGCTGGCGGACGGGCCGATCGAGGAGACCAGGGAGTTCCGGCACCGGCGCACGTTCCCGATGGATCCGGTGACGGGGCAGGGCGACTCGCACACCCAGCTGGCGTTGTGCGTGCACCGGGCGGTGGTGGACGTGGACGTGGAGCTGGGCCTGGTCAAGGTGGTGGAGCTGGCGGCGGTGCAGGATGTGGGGCGGATCATCAATCCGCTCGCGCTGGAGGGGCAGATCCACGGGGGGTCGGCGCAGGGGCTGGGGCTGGCGCTGATGGAGGAGATCCAGGTCAGGGACGGCAAGGTGCTCAACCCGTCGTTCACCGACTATCTGATCCCGACGATCCTGGATATGCCGCCGATGCGGCTGTCGATCCTGGAGAACCCGGACCCGCACGCGCCCTATGGTCTGCGCGGCGCGGGTGAGCCGCCGACGTTGTCGTCCACACCCGCCATCGCCGCCGCCGTCAGGGACGCGACCGGGCTCGCGCTGACGCGGGTGCCGATCCGGCCGGACGACATCGCCCTCGCCGGTTAGACATCGTCGCGGTCGCAGGCGACGCCGTCGTTGTCCTTGTCGACATACCACGCGTACTGCGGGTGGGTGCCCTTGAAGAAGGGCCCGGCGCCCGCCGCGATGGCCTCACGGCAGCTCGCGTATTTGGTCTCATTGTTTCCGCTGGCCGCGGGGCTGGGGTTGTCGCCCGCCTGCGGCGCCAGCGGCTGGCCGGTGTTCTGCGGCGTTCCTGATTGCGTCACCGCGGGGTCGGTGAGACCAGGGTCGGTGACGGGCGGCGGAGTCACGACGGCGGGAGACTGCGCCGGGGGCGCGGACGCGGGACCGCTCAGGCGGGCCAGCAGGGCCACCGCCTCCTGCTGGGTGAAGCCGGCGATGCTCAGGCTGTCCTCGGTGATCTCCTGCGCCACCCGGGGGGCGGCCACCACCTTGTCGGCGACCACGATGGCCAGCTGCCGGTTGACCGTGTCCCTGGTCAGGTCGGCGATCTGGGCGCGGCTGTCCGGCGCGAGCACGACCCGGACCGCGTACTTCCCGTCGCTCTCGGCGAGCGACTCGATCTTCTGCACCACCGCGACGGTGACCCCGGGCTCCAGCTGGTAGCACGTGGCCCCGGCGTCGTCGGGAACCATCTCGGCGCCCGCGCAGGGACCGGGCCCGACCAGCTCGACCGGCGCGAAGTGGATGGGCGTGGCCAGCCGGCGCAGCGTCGTGGTGGACAGCGGCGGCGCGTCCGGATTGCGGGTCATCAGCACCGCGACCGTGGCCAGCACCCCGCTCATCACCACCACCAGCATGAGCGCCACGGCCAGCGCCACGGTGGTGCGCCGGGTGGCCTGCGGCGGCCCGGGCGGAGCCGCGGGGCCGCCAGGCCCAGGTTCTCCCGGACCTAATGGACCTCCAGGGCCCGCCGCGCCGCCCCCCGGCGGGGGCTCAGCCGCGCCCGGCGTGTTCTGCATCCCGACCTCGATCCCTACCATCGCCCGCCGAGCCTACCGAGGTCCGCCAGCGCACGGTAATCAGATGACAGTCTGTCACCAAGCGAGCCGAACATCTGTCAGACTGCCCGCCGCGACACGGGTAGAGCATCCCTATGAGGGTCGCAGTTCCACGCGAGGTCAAGAACAACGAGTTCCGGGTCGCGCTCACCCCCGCCGGGGCGCACGAGCTGGTCCGCCACGGGCACCAGGTGTTCGTGGAGCGGGACGCGGGCGCGGGCTCGGCCATCCCGGACGCCGGCTTCGCCGCCGCCGGGGCCACCCTGCTCGACAGCGCCGACGACGTGTGGGCCACGGGCGACCTGATCCTCAAGGTGAAGGAGCCGGTGCCGCAGGAGTACCACCGGATGCGCAAGGGCCAGGTGCTCTTCACCTACCTGCATCTGGCCGCGTCGGAGGCGTGCACCCGGGCGATGCTGGAGTCGGGGGTGACCGGCATCGCGTACGAGACGGTGCAGACCGCGTCCGGCGCGCTGCCGCTGCTGGCCCCGATGTCGGAGGTGGCCGGCCGGCTGGCCCCGCAGGTCGGCGCCTACCACCTGATGCGGCAGGGGGGCGGGCGCGGGGTGCTGATGGGCGGCGTGCCGGGCGTGTACGCGGCGAAGGTGGTGGTGATCGGGGCCGGCGTGTCGGGCATGAACGCGGCGGCGATCGCGCTCGGCATGCAGGCCGAGGTGCTGCTGCTGGACCGGGACATCGACCGGCTCCGGCAGGCCGAGGCGATCTATCGCGGGCACTGCAAGACGGTCGCGTCCTACGCGCAGGAGGTGGAGCGGGCGGTGCTGGACGCGGACCTGGTGATCGGCGCGGTGCTGGTGGCCGGGGCCAGAGCCCCGAAGCTGGTGGACAACGACCTGGTGAGCCGGATGAAGCGGGGCTCGGTGCTGGTGGACATCTCCATCGACCAGGGCGGCTGCTTCGCCGACTCCCGGCCCACCACCCACGACGACCCGGTCTACCGGGTGCACGACTCGGTCTTCTACTGCGTGGCCAACATGCCGGGCGCGGTCCCGCACACCTCCACGTACGCGCTGACCAACGTCACCGTGCCGTACGCGCTGGCGATCGCGGACCTGGGCTGGCGGGCCGCGCTGGCCGCGGACGAGGCGCTGGCGCGCGGCCTCAACACGCACCAGGGGCACCTCACCAACCGGGCCGTGGCCGAAGCGCACGGGCTGGCGTGGGTGCCCCTGGCGAAGCTGCCGGCGTGACCGGTCAGGAGGACGGGCTCGGGCTGGCCATCGGCAAGTCGGTCGCCGCCGTCGCCGACGGCTCGGCGGACGGAGCGGTCTCCGGGATCACGGCCTCGGCCGCGGTCTGGTCGACGCCGCCGGTGCACGCGGCACCCCGCTCCGGTGTGTCAGGGCCCTGCTTGAACTTCCTGATGAAAGCGGCGATGTCGGGCGAGTCCGCCGAGTCCACGGCCAGGTTGTGGTTCCAGGACGAGAGGGCGACCTTCGACGGCAGCCCCGGGTACGGGCTGAGCAGCATGTAGTCCGAGGAGGCGTGGTTGCGCAGCTTGGCGACGTCCGCCTCGGGCAGGTCCGGCTGGTAGGTGATCCAGACCGCGCCGTGCTCCATCGAGTGCACGGCCGTCTCGTTGTTGATCGGCTGGTCGTAGATGCCGCAGTTCTGCCACGTGGGGTTGTGCTCACCGCCCACCGGCGGGACCTCCGCATACTTCACCTTGATCCCGATGTGCTGCGACCCCTTGTAGGTGAAGTTCTTCACCTTGGGCAGCATCGCCGCCTCGGCCGAGGCGGCCTGCTTCTCGACCTCGGACTTGTTCATCTCCTCGCGGATGATGACGAAGGCCACCGCGCCCACCACGATTGCGATGACGAGGCCGCCGATGCCCCACATCAGGAACGCGGTCCTGCGTTCCTTGCGCTTCTGCTCGGCGCGCATGCGGGCCAGATGTTCACGCCGTGCCTGCGCCTTTTCCTTGGTCATCGACCCTCCATCACGCAATCACATATGGGTATGGAGAATAGTGGGTATAGACAGGCGTTTGGTTCGCTGATCCCCTTGCCCTAGTAACCTGAGAGTGATGAACAGCCCCCGTTTCCGCCCGCTTCCAATCCTCGGGGTACTCGCCGTCCTGGTCGCGGCCGCCCTGATCATCGTGACCCTCACCAGGTCCGGCACGCCCGGCGACGTCTCGGCCGAGGCGGGATTCTCCCGTGACATGGCCGTTCACCACGCCCAGGCGGTGGACATGTCGTTCGTGGCCAGGGATGCCAGCACGGATCCGGATCTGCGTACCTTCGCGTACGACATCATCAACACCCAGAGCACCCAGCGTGGAATTTTCATCGGCTGGCTGGACCAGTGGGGTCTCACCCAGACCTCCACCCAGCCGGTGATGACCTGGATGTCGGGTCACGGGCACGCGGGCACCCCCGGGGTCATGCCCGGCATGGCCAGCGCCGAGGAGATGGCGAAGCTGCGGGCGGCCACCGGCGTCGCGGGGGAGATCCTCTTCCTGCAGCTGATGATCCGCCACCACGAGGGCGGCGTGGACATGTCCAAGGGCGTGCTCCAGCTGACCAGCCGGAGCGAGGTGCGGACGATGGCGCAGCACATCGTGGACGGCCAGACGGCCGAGATCAGCGTGATGAAGGAGATGCTCGCCAAACGCGGCGGGCAGCCGTTGCCATCGATACTCAAGTGAGCCCGTGTCACCCTGCGCGGGAAGCCTCCGGTCAGGGCACCATGGAAACGACCGGAGGGAAGAGAATTGAATCAGGAGCCGGAGAGCCGCCTTGAGGTGAGCATCTCGGCCGAGGTCGAAGCGGGGCAATACGCCAATTTCGCTTCGGTCTGGCACACCCGGGATGGGTTCGTTCTGGATTTCGCGGTGATCACGAGGCCGCCGGGTCTGGCCGACGATCCTTCATCGGGCGAGCAGTATCTGAGCGTGCCCACCCGGATCGTCAGCCGGATCAGGATCCCGCCGGCTCAGGTGTTCGAGCTGATGAAGGCCCTGGAACAGCAGCTCAGCGCGTACGAGAGCGAGACCGGTCAGAAGGTGTGATCAGCTCGCCCTGGCGGGCGAACTCCACGTCGGGCCACTCCTTGGCCAGCGCGTCCAGCTGGTCGTCGGTGCGGGTCGGCGCGTGGTGGGTGAGCAGCAGGCGGCGGGCTCCGCAGCGTTCGGCGAAGGCGAGCGCGTCGGTGATCGTGGCGTGGCCGTACGCGTCGGCGAGGGCCTGCTCCTCGGGGCGGAACTGGCCGTCGTGGATGAGCAGGTCGGCGTCGGCCGCCAGCTCCTCGGCGGCCGACGAGCCGAGCTGGGGGGCGTGGTCGGGGAGGTAGACCACCGAGGTGCCGCCGAGCTCGACCCGGGTGCCGACGGTGACGCCGCCCTTGTGGGTGATCTCGGCCTGCCGCACGGTCATCCCGGCCAGCTCGCGCAGCGGCGCGGACGAGGTGAACGACCAGTCGCCCTGCAGGCCGTCCGGTTCGATCGGGAAGTGCGGCGGGGACATCGCCCGGGTCAGGGTGGCGAGCGGGTCGGCGCCGGGGATGATCAGTTCGACCTGGGCGTCCGGATGGTCGACGGCCCGGCTGAACGGCAGGCCCTGGACGTGGTCCCAGTGCAGGTGGCTGAGGAGGATCGGGCCGCGAAAGGGCCCGGACAGCTGCCTGATGCCCGTGCCGGCGTCCAGCACCAGTGCCGGAACATCCCCGGCGGGCAGCACCGCCACGCAGCTGGTGTGCCCGCCGTAGCGGACGAACTCGGGCCCGGGGGCGGGGGTGGAGCCGCGCACGCCGAGGAACAGGAGCCTCACGCGTGTTCCTCCCGGCGGTGCCCGGCGGCGAGATGCTCGAGGGCGGCCCGGTCGATGGTGTCGGCGGTGGCCTCGGCCACCCGGATCGGGGTGACCGCGGTCAGGGTGGCCGTCCGGTGCCCGGTCTCCAGCACGGCCCGCTCGCCCAGCACCACGCCGGGGCCGAGCTCGCCGAGCGTGCGGCCGTCCACGTCCACCGTCACCACGCCGTCCAGCAGCAGGAACAGCGAGTCGCCCCGGTCGCCCTGGCGGACCAGGGTCTGGCCGCCGGCCAGCTCGCGGACCAGCGGCTTGCGGCCGCCGCGCATGATCAGCCGGGACAGCTCGCGCTCCAGCGCGGTCTCGGCGGCGGTGACCACGACCGGGGAGTCCTCCGCGCCCCACGGGGTCGCCGTCTGCGCCGCCCAGGCCTTGAAGTCGGTGATCCCGGCCTTGAGGGTGAGCGCGCCGTCCGGGCCGTACACCCAGTGCCGGGGGAACGGGCTGGCCCCGCTCAGGCCGATCTCGCCGCGGCCGTCGGCGTGCAGGGTGACCGTGAGCGTGGTCCACACCAGCGGGGACTGCCAGCGCGCGAACGGCGCGGTGGCGGCGGGGCGCGGGAACGGGAGCGCGGTCCGGCCGCCGGCCGACTGGGTGACCTTGATCCAGCCGTCCCCGAACTCGGCCTCGCCGCGCAGGTCGGGCAGGCCGATCGCGGCGAAGGTGGCCCCGAGCGGGCCGACCCGGACGGTGGTGGAGCCCATCAGGCCGCCGCCGTCCACGCCGTAGCCGACCGCCTGGCCGTCCTCGAAGTCGGCCCAGACGCGCAGCCGGTTGGCGAAGCGGAACCGGTCGGCCTGGCGCAGGCTCTCCAGGTCGTCGATCCGGGCCGGGGGCGGGTCGTCGTAGTGGGAGATCCCGGCGGTGAACATGGTCTTGGTGTAACCCTTCACCGCCTCGGACGGAATCCAGGACAGGGACGTCGCCTCTGATTCCACACGCATGCTGGCCTCCTTAAGGTCCGCTTCGACGCTAGAAACCGCGCGAGACCCCGGCCAGGGCGGTAGCCACCGGCCAACAGGGGGTTAACCCTCTTGGCCCGGTCCACCGCATAGGAGGACATTCAAGAGGTGGATCGCATCACGGTGGTACTCGCCGACGACAACCTGATCGTCCGTGAGGGCGTGCGCGCGCTGTTGAGCCGGGACCTCGCCCTGGAGGTGGTCGGCGTGGCCGCCGACTACGACGAGCTGGTCGCCCGGGCCGAGGAGTTGCGGCCCCAGGTGCTGGTCACCGATATCCGGATGCCGCCGACGTACCAGGACGAGGGCATCGACGCCGCCCGGGAGGTGCGCGGGCGGCTGCCCGGCACGGGCGTGGTGGTGCTCAGCCAGTACGACGACCCCGACTACGCGGTCAAACTGCTCGCCGAGGGCGCCGACGGGTACGCCTACCTGCTCAAGGACCGGGTCGCCGACGCCCGGCTGCTGGGCCGGGCCATCCGCGAGGTGGCGGCGGGCGGTTCCATGATCGACCCGCAGATCGTGCAGGACCTGCTGTCCCCCGCGCGCTCCTCCGAGCTCACCCCTGGCGAGGAGAAGCTGCTCAGGCAGGTCGCCGAGGGCCGCTCGGTGAAGGCCATCGCGGCCGCCGCGCAGGCCAGCCCCGAGTCGGTCAACGCGCTGGTCGAGCAGCTGTTCCTGAAGCTGGCCAGGGGCGCGACCGCCGGTCGCAGGGGCGCGCTGAAGCGGCTGCGCATGCTGCACACGGCGATCCTGCGCCGGGACGAGCAGGGCGAGCGGCTGTCCCGGCTGCTGCCGCACGGCGTGGCCGACAAGCTGCTGGCCGACCGGATGGACCGGACCGAGCGGCTGAACGTGACCGTGCTCATGTCCGACGTGCGCGGCTACTCGGCGATCGCCGAGCACACCGACCCGGCCGTGCTCGCCGGGCAGCTCAACGCGCACCGGCGGGCCATGAACGCGGCCATCCTGAGCGAGGGCGGCACGGTCATGCAGTATGTCGGCGACGCGGTGATGGCCGTGTTCGGCGCGCCCGACCCGCGCCCCGGCCACGCCGGCTCGGCCGTGCTGGCCGCCCGCGCCATGCACCGCCGGCAGCACGCGCTCAACCAGGACTGGTCCGGCGACGGGCACACCCCGTTCCGGCTGGGCATCGGGTTGTGCACCGGCGAGGTGGCCGCGGCCCTGCTCGGCAGCGAGGAACGCGTGGAGTACACGCTCGTCGGCGATACCGTGAACCTCGCCCAGCGCATGCAGGATCTGGCCCGTCCCGCGGGCACCGTGGCGGCGGAGGGCACCGTGACCGCCGCGGACATCCCCTGGCCGTGGACCCCGCTCGGACCGCGCGCCGTCAAAGGCCGATCCACCCCCGTCGTGGCTTTTCACCTCCCGGAGGATTTCTGATGGCAACCGAACTGTCCGTCGACGCTCCCACGCCCGACGGCACGCAAGAGGCTCCTGCCGTACGGATCCGCGGGGCCAGGCGGACCTTCGAGGCCGAGCTGGCGCCGGTCCGGGCGCTGCGCGGCGTCGACTTCGACGTGAGCCGCGGCGAGTTCGTCGCCGTGATGGGCCCGTCGGGATGCGGCAAGTCCACCCTGCTGAACGTGATCGCCGGTCTGGACGGCGTCGACGACGGCACCATCGAGGTCGCGGGCGAGCGGGTGGACGGCAAGGACGAGGACTGGCTGGCCCGGTTCCGGCGGCACCACATCGGCTTCGTGTTCCAGTTCTTCAACCTGCTGGACGGGGTGTCCGCGCTGGACAACCTGGTGCTGCCGGGCGTGCTCGGCGGGATGAAGCGGCGCGCCGCCGAGGCCAGGGCCAGGGACCTGCTCGACCTGCTCGGCCTGGGCGACCGGCTCCAGCAGGTGCCGGCCGTGCTGTCCGGCGGGCAGCGGCAGCGGCTGGCCATCGCCCGGGCGCTGGTCAACCAGCCGAGCCTGCTGCTGGCCGACGAGCCCACCGGCGCCCTGGACTCCGAGGGCGGCCTGGAGGTGCTCGAGCTGTTCCGGCGGCTGCACGAGGACGGGCAGACGATCATCATGGTCACCCACTCCCCCGAGGTGGCGGCCGGCGCGTCCCGCGCGATCCGGATGCGGGACGGCCGGGTGGAGGGATGACCCTGCAGTGGGTGTGGCTCCGCCTGGAGTTACGCCGCCGGTGGCGGTCCCTGGCCGTGCTGGCGCTGCTGATCGCCTTCACCACCGGGACCGTGCTCGCGGCGGTGGCGGGGGCCCGCCGCGGCGCGAGCGCCTTCGACCGGCTGAGCACCGGGGCTCTCCCCGCCGACGTGGTGGTGCTGCCCAACCAGCCGGGCTTCGACTGGGATCGTATCCGCGCGCTGCCCGAGGTGGCGGCCGTGTCGACCTTCGTCGTCGGGGATCTGGCGGTGGAGAGCGCCCGGCCGGACATCTACGCCAACTTCCCGCCCGCGGACGACGAGGTGTTCCGGACGATCGAGAAGCCGGTGCTGCTGGCCGGGCGCATGTTCGATCCGACCCGGGTGGACGAGGTCGTCGTCTCCGCCGGCTACCCCGCCGCGGCCGGGCAGGGCGTCGGCAGCCGGGTGACCTTCCGGCTCGCCAGCCCCGAGCAGGGCGCGATGAGCTTCGATCCGTACGCCAACGGCATGCAGGGGCCCAGGATCGAGGCGCGGGTGGTCGGCGTGATCAAAACGCCCTGGTTCGTCGACCCGGTCGGAGCCGGCGGTTTCATCGTCGCCTCTCCCGCTGTTTTCGCGAAATATCCGGATAACCTGCTGGGGGCCGGGCACGAGAGGTACGTCAACGCGCTGGTCCGCCTGCACGGCGGCGCGGCCACGATTCCCGCCTTCAAGGTGGCCCTGGCCAGGGCCACCGGCAAGCCCAACATCGACGTGTGGCGGCGCTCCGACGAGACCTCGCAGTACAACAAGGTCCTCGCGTTCGAGGCCGCCGCGCTGCTCGCCTTCGGCATCGCCGCCCTGGCCGCCGCGACCGTGCTGGTCGGCCAGTCCGTGGCCCGGTACGCCACCTCCACCGTGACCGAGCTCGACGCGCTGCGCGCGATGGGCCTGACCCGGCGGCAGGCTACCGGCGTCGCCGCCATGGGCCCGTTCCTGGCCGCGATCCCCGGCGCGCTCATCGGGGTCGGCGGCGCGGTGATCGCCTCGGCGTGGCTGCCGATCGGCACGGCCGCGCTGTTCGAGCCGGCGCCGGGCATCGACGTGGACCTGCCGATCCTGCTGTCCGGCGGGCTCGCCGTGATCATCCTGGTCACGGCCGCCGCGGGAACGACCGCCTGGCTCGCGCTCCGCCGGAACCCCGCCCGGCCGCCGTCCCGCTCGATGGTCGCGGTCGCCGCCGCGCGGCTGGGGCTGCCGGTGCCGATCGTGGTCGGCGCCAGGTTCGCGCTGGAGCGCGGGCGCGGCGCGACGGCCGTGCCGGTCCGCCCCGCCCTGCTCGGCGCGGTCACCGGCGTGCTCGGCGTGCTGGCCGCCCTCACCTTCTCCAGCGGCGTCGCCGACGCCGCCGTCAACCCCGCCAGGTACGGCCAGACCTTCCAGGCCTTCGCCTTCTTCGGCCTGAACGGCCAGAGCAGCCCCGCCACTCCCGCGGTGCTGACCGCCATCGCCGCCGACCGGGACGTGGCCGCGCTCACCGAGGCCAAGGTCGGCGTGACCCAGGCGGGCGCCGACATCTCCGTCACCATGTACGGCTACCGCTCCCCCGGCACCCCCGTCGACCAGGTCATCGTGGCCGGTCGCGCGCCTCGCGCCCCCGACGAGACCCTGCTCGGCGTGAGCACCGCCCGGCGGCTCGCAGTGACCGTGGGCTCCACGGTCACCCTTGATGGGCCACGCGGGCGCAAGCCGTACCGGGTGACCGGGATCGGATTCGTGCCGATCGGGTCGCACAACGGCTACGACGACGGCGGCGTGCTCACATTTGATGGTTTCGACCAGATGTTCGACTCCTACAAGTTCCACCTCGCCCTGATCGCCTTCACCCCCGGCGCGGATCAGGACGCCGTCATGGCCCGGCTCCATGCGGCGACCGCCGCCATCCCGGGGGGTGACACGGTCGGCGTCGAGGTCCAGCAGCCGCCGCCCACGCTGGCCGTGATCCAGCGGGTCCAGGTGCTGCCGCTGGTGCTGGGCGGGTTCCTCGCCCAGCTCGCGATCGGCGCGGTCGGGCACGCGCTGGCCACCGCCGTGCGGCGCAGGCGGCACGAGGTCGCCGTGCTGCGCGCGCTCGGCATGACCCGGCCGCAGACCCGGACGGTGGTCATCGCCCAGGCCACGTTGCTCGCCCTGGTCGGCCTGCTGTTCGGCGCGCCGCTGGGGTTCGCGCTCGGCCGGGTGGTCTGGCGGATGGTGGCCGACGCGACCCCGCTCTTCTACCATCCGCCGCTGGCCGTGTGGGCGCTGGTCCTGGTCGGCCCGGCCACCCTGCTGGTCGCCAACCTGCTGGCCACCTGGCCGGGGCATCTGTACACGCGGCTGCGCCCCGCCCACGTGCTGCGGGCGGAGTGAGCCCGGTGACCGCGCTCTGGCTGCGCCTGGAATCGCGAAGGAGATGGCGCGCCCTGGTCGCCCTGGCCCTGCTGGTGGCGATCGCCACGGCGACCGTGCTGGCCGCCGTGGCGGGGGCCCGGCGCGGCGCGTCCGCGCTGGAGCGGCTGCTGGCCGTGACCCTGCCCGCGACGGTCGCCGTGCTGCCCAACGAGCCCGGCTTCGATTGGGACCGGGTCCGGGCTATGCCGGGCGTCGAGGCGGTCGGCACCTTCGTGTCCACCCCCTTCGTCACCGCGGGCAGGATGGCCGATGCTGAGCAGGGGGCGTTCTTCCCGCCCGGGGACCGGGGGCTGGGACAGACGCTGGAGCGCCCGGTGGTGCTGGCGGGGCGCCTCGCCGATCCCGACCGCTTCGACGAGGTGATGGTCACCCCCCGGTACCTCGAGGCGAACGGCAAGGACGTCGGCGACACGATGACCATCGCGCTGCTCACCCCGGAGCAGATGGACCGCGAGGACTCCGCCGCCCTCACGCCGGCCGGCCCGAGGGTCCAGGCCCGTATCGTCGGCGTGGTCCGCTCGTTCTTCAACACCGATTCGGCCGAGGGCGGCACCGGGCTCGTGTTGACCACGCCCGCGTTGTTCGAGCGGTACACCGCGAACTTCATGGGCGCCTCGAACGGCGGTTTCGTCAACGCGGCCGTACGGCTCACCGACGGCGAGGCCGGGCTGCCCGCTTTCGTCAAGGCGCTCGGCCCCGACATCGAGGTGTGGAGCGTCGCCGACGCGGCGATGTTCCACCAGCGGATCGCCGCCTTCGAGAGTGCCGCCCTGCTGGTCTTCGCCCTGGTCGCGCTGATCGCGGCCGTCGTCCTGGTCGGCCAGTCGGTCTCCCGGCTGGTCGCGGCGAGCGGCGCGGACCTCCGTGCCATGCGCGACCTCGGCCTGACTTCCCGTCAGGCGATCGCCGCCGGTTCGGCCGGTCCGCTGCTCGCCGCCGTCGCCGGGGCCTCGCTCGGAGTGGGCGGCGCGGTCGTGGCGTCCTTCTGGCTGCCGATCGGAGCTGCCGCGCTGACCGAACCAGAGCCGGGAATCGATGTGGACTGGCTGGTCCTGGCCCCCGGCTGGGCGGCGGTGGTGACGGCGGTCGCGGTTCGGGCCGCCGCGGCGACCTGGGTGGCGACGGTGCGCGCCCGATCCGGGCGGCAGATGGCCCGCCGGTCGCCGGTCGCGTCGGCCGCCGCCCGGTGGGGGCTGCCGGTTCCGGTCGCGGTCGGCCTGCGGTTCGCGCTGGAGCCCGGCCACGGCCGTCAGGCCGTCCCAGTGCGGCCCGCGCTGCTGGGAGCGGTCGTCGGTGTGCTGGGCGTGCTCGCGGCCTTCACCGTCGCCGACGGGGTGGCGGACGCGATACGCGAACCGGCCAGGTTCGGGCAGACCCACCGGCTCACCCTCTTCTTCGGCTTCAACGGCGAGGGCGCGCCCTCCCGGCCGGTCATCGAGGCCCTGCTGCGCGACCCCGACGTGGCGGGCGTGAACGACGCCAAGGTGGGCGTGGCCGCCTCGGGCGACATGTCGTTCCCGATGTTCACCCTCGATCCGTACGGCCGCTGGCCGGACGTCGCGCTCACCGAGGGCACCGCGCCGCGCGGTCCGGACGAGATCGTGCTGGCCCCGGTCACCGCGACGGACCTGCGCGCCGGGGTGGGCGGTTCGATCCGGCTCACCAGCACGGGGAAGACCGAAGCGTTCCGGGTGACGGGGATCGGCCTGCTGCCCGAAGGCCCGCACAACGGCTACGTCAACGGTGCCTGGGTCGCCCCGGAAGGCTACGCGCGCCTGTTCGCGCCCGGAGAATTCAAGTTCCACCTCGGCCTGGTCGCCCTGCGGCCCGGCGCGGACGCGGTGGCGGCCGGGACGCGGCTGGGCGCCGCCGCCGGGAAGTACGGGGTGACGGCCGAGCCCACGGGGCCGCTGCCGCAGGCGCTCGAACTGCGCAACGTCCGGCTGCTGCCGATCCTGCTGGCCGGGTTCCTCATCCTGCTGGCCGTAGGCGCGGTGGGGCACGTGCTCGCGACGGCCATCCGGCGGAGAAGGCACGAACTGTCCGTGCTGCGCGCGCTTGGCATGACCCGGGGTCAGGCCCGTGGCGTCGTGGTCACCCAGGCGGTCGTGCTGGCGGCCGTCGGCCTGTCGTTCGGCGTCCCGCTGGGGGTGACGCTGGGCCGCACCGTGTGGCGGATCATCGCGGACACCATGCCGCTGCTGTACCAGCCGCCGCTGGCCGTCGTGGCGCTGGTGCTGGTCGTGCCCTTGGCCCTGCTGGTCGTCTGCGCGGCCGCGCTCTGGCCTGCTCGCCAGGCCGCGCGGTTGCGCGTCGGTGTGATTCTTAGAGCGGAGTAGTCGTGTACGGGATGTGGCTCAGGCTGGAGATACGGCGGCGGTGGCGGTCGCTGGTGGTGCTGGCGCTGCTGATCGCGTTCGCGGCCGGGACGGTGCTGGCGGCCGTGGCGGGGGCGCGGCGCGGGGCGACGGCGATCGACCGGCTGGCGGCGGTGACGTTGCCGTTCGACGCGGTCGTGGTGCCGAGCATTCCGGGGTTCGACTGGGAGCGGGTCCGGGCGTTGCCGTCGGTGGCGGCGCTGATGACCTTCCCGCTCACGCCCGCCTATGAGGTCGTGGACCCGCCGGGAGTCCAGCCGGACCTGCCGACAACCGCGGACGCGACCACCTGGAAGACGATCGAGAAGCCGGTCGTGCTGGAGGGACGGATGCCGTCCCCCGGTCGGGCGGACGAAGTGGTGATTCTCCCGAAATTTACGGAAACGTATGGCAAGGCGGTCGGGGATACCGTCACCGTCCGGCTGTCCACGCCCGAAGCGGTCGACGCGGTTCTGAGCGCGGGGCCGACCGGTGATCTGCCCTTCACCGGGCCGATGCTGACCGCGCGGATCGTGGGGGTGATCCGCTCCCCGTGGTTCTCCGACACGATCGAGTCCAAGGGCGAGGTCATCTTCCCGCCCGCCTTTTTCGCGAAATATCAGGACAACGTGGTGGGGACCAAAGGGCTGGGGGTGGTCCAGGCCCTGGTCCGGCTGAAGGGCGGCCCCGCGGCGCTGCCCACGTTCAAGCGCGAGCTGGCGCAGGCCACCGGCCGCTCCAGCATCGACGTCTGGCCCGGCGAGGAGATGAAGCACACCGAGCAGCAGTTCCTGGTCTTCGAGTCGCTGTCGCTGCTCGCCTTCGGCCTGGCCGTGCTGGCGGCGGCGCTGGTCCTGATCGGCCAGTCGGTCACCCGGTACACCGCCGCCACGGCGGCCGACCTGCACCAGCTGCGCGCGGTCGGGATGACCCCCTGGCAGGGTGTCGGCAACGCCTCGCTCGGGCCGGTGCTGGCGGCGACCGTCGGCGCGGTGCTGGGCGTCGGCCTGGCGTACGGGGCCTCGAACTGGATGCCGGCCGGCGCGGCGGCCCTGCTCGAACCGGACCCGGGCCTGGACTTCGACGCGCTGGTCCTGATCCCGGGCGCGCTGGCCGTCCCGGCGGCGGTCGCCCTCGCCGCGGTGCTGTCGGCGTGGGCCGCCCTCGGCCGCCTCGGCTCCCGCCCGTTCCGCCGCTCCGCCGTGGCCGGCCTGGCCGCGCGGGCCAACCTGCCGGTGCCCGCCGTGGTCGGCACCCGCTTCGCGCTGGAACCCGGCCGGGGCCGCGGCGCAGTCCCGGTGCGGCCCGCCCTGCTCGGCACGGTCACCGGGGTGCTCGGCGTGCTGGCCGCCTTCACCTTCTCCAGCGGCGTCACCGACGCCGGCGAGCGCCCGGAACGTTTCGGCCAGACCTTCCAGGCCGGGATCTACCTCGCCCAGAACGGCAAGGTCCCCGCCGACGACGCGGTCCGCCGGGCGCTCGCCCAGCACCCGGACGTGACCGGGGTCACCGGCGACGCGACCGGCGTGGCCCAGTCCGGCAAGACCGCCGTCGCCCTGCACACCTTCGACAAGGGCCCGAAGGCGCTGCCCGTGGTCGTCAGCGAGGGGCGGCTCCCCCGCGACGACCAGGAGGTCATGCTCGCCGTCAACACGGCCAAGACGCTCGGCGCGGACATCGGCGACGAGATCCCGCTGACCGGCGACCCGGACCGGGGCACGTTCCGGGTGAGCGGCATCGGCTTCGTCCCGGAGGGCGCGCACAACAAGTACTTCGACGGCGGCCTGGTGACCCCGGCGGGGTTCGACGCGCTCTTCGACACCTTCAAGTTCCACTCGGTGCTGGTCGCCGTGCGCCCGGGCGTGGATCCGCAGACGCTGATGGAAACGGTCAACAAGGTGCCCGGCGTCGAGTTCGCGATGTACGAGCCGCCCATCCCGCTGATACAGCTGGCCCAGATCAGGGACATGGAGATCCTGCCCGTCCTGCTGGCCGCCTTCCTGGCGCTGCTGGCGGTCGGCGCGGTCGGGCACGTGCTGGCGACCGCCGTACGCCGCCGGAGCCATGAGGTGGCCGTGATGCGCGCGCTCGGCCTGACCCGCCGCCAGGCCCGCTGGATCGTGGTCACCCAGGCGTCGGTGCTGGCCGTGATCGGGCTGCTGTTCGGGGTGCCGCTGGGAGTGGCGCTGGGCCGCACGCTGTGGCGGCTGGTGGCCGACACCTGGCCGTTCGCGTACGTGCCACCGGTGGCGTTCTGGGCACTGCTGCTGGTCGCGCCGGTGTCGCTGGTGATCGCCAACGTGCTGGCCGCCTGGCCGGGCGGGCTGGCCGCGCGGCTGCGGATCAGCCAGGTGCTGAGGGCCGAGTGATGACGGCCACCTGGCTCCGGCTGGAACTGCGCCGCCGCCGGCGGTCGCTGGCGGTGCTCGCGCTGCTCATCGCGCTGGCCGCCGGGACCGTGCTGGCGGCGGTGGCGGGGGCCCGCCGGGCCGCGGACGCGGTGGACCGGCTGTGGGCGCGCACCCTGCCCGCCGACCTGAACGTGCTGCCCAACCAGCCGGGCTTCGACTGGGACAGGATCCGTGCGCTGCCTGAGGTGGAGGCGGTGGGCGTCTACACAGTGGCCGGGTTCTCCGTCGAGGGCGGCGAAGGCTGGTTCGCGCCCATGGACACCGAGTACGGCCGCACGGTGGAGCGCCCGGTCCTGCTGGCCGGGCGGATGTACGACCCCGCCCGCGCCGACGAAGCCGTGATCACGCCGGAGCTGGCCGAACGCACCGGCAAGGGCGTGGGCGACCCGATCGGGGTCCGGCTGTATACGCCGGAGCAGGCGAAGGCCCGCTTCAGCGCCGATGTCGGGCCACCCGCCGGACCCGAGGTGAGCGTGCGGATCGTGGGGATCGTCCGGTCCACCTGGTTCCGCGACGACATCGACAGGCCCGGCTACCTGCATCCTTCCCTGGCGTTCCTGACGGCCCACCGGGCCAGCCTGATGGTGGACGGCAAGTCCTACGCCAACGCCCTGGTCCGGCTGAAGGGCGGCATCGGGGCGCTGCCCGCCTTCCGGGAGAGCCTGGCCGCGGTCTCCGGGCGGCACGACATCGGCATCTGGGACATGGCCCAGTACTACGCCCGGCACGACCGCGAGGTGGCCGCGTTCGGGGCCGCCGCGCTGCTCTCCTTCGGCCTGGCCGCGCTGGCGGCCGCGCTGGTGCTGATCGGGCAGTCCATCGTCCGCTACACCACCGCCACGGTGTCCGACCTGCTGGTGCTCCGGCCGGTCGGGCTCTCCCCGGCGCAGACCGTACGGGCGGCGACCGCGGGACCCGTGGTGGCGGCGCTGGCCGGGGCGGCGGGCGGCTGCGCGGTGGCCTACCTGGCCTCGGCGTGGCTGCCGTTCGGCAGCGCCGCGCGGCGCGAGCCCGAGCCGGGCCCGCACGCGGACCCGCTGGTCCTGCTGGCGGGGGGCGCGGCGATTCCGCTGCTGGTCCTGGTCGGCGCGGCCGTCGCCGCGTTCGCGGCCACCCAGCGACCCGCCCGGCGGAACGGATCCACGGTCGCGAGGTGGGCGGCCAGGTCGGGGCTGCCGGTTCCGGTCGCGGTGGGGTTCAGGTTCGCGCTCGAACCCGGCCGCGGGCGTTCGGCCGTGCCGGTGCGGCCCGCGCTGCTGGGGGCGATCATCGGGGTGCACGGCGTGCTGGCCGCGTTCACCTTCGCGGCGGGGGTGTCCGCCACGGATCCGGCCAAGTTCGGCATGATCCACCAACTGATCGTCCCCGTCGGAGCCGACGATCCAGGTCCGGGAGTGGTCGCGGCGGTCGTGACCGCGCTGCGCGCCGATCCGGCCGTGGCCGGAGTCACCGACGCCCGGCTGGCCGTGGCCGAATCGGGGCATACCTCGGTCACCCTCTACACCCACCAGCCGGACGCGCTGCCGATCGTGCTCCGCGAGGGCAGGACGGTGACCGGCGACGGCGAGGTCGTGCTGGCGCCCAAGAGCGCGCGCGATCTGGGGGTCGGTCCCGGCGACCGGGTCACGCTGACCGGCCAGCGGGGGCGGAGCACGTTCCTGGTCAGCGGGATCGGGTTCGTGCCGGAGGCGTCGCACAACGACTACGCGACCGGGGGCTGGGTGAGCGACCCGGCGTACGAGCGGCTGTTCGAGATCTCGAAGGATCGGGGGATCCTGGTCGGGCTGCGGGCGGGGGTGGACGCGCACGCCGCGGCGGCCGGGCTGACCGCCGCGGCTTCGGCGGCGGCCGGGATGAAGGTTCCGCTGGTCCCCCAGGATCCGCCGTTCCAGCTCGCCGAGATCAAGGAGAACGCGGCGCTGCCGCACTACCTGGGCGCGTTCCTGGCCGTGCTGGGGGTGAGCGCGGTCGGGCACGCGCTGGCCACGGCGGTGCGCCACCGCCGCCACGACGTGGCGGTGATGCGCTCGCTCGGGCTGACCCGGCGCCAGGCCCGCGGGATCGTCGCCACCCAGGCGAGCGTGCTCGCCGTGATCGGGCTGCTGGCCGGGGTGCCCCTGGGCGTGGCCTTCGGGCGGGTGCTGTGGCGTATCGTCGCCGACACCACCCCGTTGCTCTACCAGCCGCCGGTCGCGGTCTGGGCCCTGATCCTGATCGGCCCCGCCGTCCTGTTCATCGCCAACCTGCTGGCCGCCTGGCCGGGGCATCTCGCAGCCAGGCTCAGGGTCGGCCACGTCCTGCGAGCGGAGTGATCCAGATGACCCGTGCTCTCGCGCTCTGGCTGGGCGGCGCGGCGGCGCTGACCGCGCTGGGCGTCGGCCTCTGGGACGGCACCAACCTGGCCAGCGCCGTCGTGGCGGCCGGCTGGGCGGTCACCGCCGCGGGCTGCCACCTGGTCGGACGCCCGGCCGTGGCCCGGTGGGCGATCCTGGTGGCCGTCCTGCAGTCGGCCGCCGCCATCTGGACCGCCGCCGTACCGGTGGCCATGGCGGGCTGGCTCGCGTTCGCCCTCGCCCTCCCCGACGGGGAGCTGCGCAGCGTCCCGCGCCGCGCCATCGCCGCCGTCGCCGCCGTGCTGGGCGCCGGCCTGGCCGTCCTGAGCGGCCCGCCCAGCCTGTACGGCCTGGCCGCCGTGCTGGCCGCGGGAACCGGAGCCACCGGCATCATCCTGCGCTGCGGCCAGGCCTCGCCCCGGCAGCGGGCGGCCCTGCAGTGGACGGGCGCGGGCCTGCTGCTCGCCGGTTCCGCGGGGGCCACCCTGATCGGCCTCTACCTGCTGCTCGGCGTGCCGGCCAACCCGCTCACCTGGCTGGTCGTGGCGCTGGTCGTGGTCCCGGTGGGCGCCCTGCTCGGGCACGTGCCCGCCACCGCCCACGTCGGCGACAAGGCTCTGCTCGAAGCGGTCGTCGCGGCCGGTTTCACCGTCATGATCGCCAGCGTGTACCTGGTGGTGGTGCTCGGCCTGGGCCGCCTCCCCGAGGACACCGAACGCGACCTGCTGGTCTCCAGCATGGCCGCCGCGCTGGTCGTGGCCGTGCTCGCCTTCCCGCTCCGGGTCCGGCTGCTGGCCACCGCCCGCGCCATCACCGGGCGGGCCGGGGTGCCGCCGGAGGAGGTGCTGGCCACGTTCGGCGCCCGGATGAGCCGCGCCGTCCCGTTCGACGAGCTGCTGCTCCAGCTGGCCGAGTCGCTCAAGGCGGCGATGGCGCCCGCCGGGGCGGAGATCTGGGTGGGCTCCGACGGCGTGCTGCACCGCACGCTCAGCGTGCCCGATCTGCCCACCGCCCGGCTGGAGCTCAACGAGCGGGAGCGGATCGTGGTGGGCAGGACCCGGGTCGGGGGCGCGTCCTGGCTGGCCGTCTGGATGCCGGGGCTGCTCAGCGACGACGGCGGCCCGATCCGGGTGGCCCCCGCCGCGCATCTCGGCGAGCTGCTCGGCCTGATCGTGGTCCGCCGCCCGGTGGACGCGCCGCCGTTCTCCGAAGCCGACGACCAGGTGCTGGTCCAGCTCGGCCGCCAGGTCGGCCTGGCCTTGCACAACATGCGCCTGGACTCGGCCCTGCAGGCCTCGCTGGACGAGCTGCGCCGCCGCAACGAGGAGCTCCAGGCCTCCCGCCTGCGCATCGTCACCGCCGCCGACGCCGCCCGCCGCGCCATCGAGCGCGACCTGCACGACGGCGCCCAGCAGCATCTGGTGGCGCTGTCGGTGAAGCTCAGCCTGGCCGGGGAGATCATCGCCGAGGAACCGGGTGCCACCGAGAACCTGTTCGACGAGCTGCGCGCCGACGTGCAGGGCACGATCGCGGCCCTCCGCGAGCTGGCCCACGGCGTCTACCCGCCGCTGCTGCGCAACCACGGCCTGGACCACGCCCTGCGCTCGGCCGCCCGCCGCTCCCCGCTGCCCTGCTCGGTGAGCGTGGACCTGCCCCGCCGCTACTCCGAGGAGATCGAGGCGGCTGTCTACTTCTGCTGCCTGGAGGCCATCCAGAACGCGGGCAAGCACGCCGGCGCGGACGCCGCCATCACCGTGGACCTGGCGGCCACCGACGCGCTGCTCCGCTTCGAGGTCGGCGACGACGGCACCGGCTTCGCCGTCGGCGACGCCGGGCACGGGTTCGTCAACATGCGGGACCGGCTGGGCGCGATCGGCGGCACCCTCACGGTGGAGTCCGAACTCGGGGCGGGCACCCGGATCCGCGGCGAGATTCCCGTCGAAACGAACGTTTGACCTGCTACGCCGCGTGAATGGAAGAGATCATGAGTGAGTACGACGCGATCGTCGTGGGTTCCGGTCCGAACGGCCTGGTGGCGGCGCTGACCATGGCCGAGGCGGGCCGCCGGGTGCTGCTGCTGGAGGGGGCGGAGCGTTTCGGCGGCGGCCTGCGCAGCGCGGAGCTGACGCTGCCCGGCTTCACGCACGACGTGTGCGCGACCGTGCTGGCGCTGTCGCTCGCCTCGCGCGCGTTCCGGGATCGGCTGCCCGATCTGGGGGTGGAGTTCGCCCAGCCGGAGGTCCCGGCCGCGCACCCGCTCGACGACGGGCCCGCCGTGCTGATCCACCGCGACCCGGCCGCGACGGCCGCCGGTCTCGGCCGGGACGGGCGCGCCTGGCAGGCCTCCATCGGCGCGACCGCCCGGGCGGGCTTCCCGCTGGTGGACACGCTGCTGTCGCCGCTCGGCCTGCCCAGGGCGCCGCTGGCCGCCGCCCGTTACGGCGCGCTCGGCGCGCTTCCGGCCACCATCCTGGCCCGGTCCCTGTTCCGTACGGCTCCCGCCCGCGCCGCGTTCGCCGGGATGGCGGCGCACTCGATGCTCGACCTGCGCGCCCCCATCACCGGCGGCTACGGGATGATGCTGGCCTCGCTGGCCCATTCGGTCGGCTGGCCGGTGGTCAGGGGCGGCTCCCAGGTGCTGGCCGACCTGCTGGTCGAACGGCTGCGCAAGCTGGGCGCGGAGACCGTCTCGGGGCAGCGCGTCACCTCGCT
The DNA here is from genome assembly GCF_039871605.1 of Acrocarpospora sp. B8E8. Taxonomy (NCBI): domain Bacteria; kingdom Bacillati; phylum Actinomycetota; class Actinomycetes; order Streptosporangiales; family Streptosporangiaceae; genus Acrocarpospora; species Acrocarpospora sp. B8E8. Next base: position 26,507 of record NZ_JBDPLV010000022.1, on the reverse strand, counting down.
CCGCGAGCTTCCCCCGGCCGGGACGGTCCTCCTCGACCTGCCGCCCCGCCGGTTCCTCCAGCTCGCGGACCTCCCGCCCGGGTACGCGCGCCGCCTCGGCCGCTTCCGCCACGGCCCCGGCGTCTTCAAGATCGACTGGGCGCTGGACGGGCCGGTCCCGTGGCGCGATCCCGAGATCTCCCGCGCCGGCACCGTCCACCTCGGCGGCACCCTGGAGGAGATCACCGCCAGCGAGACCGCCGTGGCGCAGGGCCGCCCCGCCGTCAGCCCGTACGTTCTGGTCGTCCAGGCCGGCGTCGCCGACCCGACCCGGGCGCCTGCGGGGAAGCAGACCCTCTGGGCGTACTGCCATGTGCCCAATGGCTCGGACTACGACATGGCCCCGCACATCGAAGCGCAACTAGAGCGTTTCGCCCCGGGATTCCGCGATCGTGTGCTCGCCCGGCACGTCATGCCGCCCGCCGCGATGCAGTCCCACAACCCCAATTACATCGGCGGCGACATCGGCGGCGGCGCCGCCGACCTCGGGCAGTTCTTCGGACGCCCCCTGTACAGCCTCAAACCCTGGCGTACCCCGCTCAAGGGTGTCTACCTCTGCTCGGCCAGCACCCCGCCCGGCGCGGGCGTGCACGGCATGAGCGGCCACCACGCCGCGCGCCTGGCCCTCAAAGACCTCAGATCGGGACGAGCTCGCGGAGCCGGGCGGGCGTGAGGTTCTCCTTGCGGATGTAGCCGGTGGCCCCGCAGGTGTGCGCGTCGGGGGGAAGGTCCTCCGCCGCGTACGTGGAGACCAGCACGACGGCGGTGTCCGGATGGCTGGCGAGGATACGGCGGGTGGCCTCGATGCCGTTGATGCCGGGCAGGTTGATGTCCATCAGGATCACGGTGGGGCGGGTGCGGTCGGCCTCGGCGAGGGCGTCCTCGCCTGAGACGGCTTCGGCGATCACCCGCCACCCGGCGACCAGGGCGACGAGCCGGCGTGCGGCTGCTCGAAACGGTCCCTGGTCGTCGACTATCAGTACGTTCACTCGCACTTCGACGGGCCCCATGTTTCCCAGCCTGCCCCATCGGGCCCGGCCTGGTGAGGGTGTTATCCCCCCTGTTCGGCGAGGTAGAGCAGCACGGCGAGGACCCGGCGGTTGACCTCGGGGGTGGATTCGAGGCCGAGTTTGGCGAACAGCACGCTGATGTGCTTCTCCACCGACTTCTCGCTCAGGTAGAGGGTCTCCCCCACGGCGGCGTTGCTCTTCCCCTGGGCGATCTGGGCGAGCACGTCGCGTTCCCTGGGGGTCAGCGTGGCCAGCGGCGAGGCCCGGCGTTTCATCGAGTCGGCGAGGATGCCCTCGACCACGATCGGGTCGATGATCGAACCGCCGCGCGCCACGGCGCGCACCGCCTCGACCAGCTGGCCGGGTTCGCCGACCCGTTCCTTGAGCAGGTAGGCGCGGCCCGCGCTGCCCCCCGCCAGCAACATCGTGGCGTAGGAGGGCTCGGCGTACTGCGAGAGCACCACGACGCCGGTGGCCGGGCGGCTGGCGCGCAGCTTGGTGGCGGCCTGGATGCCCTCGTCGGAGGAGGTCGGGGGCATCCGCACGTCGGTGACGACCACGTCGGGCTGGTGGGTCTCGACGGCCGCGAGCAACTCGGGCAGGTCGGCGCAGGCGGCCACCACCTGGAGCTCCGGATCGCGGGACAGCACGCGCTCGACGCCCTCCCGGATCAGCAGCGAGTCTTCCGCGATCACTACCCGCAACATCACGCGCCGCAGCTTACACCTGGTGGCCTTACCCCAGTTCGGCGGCGATGGCCGCGGCGAAGGCGTCCACGTCCGCCTCGGTGAGGTCGAAGGCGCACATCCAGCGGACCTCGCCGAGGTCGGCGTTCCAGGTGTAGAAGCGGAAGCGCTCGCGCAGCCGGTCGGCCGCGGCGGCGGGCAGCCGGGCGAAGACCGCGTTGGCCTGCACGGGCCGGGTGATCTCGACCCCGTCGATGTCCTGCACGGCCGCCGCCAGCCGCCTGGCCATCGCGTTGGCCTGGCGGGCGTTGCGCAGCCACAGGTCGCCCGCCAGCAGCGCCTCGAACTGCACGGAGACGAAGCGCATCTTGGAGGCCAGCTGCATGCTCGTCTTGCGCAGGTACGGCAGCCCGCGCGCGGCCGCCGGATTGAGCACGACCACGGCCTCGCCGAGCATCAGGCCGATCTTGGTGCCGCCGAAGGAGAGCACGTCCACGCCCGCGTCCGTGGTGAGCGCCCGCAGCGGCACGTCGAGGGCGGCGGCCGCGTTGGTGATCCTGGCGCCGTCCATGTGCACGAGCAGGCCCAGCTCGTGCGCGTGCGCGCAGACGGACTTGATCTCGTCGACGGTGTAGAGGGTGCCGAGCTCGGTGGCGTTGGACAGCGAGACGACCCGGGGCTGGGCCCGGTGCACGTCGCCGAAGCCCCACGCCTGCCGGTCGATGAGGGCGGGCGTGAGCTTGCCGTCGGGGGTGGCCACGGGCAGCATCTTGAGCCCGGCGACCACCTCGGGGGCCCCGCCCTCGTCGGTGTTGATGTGGGCGCTCTCGGCGCAGATGACCGCCTCCCAGGGCGCGCACATGGCGCGCAGCGAGACCACGTTCGCGGCCGTGCCGTTGAACACCGGCCAGGTCCTGGCCTGCTCGCCGAAGTGCGCCTGGAAGATCTCCTGGAGCGCCTCGGTGTAGACGTCGTCGCCGTAGGCGACCTGGTGGCCGCCGTTGGCGAGCGCGATGGCGGCCAGGATCTCCGGGTGCACGCCGGCGTAGTTGTCGCTGGCGAAGCTCGTCACGGCCGGGTCGTGCCGCCGGATCGGGTGGCTGGGCACGTGCGTCATCCCGTCAGGTCGATGCGGCGGCCGTTCACCTCGGCGGCCGGCGTGTCCCACAGGTCGGTGAGGGCGGCGGCGAGGTCGGCCACGTCGGTGAAGCCCTTGAACTGCTTGCCGGGGGCGGCGGCGCGCATCGCGTCGTGCACGAGCGCCGTCACGACCAGGATCGCCGCGGCCGAATCGGTGCCCTTGAGCGCGTCGGCGAAGGCCAGCGTCCACGCCTCGGCGGCGGCCTTGGCGGCGGCGTAGGCGGCGTTGCCCTGGGTGGGGTGCTGGGCGGCCTTGGCGGAGACGATCGCGAACCGGCCGTCGGCGGAGGCCCGCAGCAGCGGTTCGAAGGCCAGCGTCACGTGCTGCAGCGTGCGGATCAGCAGGTCGTGCAGGAGTGCCCAGTCCGCGAGCGAGGTCTCGGCGAAGCTCGCCGACCCGCGCCAGCCGCCGACCAGGTGGATGATCCCGTCCACCCGGCCGTGCTCGTCCTTGATCCGCTCAGCCAGGTCCTGTACGGCCCGCGGATCCAGCAGGTCCACCGGCAGCGACCCGTCGGCGCCGGACTTGTCGACGCCGATGACGGTGTCACCGAGCCCGGCGAACCGGCGCACGACGGCCTGCCCGGCCGGACCGCCCGCCCCGGCGATGAGAATGATCCGCGACATCAGCGCACACCCTTCGTGGATTCGACGACATCGGTGAGCTTACGGCGGAGCGCCTCGTAGAACATGCTCAGCGGGAACTCGTCCGGCAGGACCGCGTCCACCATCGCCTTCTGCTCCTCCGGCAGGTCCCGGGCGGCCCACTTGGACGCCGGGTGCGGCGCCACGTAGGCGGCGACCAGGTCGTGCGCGGCCAGCCAGTGCGCCAGCTTGGCGCGGTCGATCCCGTCCCGGTACAGCTTCTCGACCTGGCCGCGCAGGTCGGCGACGCCCGCGGCGACCCTGGGCCAGTCGACGCTGAGCCGGTTGTCGGTCCACCGCACGATGCCGTTGCGATGCAGGTACGCGAAGAGCAGCTGCCCGCCGAGACCGTCGTAGTTGCGCACCCGATCCCCCGTGATCGGGAACCGGAACAGCCGGTCGAACAGGATCGCGTACTGGACATACCGCGCCTGCGGCACGCCTTCGTCCTCCAGCCGCACGGCCTCGCCGAACGCGGTGAGGTCGCAGCGCAGCTCCTCCAGCGAGTAGAGCCAGTAGGGCATCCGCTGCTTGATCATGAAGGGGTCGAACGGCAGGTCCCCGTGGGAGTGCGTCCGGTCGTGGATCAGGTCCCACAGCACGAACGCGTCCTGGGCCAGCTCCCGGGAGGCGACCAGCCGGGCCGCGTCCGCGGGCAGGGCCAGTTTCAGCGTCTCGGCCGCGGCCGTGGTGACGGCCCGGAACCTGGCCGCCTCGCGGTCGCAGAAGATGCCGCCCCAGGTGAACCGGGCGGGGGTCTCGCGGACGGCGACCGTCTCGGGGAACAGCACGGCCGAGTTGGTGTCGTAGCCGGAGGTGAAGTCCACGAACGTGATCGGCACGAACATCGGGTTGTCGTAGCGCCCGGCTTCGACCCGGGCCAGCCAGTCCGGCCAGACCGTCTTGATCCAGACGGCCTCCAGGTTGCGGCTGGGGTTGCCGTTCTGGGTGTACATCGGGAAGACGACCAGGTGTTCCAGGCCGTCCTGCCGCTGCTCGTCGGGGTGGAAGGCGTTCAGCGAGTCCAGGAAGTCGGGCACGCCCAGCCCGTTGTCCGCCCATTTGGCGAGATCGGCCACCACGGCGTCCAGGTAGGCGGCGTCGTGGGGGAAACGCGGCGCAAGCCGTACGACATGGTCGGAAATTTCCGACACGAGGGTGGCGGCACGGGCTTTGTCCTCGAGGATCGAGCCGTCCTTGGCCTGGAGGGGGCGCAGCTGCTCCACGGCCACCTTCAGCTCGGCGAACTCGGCGGGGACCGGGTCGGCCGGACGCGCGGTGGAGGGGACCCGCGCCGCCCAGGTGACCAGGTTGGCCCAGAGCCGGGCGTGGTCGAGCTCACCGATGGAATCGTCGCCGAACAGGTCGGAGTCGGCCACCACGACGACCCGGCCCGCGCCCAGGCGCGCGGCCACGACCAGCGGTTCCCCCGCCGGATCGGCGTCGGCGGAGGTCCGGAACAGCACGTCCCCCGCCCCGGTCAGCACCCCGGCGCGATAGAAACACGCCCGCCCCGCTCCCGCGAGCAGATCCACCCCGTCCACCTCGCCCGCGCCGGGCACGCCCCGGATCCAGGCGGCCACCTGGTTGTGGCTGTTGCGCGGATCCTGGACGGTCACGTGGGCGACCCCGACGCCGAACCTGGCCAGCAGGTCGGTGAGATTGCTGCCGTACTTCTCCTGCTCGTGCTCGGCCAGCACCACCAGGCCGCCCCCGGCCCGCACGTACTCCTCGACGGCGTCGAGCTCCTCCACGGGGAAGACGGGGCTGCCGAGGCCGGTGGTGCGCTCCCAGCGGTCCGCGGCCGGGTGGGCGATCACGAACACGTCCTGCCCGGCCAGCGCCGAGGCCGTCAGCGGTCCCTCGGTGAACGCGGCCACCTGGTATCCCAGCCTGCGCAGGAGCTCGGCCGCCCGGGTGTACCCGTTGTCGTCGGGATGCCCCGGGTTCATGGCCTCTGCCCGTTCCCTGCGGATCGTCCAGGCCTCGCTGTGCGCCTCGTCGAACAACACGCGCGGGAAGGCAGTCATGAAATATCTCCTGTCCGATACGCCATATGACGGAAAATATACACAACAACCTCCATAGAACGACAAGTCGCCCTCACGGGGGACGGCGTATCACCCGTATGGCGGACGTACCCGCGTGGTCCCCGCCCGTAGCGTCCGCGGCGATCAACCGAACCCGAGGGGGAACAATGTTCAAACTCAACGACGCGGTCAGATTCCGCCGCTCCGTCACCGGAGTCCTGCTGATCCTGGCCCCGCTGCTCCAGCTGATCGCGGTCCTCGTCGATCCCGGCACCTGGGGCGACGACCGCGAGTCGGTCAGCTTCGGCGACAACCCGGCGCTGGCGCAGCTGCAGTCCGCGCTCTACCACTGGTCCTGGATCCTGCTGCCGGTGGCGCTCATCGGGGTGCTGCACGTCGCCCGCAAGCGCGGCGTGGTGCTCGGCCACATCGGCGGCGCGATGTCCGTGCTCGGCTTCCTGTCCCTGTCCGGCCTGCTGATGATCGACCCGGTGGAGTGGTACCTGGGGCAGCACAACCCGCCGGAGCAGGCCGCGAAGATCCTCGATGAGATGCTCAACCTGCCCGGCGTGGTCTTCGGCTTCCAGATGCCGTGGATCTTCTTCGGCCCGATCGGCGCCGGCCTCGTCGCCATCGCGCTGCGCCGCGCCGGATTCGCGCCGTGGTGGGTCGTGGGCGCGATCCTGCTCGGCTGGTGGGCCGGCTTCCTGGCCCCGTACGGCCCGCTGACGGTCCCGCTCTGGGCGGCCCCCGTGGCCGCGTTCGGCTACCTGGGCGTCAAGGTCCTGCGGATGACCGACGCGGAGTGGGTCTCCTACTACCCGAGCGCCGCCCCGGGCGTCACCACGCCCGACTCGTACGCGAACACCACCGCCTGAGCCCGGTCCCGCAGGCTCAGCTTCATGAGCACCCTGGCCACATGGGTCTTGACCGTGGCCTCGCCGACGAAGAGCTCCCCCGCGATCTCGGCGTTGGTGAGGCCACGCGCCAGCATGCGCAGCACCTCCAGCTCGCGCGGGGTCAGCTCGGACAGCTGCGGCGGCCGGACCGGATCGTGCCGCCCGGCGAAGGACGCGATGACCCGGGTGGTCACGGCCGGATCGAGCAGGCCGTCCCCGGCGGCCACCACCCGGATCGCCTCCACCAGCTGCTCCGGCGGGGACACCTTGAGCAGGAAGCCGCTGGTCCCGGCGCGCAGCGCCGCGTAGAGGTTCTCGTCGGTGTCGAAGGTGGTGAGCATGATGATCTTCGGCGGGTGCGGGGTGTCCAGCAGCTGCTTGGCCGCCGACAGGCCGTCCAGGCGGGGCATGGAGATGTCCATCAGCACGACGTCCGGCCGGACCCGGCGGGCCACCGCGACGGCCTCGACCCCGTCCCCGGCCTCGCCCACGACCTCCATGCCCGGTTCGCTCTCCACCACCATGCGCAGCCCGGCCCGGATCATCGCCTGGTCGTCGGCGAGCACGATCCTGACGGTCATACCAGCACCACTCCCTGGGAGGTGGGCAGCACCGCGCGGACCCGGAAGCCGCCCTCCGGGCGCGGGCCCGCGTCCAGGGTGCCGCCGAACAGTTCGGCCCGCTCGCGCATGCCGATGAGGCCGTTGCCGGTGGACAGCTCGGAATCGGCGCCCTTGCCGTTGTCGGTCACCTCGATGGTGACCGAGAGCGGGTGGTAGGCGATCCGGATCCGGACGTCGGCCTCGCCCGCGTACTTGACGGCGTTGGTGAGCGACTCCTGGACGATCCGGTAGGCGGACAGGTCCAGGCCGGGCGCTAGCCGTACCGGCTCGCCTTCGATGGCGAGGGTGACCCGCAGGCCCGAGTTGCGCACGGTGGAGATCAGGCTCTCGACCAGGTCGAGGCCGGGCTGGGGCAGCGCCTCGTCCTGGGGCATGCGGAGCGCGCCGAGCATGATCCGCAGCTCGTTGACGGCCTCCCGGCCGCTCTGCTCGATGTTCTGCAGGATCGGGTTCTCCCCGCCCTGGGTGCGGCGCAGCGCCCCGGCCTGCATGACCATCATGCTGACGCTGTGCGCGACCACGTCGTGGAGTTCCCTGGCGATCCGGTTGCGCTCGGCGGCCACCGCCTCGGCGGCCTTGCGCTCGCGTTCGAGCTCCAGTTGCGTGGCCTGTTCGGCCATGCGCTGCATCCGGACCAGGTAGCCGCGCAGGCCGAGCCCGGTCAGGTAGGCGAAGCCGAACATGACAGTAAGGAAAATTACTTCCTCAGGCGGCAGGATCCTGTGGTCGATGGCCCCGGAATCGAACACCAGGATGCCCGCCAGAGCCCACAAACCGCCAGGTCGGAATGGCAGTTTCGCGCCCAGCGTGTGGAAGACGATCAAGAGGGAGATGAGCTGGTGAACTTGACAGCTCTCGTGACCCTGCCGATGCCACACGTACTGCATGAGTACGATGCCTAGGAACACCACAACAGGCGACTTGCAGCGAAATGCGAGCAGAATCCCGGCCAGCAGAGCTTGGGGGATCCACCATAGCTGGGGGTTCTGGGCCGCGCCGTGAGCGGTCGCTGTGGTGAACGCCTCAACGACGCCGATCGCCGCCACGGCGGCGCCGATGAGGAGATCGACCTTTCGGGAATAGACCTTGGAGATGCGGATGGCCATGGGGGCAGATTAATCTGTCCGCGACGTCACGAGTAGCGCTCCATGGACCGGTTCAATCCGATTACAAGTGGTTTGCAAGCGCATGCTTGATCCTTGGCGGGTATCAAGTGAATGTCGTCACGGTGCCAGCCCTTGTCGGGCACTCGGCGCACTGCGAGTCTGGATCTGTTCCGAGTCGAAGAGGAGGCGGAGATGCCCCGCCTAGCGGTTATCGCGGGGCTCGGCGCCCTTGGCATGTTCACCATGCCCATGCTGCACCCCCACCCCAGCGGCTCGACCGACCGGATCACTCCGGGGGCCGTGCGGGTGGAGTCCGAGTCCCATGTCTCGATCACATTATTCGACGACCGCAGCAAGCTGCAGCAGGTCGTCCGAGAGTACGACACCGAACTCGCCGAGGGGAGCGGTTTCACCGTTACCCCGGACGGAGTGATCGTGACGGCGACGTCGGTGGTCCAGTCGGACCGGGACGCGCGAATCTACGCCGCGAACCGCGTCTTCGCCGAATACTTCAAGGTCAGTATCCCGGCCGACTTCGAGAAGCACACGATCAGCGACCCCGACCTCAACATCCGGCTGCAGGCCTGCTACCCGCCGCGCACCCAGAGCTCCACCTGCAACGCCACCGTGACCACCACCGTGATCGCCTACCCCTACCTGCAGCCGCCGCTGCCGCAGGGGCTCAAGGCCGAGATCCTGCACACGGGCGACTCCCCGGTGGCCCCGGCCGTGCTCAAGGTCGCCCCGGCCGGGAAGGAAGGGCTGCCGACCGTGCCGCTCGGCGCCGTGCTGGGCACCACCGTGGAGTCCATCGACGTCATGACGCTGGCCACGCCGCCGTCGGCCAAGGCCCCGCCGAAGCTGGACACGGCGCACTTCGACCCGCCGGGCAGCCGGTCCTTCAAGAAGGAGGACCAGCCCAAGGTCGACAAGCTGGTCGCCGCCCGCGACTCCATCGGCGGGGCGGTCATCGACGACGGCAAGAGCGAAGTGGTCGGCCTGCTGGCCGGCGGCGGCAGCTTCCCCGCCACCGTGACGCCCGTGGAGGACATCAAGTCCGCCCTCGTCGCGGCCGGGGTGAGCGCGCGCCGCGGCCCGGTGGACGTGGTGTACGAAAGCGCCCTGGCCTCCTACCACAACAAGCTGTACGCGGCCTCGATCCCCGTGCTGGAACGGGTGCTGAGCCAGCGGCAGGACCATCCGGTCGCCATCGAGTACCTCCGGATCGCCAGGACCAAGGCGAACACGGGCGAGGACGCGGGCACCAAGAAGCCGAGCGCCGCGCCGGTGGCCAAGCAGAGCACGGGGATCTCCCCGTGGGTCTGGGTGACCGGAGGGGTGGTGCTGGTGGCCGCGCTGGTGGCGATCGCCGTGCCGATGTTGCTGAAGCGGCGGCGCGGGGGGAACGGCCCCGGCGGCGGGCCGCCGCTGGAGAACGCGGCGCTGGTCACCTCCTGGCCCGCGCAGACCGAGATGTTCCACGGCGGGGGCGGCTCGCACCCGTCGATACCGCCCCCGCCGCCTGGATCTGACATGTCACCACCACTCGGGCAGGCCCAGCTCGGGCAGCCGATGCCGGTCCAGGTCGGGCAGATGGGCATGCAGAAGTTCTGCACCCAGTGCGGCATGCGGCTCGGGCACGCGCACCGGTTCTGCGGCTTCTGCGGCCACGCGGCGGACATGCCATGACCGACGGATCCCCGATTCCGGCCCTGGTCGGCCAGCAGCTGGGCGACTACACCATCGAGGCGGTCATCGGCCGGGGAGGCATGGCCACCGTCTACCGGGCCCGCGACCAGCGGCTCGGGCGGGCGGTCGCGCTCAAGATCCTCGCCCCGCAGCTGGCCCACGACGCCCGCTTCCGGGACCGGTTCGTGCGCGAGTCGCGGCTGGTCGCCAGCATCGACCACCCGCACATCATCCCCATCTACGAGGCCAGCGAGAGCGAGGACCTGCTCTTCATCGCGATGCGCTACGTGGAGGGCAGCGACATGCGGCGGCTGGTGCAGACCCACGGGCCGCTGCCGGTGGCCCGCGCCAACCGGCTGTTCGCACAGATCGCCTCGGCGCTGGACGCGGCGCACGCCAACGGCCTGGTGCACCGGGACGTGAAACCGGCCAACATCCTGGTGACCGAGGCCGACCACGTCTACCTGACCGACTTCGGGCTGACCAAGAGCGCCTCCGCGGAGGCCGGGCTGACCAGCCACGGCCACTTCATGGGCACGCCGCGCTACGTCGCGCCCGAGCAGATCCGCGGCCTTCCGGTGGACGGCCGCAGCGACGGGTACGCCTTCGCCTGCGTCGTCTACGAGGCGCTCACCGGGCAGCCGCCGTTCCAGCGGGACACCGAGCTGGCGCTGCTGTACGCGCACGTGTCGCACGATCCGCCGCCGCTCACGCCGTACCGGCCGGATCTGCCGCACGGGGTGAACCAGGTGATGCAGCGGGCGCTGGCCAAGTCGCCGGTGGACCGGTATCCGACCTGCACGGCGTTCGTGACCGCGCTGCGGGACGCGATCAGCGGGACCGAGAGCGACCACCCGAGCCATCCGAGCCAGCCCAGCAACCCGGGCGCGCGCAGCTGGCCGCCGCCGGCGGGGACCCAGTCGTCGCCCTACTACCCGCAGCAACCGTATCCGGGACCGACGTCGAATCCGCCGATGTCGTATCCGTCGGTGTCACATCCGTCGCATCCATCGCAGATGTCGTACCCGTATGGGCAGCACCCTTCATATCCGACGTACGCGCCGCAGACCGTGGCCACCGCCACCCCGAAGAAGAAGTTCCCGGTCGGGGCCGTGATCGGCGGAGTGACGGCGCTGAGCGTGGTCGCGGCCGCCATCGTCTACGTGGTGTCCCAGAGCGGCGGCGACCAGAACGCCCCCTGGAACACCTACCCAGGAAACGTCGCGGCGCCCTTCTCCTTCTCCTACCCGGACACCTGGACGTTGAAGGAGTACACCGACCAGCACGTCACAGCCGCGGCGGCGGTGGAGGAATTCGACGGCCTCTTCGCCGTCCCCGGCAACACCGACTGGTCGGCCGTGAACCCGATCATCCAGAGCTCCCCCAACCGAGCCACCGGCATGGTCGCCCAGACCACCGAAACGATCAGCACCTCCAACTCCACCGAGGACCTGCAAACCGGCCTCCAGGCCACCCTGCCCGGCTCGGTGGCCATCCCCGGAACCCCGGAGGCGACCTCGGTAGGCGGCCAACCCGCCTTCAAGATGACCGGAGTCCTCAGCGACGGCGCCGGAACCGGCCGCCTCGACTTCCGCACCTTCCTGGTCGCCAGAACCGGCAAACCCTCCGCCCTGATCACGTTCTTCTGCCCCACCGCCAAATGCGACGACGGCATCATCAACACCATCGTGAACAGCGTGAAGTTCACCAACTAGCCGGCGGCTTCTGGATTACCGGACTTCCGGATTGACAGGCCCGCCCCGCCGCGCGATCAGCTGCGCCGGGTCGAACGAGATCTCGAAGGGGGCAGGAAGCGTTGCCACACTTCCTGCCTCAAAGCGCTCGGCGGGCCTGTACTCCTCACCGTCGAGTTCGTAGGTGAAGACGACCGGCGTCTCTATGATCTCGACCCGCCAGTAGATGGGGATACCGGCCTCGGCGTAGCTTGCCCGCTTCAGAACACGGTCGCGCAGCTGCGTCGCCCGGCTGCCGATCTCGATGACCAGCAGGATCTCCTTAGGCGCGAACATCAGCGGGGTGAGCTCCACGTCATCGGCGCGCACCACAGCGAGGTCCGGTATGAAGAAGTCCGATGGGCCGATCCTCAGGTTGACGTCAGCGAGCGTGTCGAACTCTGGGGGCGCGACAGCCTCAAAGATCGCCTGCAGCCGCGAGACGACCCGTTGATGCATTGGAACAGGAGAAGGGCTCACCAGAAGGCTCCCGTTGAGGAGTTCGTAACGATTCCCGTCCTCGGGGAACTGGAGTAGGTCATCGACAGTGAACGGCGGCTTGCTGGGATGAACCGTCAGCTCAAGCGTCGGCTCTGTCCACGGTTCTTTCGTTGCCATTACGGTCACCCGTCCAGTATCGGGAGTCTCGCTCTCGGTCACATGCTACTTCCCGAAATTCCGTAACTAAAAGTAGCCAAATTATCACGACATTTCCCAGTTTCGGATGCCTTGAAGGATGGCGTTGTGGGTTGCGCGGGCTAGGCGGCTGCCCCAGAGGGAGCGGGGGCCGCCGAATGGTTCGGGTGGGCCGTGGGTTGGGGTGGCGACGCAGATGGCGTCGGAGGCGGTGCCGGTGCCGGGGTAGCCGGATTCGAGGAGGGCCTGGGTTTTGGCTTCGGTGATGGTGATGACGGTGTTGACGAGGGCGGCGTCGGTGAGGGGGACGGGGAGGGTGGCGATGATGTTGATGGTGCCGGGCAGGAGTTCGGGGTCCACGGTGCCGGCGGGGGCGGCGGCCCAGGTGGGGATGCGGAGGCCGACGGTGGCCAGGGCGGTGGTGTCGTGGTCGGTGGCCTGGGTGTAGGCGGGGACGTGGGCGGCGGTGAGCATGCCGACGCCGGGGCCGGGTGGGGAGATTTCGGTTAGGTGGGCGGCGGGGTCCATGCGCGAGTAGTGGGGAACCACCTGGGCGTTGAGGACCCAGTGGCGGGGGCCGATGCCGCCGCCGAGGGGGGCGGAGGAGATCATGCGCCAGCCGGGGCCGAAATGGCAGAGCAGGGCGGCGAGGTGGGCGCCGTCTTCGTGACGGTGGGTGAGGGTGACGCGCATCAGCGGTTCGCGGGGCGGATGAGGTGGATCACCGGGCGGCCGTGGGGGTGGGTGACCTGGACGTGGGCGTCGAAGTGGCGGGTGAGCAGGGGTTCGGTGAGGACGTCCTGGGGTGGTCCTGAGGCGGCGGCGTGGCCTTGGGAGAGCAGGAGCAGGGTGTCGGCGTACTGGCCGGCCAGGCTGAGGTCGTGGAGGGTGGTCACCACGGTGAGGCCGTCGTCGAGGCGGAGGCGGTCCAGGAGTTCGAGGACCTGCTGCTGGTGGCCGAGGTCGAGGGCGGTGGTGGGCTCGTCGAGGAGCAGGATGGGCGCCTGCTGGGTGAGCGCGCGGGCGAGCACCACCCGCTGGCGTTCGCCGCCGGACAGGTGGCCGAGCGGGCGATCGGCGAAAGCGGCCAGGTCGAGCCGGGCCAGGACGGAGCGGGTGACCTCGCGATCGTGGGCGGTCTCCCGGGCGAGGTACGGGATGTATGGGGTGCGCCCGAGGATCGCGTAGTCGGCGACGGTCATATCGGGCGGCAGCAGCGGATTCTGGGGGGCATACGCGATCAGGCGGCCCCGCTCGCGCGGTTTCATCCGCCGGACCCCCCGCCCGCCGACCAGCACCTCGCCGTCGTGCGGCAGCAGCCCCATCATGGCCTTGAGCAGCGTCGACTTCCCCGCGCCGTTGGGCCCGATGACCGCCAGCCAGGCCCCCGCCGGTACGGCCATGCCGACATCCCCGAGCACCGCCCGCCCCCCGAGCCGCACCCCCAGCCCGCGCACCTCGATCACGTCTCCACCCGCCTGGTCAGCCGCAACACCAGCACGAAGAACGGCGCCCCCACGAAGGCGGTGACCACCCCGATCGGCAACTCGGCCGGCGCCAGCACGGTCCTGGCCACCAGATCCGCGATCACCAGGAACGCCGCCCCGCCCAGCAGCGACAGCGGCAGCACGATCCGGTAGGACCACCCGGCCAGCCGCCGCACCACATGCGGCACGACGATCCCCACAAACGCGATCAGCCCGCTCACCGCCACCGCGGACGCGGTCGCCAGCGACGCGGCCAGCAGCACGAACAGCCGAACCCGCCGGGCGTGCAGCCCGAGACTGGTGGCCTCGTCGTCGCCGACGGCCAGCACGTCCAGCAGCCGCCCGTGCGCGAGCATGACGACCACCGACACCAGCGCGTACGGCGCGATCATCACCAGTTGCGGCCAGCCGCCCCCGACATCCCCCAGGATCCACGAGTAGACCCGCTGCAACTCCTCGACCTTGAGCTGCTGCACGAACGTCTGGATCGCGGTCAGGAACGAGGTCACGGCGACCCCGGCCAGCACCAGCGTGGCGGTCCCGCCGCCCCGCCCGGCGGTGTTTCCCAGCGCGTACGCCAGGAAGACCCCGCCGACCGCCCCGGCGAAGGCGGCGACGGGCACGGCGCCGGACTCCCCCGTCACCACGATCACCAGGGTGACCGTCAGCCCCGCCCCGGCCGCCGCCCCCAGCAGGTACGGATCGGCGAGCGGATTACGAAACACCCCCTGATATCCGGCCCCCGCGATCGCCAGCAGCCCGCCCACCAGCCCGGCGAGCAGCACCCGGGGCACCCGCAGCTCGAACAGCACGCCCTGCTCGACCGGCAGCAGCCCCGAGTCGATCGACACGAACGGCAACCGATCGAGCAACGCGTACAGGACGGAACCGGGCGCGAGACCGGCGGCTCCGACCAGCAGTCCGGCCGCCATGGAGCCCAGCAGCACGAGCACGGCCGCGCCCAGGGCCCACAGCCTGAACCTGTGCCGAGTCAATCAGCTCGTGGCCTTCTGCACGGCCTCGCTGATGCTCTTGGCCAGGTCGACGATCCTGGGCCCCCAGCGGGAGGCGATGTCGTCGTCCAGCTCGACGACCTGCTCGTCCTTGATGGCGGACAGCCCGGACCAGCCCGGCCGTTTGGCGAGCGTGCCCGCGTTCTGCCCGCAGCACTTGGTGTCGGCCAGGAAGATCAGGTCGGGGTCAGCCTTGGCGACGAACTCGGCGGAGAGTTTGGGGTAACCGCCCGCCGCGTCCGGAGCCGCGTCCGCGATGTTCTCCAGGCCGAACAGCCCGTAGATCTGCCCGATGAAGGTGAGCGAAGTCGTGGAATAGGGCACGACGTCGAGCTCGTGATAGTAGGTGAGCCCCTTGCCCTTCGGCGCGGCCGTGACCAGCTGCTCCAGCTGGCTCTTCATGGCGCCCACCAGCTCGGTCGCCTGGCTGGCGTTCCCGGTCGCCACGCCGAGGTCGTTGATCTCGTCGTAGGCGGCGTCCAGGTTGGCGGCGGCCGGCTCCAGCAGGACGGGTACGCCGACCTTGCCCAGGCCGTCCAGCACGCCTTCCAGATCGTTGGCGAGGATCACCAGGTCCGGCTTCTCCGCGATGATCGCCTCGACATTGGGCTTGAACCCGGAAAGTTCCGTCTTGGGCGCCTCCGCCGGGTGGTTGGACTGGTCGTCGACCGCGATCACCTGCGGCCCGGCGCCGATCGCGTACAGCGTCTCGGTGGCCGTCGGCGACAGCGACACGATCCTGCCCGGCCGCCGCGCGATGGTGATCGAGCCGTTCCCGGCGTTCACGGTCACCGGGAAGGCCCCGGCCGCGACGGTAGGGGCAGGGGTTGGGGTCGGGGGGGCGGCGGTGTCGGCAGGCTGACCGCATCCGGCCAGCAGGAGAACACCCAGCAACGCGCCCGCGAGAGCCTTGGGCCTCACGGATTCCTCCAGAGTCGCCGGGAAACGAGAGACCCGCGTCATAAGACGGATCACCCTTTCCACGAGGGATGATGACGTCAGCGCACGATGCAGGCGACCTGGCTCACCCGCCCAGGGGAGGGCGGGAATGACAGTTGCGGGACAGCGCCGGACTCAAACCGGACTTCGCTGCACGATACGCGTCGAAGGAACGGTACCAATGTCCGGACTGCGGCCTTCGGCCAGGCCCCGATCGACTCCCGCGAGACCTGGACAGAGCTGGATAGGCTGGCTCGCGTGAGCGGGGTCCGGCGACGTCTGGGGCGAGCGGTCCGGGCTACCGGGCGGCTGCTGCTCGGGCTGCTGCTGGTGCCGGTCTGCGTGTTCGGTTCCGTGGTGTTCGTGCTGGCGTTCCTGTCCAGCGCCACCTTCGTCGGGCTGATCATCCTGCCGTACGTGGTGCGCCTGAACCGCTGGATCGCCGGCCGCGGCCGCAAGGTGGCGGCGGGATGGCTGGGCGAGCCGGTCGTCGCCGAGTACGCGCCCATCCGGGGCGGCATCCTGGCCCGGGCCAGGATCGTGCTCGGCGACCCGATGACCTGGCGGGACGCAGGCTGGATGGCCGGCCACATCGTGATCGGCGTCATCATGGCCGCACTCGGCCTGAGCGTCTGGGCGGCCCTCGGTTTCGACCTGTCCGTCCCGATCTGGTGGTGGGCGCCGCTCCCCGAGCACAGCATCTACCTGGTCGGCTTCGCCCTGGACAGCTGGCCCCGCGTGCTCATCACGATCCCGCTCCACTTCCTCGCCGTCGCCACCGCCGGCTCGTACGTGCTGCCCTTGCTGGCCACCGCCGACGCCCGCCTGACCCGCGCCATGCTGGCCACCCCCGAGCGGGTACGGCTAGCAGAACGCGTCGTCGAACTCACCGAAACCCGCACGGCCGCCCTGGACGCGCACGGCGCCGAACTCCGCCGGATCGAGCGCGACCTGCACGACGGCGCCCAGGCCCGCCTGGTCTCGATCGCGATGCGCCTCGGCGTGGCCGAACGCATCCTGGCCGCCGACCCGGGCAAGGCCGCCGAACTCATCGCGGAAGCCCGGCTGAGCACCGAGGAGACGATGACCGAACTGCGGGACATCATCCGCGGCATGTACCCCCCGATCCTCGCCGACCGCGGCCTGCCGGCGCGGTGGCCGCGCTCGCCGCCCGCTGCCCGGTCCCGGTGGCGGCCACCGTGGACGGCGTGGACCGCCTGCCCGCGGCGGTCGAGGCGGCCGCCTATTTCGTGGTCGCGGAGGCGCTCACCAACGTGGCCAGGCACAGCGCCGCCACCAGCGCCACGGTGCACGTGCACGGCGACGAGGCGTCGCTGACCCTGCGGGTGAGCGACGACGGCCGGGGCGGGGCCGACGAGGCGTCCGGCAGCGCCCTGGCGGGCATCCGCCGCCGGGTCGCCGCCTTCGACGGCAGGACCGAGCTGTCCAGCCCGCCCGGCGGGCCCACCACCCTGACCGTGGAGTTGCCGTGCGGGTAGTCATCGTCGAGGACAACGTGCTGCTGGCCGAGGGCCTGGCGCTGCTGCTGCGCACCGAGGGCCACGAGGTCGCCGCGACCGCCGACACCGCGCCCGCCTTCCTGGCGGCCGTCGAGGAGCACCGCCCGGACATCGCCGTCGTCGATGTGCGGCTCCCGCCGACCTTCCGCGACGAGGGCGTGCGCGCGGCCATCGAGGTGCGCCGCCGCCACCCCAGGCAGCCCATCCTGGTCCTGTCGCAGTATGTCGAGCAGACCTACGCCACCGAACTCCTGGCCGAGGGCGGTGGCGCGGTGTCTCGCTCGCCAGGTGTCGAGTGGTCGGCGGACCAGAGCAGGGCGGGGCTGACCTACGGGTTGCGGGGGAGCCCTTCGAGCGTTTGGACAGGTTTGTCGAGGATGCACCAGGCGATTCCCCGACGGGGCACGCCCTCTTCGCTGCTCAGATGGCCGCCGATCACGACCACCCGTGTAGACTGTAATCGCTTGTTTACCGTGGGTTTACAGGGGCTTGGGGAGGGGTCGATGCGGGTCGTTCACGCGTACCGGTACGCACTCGACCCGACCCCACGCCAGGAACGTGTGCTCCGCTCCCATTGCGGTGCCGCCCGCCTGGCCTTCAACTGGGGTCTGGCGCGGGTCAAGGCCAACCTCGCTCAGCGGGAGGCCGAACGTTCCTACGGCATCCCCGACGCTCAGCTGACCCCGCCGCTGTCGTGGTCGATGTATTCGCTGCGTAAGTCATGGAACGGGGCCAAGCAGGAGGTCGCGCCGTGGTGGGCGGAGAACTCCAAAGAGGCCTACGCCTGCGGCCTGGACCGGCTGGCCACCGCGTTGACGAACTGGAGTGAGTCCAGGAAGGGCACGCGTAAGGGCCCGAAGGTGGGCTTCCCCCGGTTCCGGTCCAGGCGCAAGAGCGGCATGTCGGTGCGGTTCACCACCGGGGTGATCCGCTTGAATGGCCGCACCCATGTGGTGCTGCCGGTGCTGGGCCGGATCAAAACCCACGAGTCCACGCGTAAGCTGGCCCGCCGGATCGAGGCGGGCACCGCGCGGATCCGCTCGGCGACCGTCCGACTGGAAGCCGGGCGCTGGCTGGTGTCCTTTGCCGTCCAGATCGAACGCGCTGAGGCAACCCCCGCGCGACCAGACGCGGTGATCGGGGTGGACCTCGGCGTCAAGACCCTGGCCGTCTACTCCGACGGCCGCCCGCCCACCGCCAACCCCCGGCACCTGACCACCGCATCCCGAAAACTGCGCCGTCTGTCCCGCGCGGTCTCCCGCAAACAAGGCCCCGACCGGCGTACCGGACAGAAACCGTCCGGCCGGTGGCGGAAAGCCGACGCCGCCCGCAACCGCGTCCACCATCGAGTGGCCGCGTTACGCCGCGATGCCATCCACAAGCTCACCACTGGCCTGGCGGGCGAGTACGGCACGGTCGTGGTCGAAGACCTCCATGTGGCCGGGATGGTGCGGAACCGGCGGCTGGCCCGCGCGATCTCCGACGCCGGGTTTGGCGAGATCCGCCGCCAACTCGCCTACAAAACCCAGTGGAACGGCGGCCGACTGGTGGTGGCCGGCCGCTGGTTCGCCTCCAGCAAAACGTGTTCCGGGTGCGGCGCGGTGAAAGCCAAACTCGCCCTCTCCGAACGCACCTACACCTGCGCGGACTGCGGCCAGGTCGTCGATCGCGACGTCAACGCCGCGCTCAACCTGGCTTCCCTGGTGAAGCACACCGTCGCCGGGAGTGGCCCGGAGACGCCAAACGGACGTGGAGCCGACCATAAGACCCCGCCTGCCGGGGCCGGTGGCCGTGAAACGTCTACCCCGCACCGGGCACCGCCCAGATCAGACGGGGACCTCCGCCCAGCAATGGACGGACCACTGAGAAACACAGAACTCAGTGAACGGAGCATGGTCAGCGACATTTTGGGGGTTCACCTGCACGGGAGGTTGACCCTCCCAGCGTCCCGAATCCCGGCCGTGCGGCGAGGCCTGCTCCCTTCTTGATCGTTCGAGGGTGAGCGCTCTTGAGGGCTTCCAGCCTGGCTCGGTGCCGATTCTCGCGTCGGGTGTGCTGCTGCTGGGCCTGGTCAGGACGCGAGTTGCCGTTCCGCGTCGTCGATGATCTTCTGCAGGCGGAGGCCGTGCCGGGCGTCCAGCGGGTGGCCGCCGCCCGCGCGCACGGTCTCCGCGAACGACGCCATCATCCGGGCGAAGATCTCCTCCCCCAGCTCGTTGCCGAGCAGGGAGGCGCTGCCGTGCTCGCCGTACACGTCGATCCTGGCCGGGGGCAGCTCGCCCGTGGCCGCCATGCAGAGCGAAGCCTCGCTGACCGCGCCGGTCTCGTGCTCCAGCAGCAATCCCACCCACCCGAGCGGGTTGCCGTGCGCCCGCACCGACGTGACCGGCCCCAGCGCCGCGTCCAGCAGGTCGATCGTGTGCGGCCCGACGTCCAGCACCGCCCCCCGCTCCAGCCGCCACGGCGTGGCGAAATCGCCCCCGCGCAGCGCGCCGGAGATGTTCGCCGCGTGCCCTCCGAACGGCCGCAACGCCCGCGCCTTCGCCAGGAACTCCTCGGTGGCCTGCGAATACCGGAAGGTGTACACCATCTGGCTGGCCACCCCCGCCTCCCCGATCGCCTCCGCCAGCCGCCGCGCCCCATCGAGATCGGCGGCCAGCGGCTTCTCCAGCAGCAACGCCTTCCCGGCCCGCGCCGCCACGATCCCCAGCTCCGCCTGTACGGCGGGCGGCACGCTGAACGCCACCGCCTCGCAGACCTCCAGCAACTCCTCGATCCGCTCGAACGACGGCACCCCATGCTTGCCCGCCAGCTCCGCCGACGCCTCCGGACGCCTCGCCCAGACCCCGGCCAGGCGCGTGAACGGCCCCCTGGCCAGTTCGGGCGCGTGCACCATGCCCGCCCACGGCCCCGCCCCGATCAACCCCACCGATACCGGCTCCACCGCCGCCTCCTTCCTGGATCTTCAGGGTGAGACTAGCCGGTTGAGTACGGGGCTACTCATGCCCGCCAAAGGGCTTCGCGTGACGCTGGCCATATGACAAGCCTCGACACCACCTCCCGGTCGGGCACGGACACGTTCGCCCGCTATGCCATGGTCGCGGGGGCCTTTCTGGCGCCCCTGCTCCTCGCCATCTCGCTGCTGCTCTCCCCGATCGCGCCAGGCGTGGAAGGGGACGCGTACGTCCGCGAGTTCGGCGCCAACATCGACAGCTACCCGACGGCCGTCTGGCTGGGCGCGCTGAGTTCGATCCTGCTCATTCCCGGCATGTTCGGCGCGGCCAAGGTGGTCAGGGCCGGCAAGCCGGCGCTCGGCCTGGCCGGGTTGATTCTCGCCTTCGTGCTGGCGCTGCCCGTCGGGGGCAACACCGACGACGTGATCTACGCCGCGCTGAAGAGCGGCATCGACCCCGCGAGCACGGTCAAGCTGGTCGACACCTACGAGAACGGCCTGCCGTCCTCGGCGCTGGGATTCAGCTTCTTCCTGGGGCTGCTCGGGCTCGTGCTGCTCGGCGTGGCCGCCCTGACGGGCAGGACCGCCCCCGTCTGGGCGGGCGTGGCCCTGATCGTCGCGCCGATCCTCATCCCGGTGGCCTGGTTCGCCGCGCTGCCGACGATCGCGGCGGCCGTTCCGTGGGCGCTGCTCGCCATCGGCCTCGGCGGGGTCGCGCTCCCGCTGGCCGGGGCCGACCGGAAGTAGCCCGAGCCGTCGGGCATGATGAGAGCCATATGGAACTCATTCTGCTGCGGCACGGCGAGACCGAGTGGAGCAGGGCGGGGCGGCACACCGGCCGCACCGACCTGCCGCTGACCGAGCACGGCGAGGAGCAGGCCAGGCTGCTCGCCCCGGAAGTCAAGAAGCACCGGTTCGATCTCGTGCTGGTCAGCCCGGCGCGGCGGGCTCGGGATACCGCCGACCTCGCCGGGATCGGGTCGTACGAGATCGAGCCGGATCTGTGGGAGTGGGACTACGGCGGCTACGAGGGCATCACCACCGCGCAGATCAGGGAGACCCTCCCCGGCTGGTACATCTGGCGGGACGGCGTGATCCCGGGCGACGAGGCCCACCCGGGAGAGGGCATCGAGCATGTCGGGCTACGCGCTGATCGGGTGATCGCCCGGGCGCTGGCGATGATGCGGACCGACCACGTCGAGCCGGGGCCCACCATCGCGCTCGTCGCGCACGGCCACTACCTGCGGATCCTGGCCGCGCGCTGGCTGGGGTTGCCGCCGGATCACGGCCGGTGTCTGCGCCTGGACACGGGGACCTATTCCGCACTCGGCTTCGAACACGGCGAGCATGTGATCCTGCGCTGGAACGCGCCCGTCAGCTGACCACAGGGGCAGGTTGCGGACCACGGCCGGTGAGCCACTCCAGGACCTTACGATGCCCTCTGCGGGCGTCCTCGAAGTGGCCCCACCGCCAGTATCTGGGCTGGTCCCGCACCCCGGTGACCCAGGTTCGATAGGCCACCGGGCGCGGCTGACCGTCGCTCGGCTCCGTCGCCGACGCGACGCCGTACGTTCTGATCACGACGCGTCCGCCAGGTGCGAACAGCACGTCGTCCGCCACCGGGTACAGGGTCATCTGGTCCAGCATCACAAGCCCCCCTATTTGACTGGGTCCCACTCTGCCGGATCCTTGTTACGCTCCCCGCGCCGACGGGTTACGCGCGTGCGCGTCGTGTAAAAACGGCGTTACACGAGGAGGGTGTCGAACTCGCCGTCCTTGACTCCGAGCACCAGTGCGCGGATCTCGTCCCGGGTGTAGATCAGGGCAGGACCTTCGGGGAAACGGGAGTTCCGGACGGCTACCCCGCCGTCGGGAAGCTCGGCCAGCTCCACGCAGTTGCCGGTGGAGTTGCTGTAGAGGCTCTTCCGCCATAGGACGCCGTAAAGGTCGTTCGACGGCATGCCGTTATATGTCTGCATACAAGTTCTCTCTCAGAAGATCTTCGAGCAGATCCCGGGTGCCACCCGGCGTGGTGCTCTCCACGCACAGCTGCTCCATGGCCGTGAGGTACGGATCGATGTCCTCACGTTTGTCCAGGTACAGAGCACCCCAGAGTTGCTCGACGTAGACCACGTCCGACAGGTCGGACTCCGGAAAGCGCAGGATCGTGAACGCCCCGCCTTCGGCAGCGTGCATCCCGAAGCGGAACGGCATCACCTGCAGCGTGATGTTGGGCAGCCTGGCCACCTCGAGCAGATGCTCGATCTGCTCGTGCATGATCTTTGGCCCCCCGATGGGCCGGCGGAGCGCCGCCTCGTCGATGACCGCCCACAGTCTTGGCCCGTCCTTCTGCTTGAGCCGTTCCTGTCGCTGCATGCGCAGATGCACGCGCTGTTCGATCGTGCTCTCCGGGGCGTCCGGAAAGCCGAGCTGGACGACGGCTCGTGTGTACGCGGCGGTCTGCAGCAGGCCGGGCACGAACTGCACCTCGTAGGTGCGGATCACGCTCGCCGCCTCCTCCAGCCCCACGTACGTGACGAACCAGTTCGGCAGGACTTCGCCGAACTTGTGCCACCACCCCGGCGTGTTCGCCTCCCGGACCATCTCCAGGAGGCCACGTCGATCGGCGTCGTCCAGGACGCCGTACAGCGTGAGCAGGTCCTCGACATCACGTGTCTTGAATCCGACCCGCCCGAGCTCCATCCGACTGATCTTGGACTCGGAGGCGCGGATGTGGAATCCGGCCTCTTCTCGGGTGAGATCCCGCTCCTCGCGCAGCCTCCGCAGGCTGGCGCCCAGCATGATGCGCCGAACAGTGGAGCCGGACCCCGGCGGATCGATGGACACGTGATCATTCCTCCGGTATGTGGACTGAACACCAGTCTGTCAAAGATCGCCCCCTTCTTCCCAGGGTCGTTTTGAGGTAACCGTAGCGCTTGCCGCGACCATATGCACGTGCATTCGCTATTGCACATGCACGGGAGATTGCACCATCATGATCTCGTGCACTCCATGCTCCAGTGGTCCACGCTCGACTGGTGGCCTCCGGTGGGCTGGTGGCCGCATCCCGCGCGAGATCTGCTCGCCGGCAGCACCGGATGCACCGCCAGCGCCACCTTCGTCCTGCCCCCGCGCGCCGAGTCGATTCATTCGGCCAGGAGCTTCGCGATGGGCACGCTGGCGGGGTGGGATCTGGCCGAGCTGGCCGACGGCATGGAGCTGGTCGTCTCCGAGCTGGCGACCAACGCGCTGCGGCACGGGATGGAACTCGGGGTGCCCCGCCGCCGCGAGGTCATCCGGCTCTCCCTGATCCGCCGGGGCTCGCTGGTCACCTGCGCGCTGACCGACCCCGGCTCGGCCGAGCCGGTCAAGCGCGACCCCGCGCCGTTCGAATCCGGCGGCCTCGGCCTGCACATCGTCGAATCGATCAGCCTCCGCTGGGGCTGGTGCCCGCTGACCCCCCAAGGCAAAGCAGTTTGGGCCGTTTTAGCCGCATAGTACGGGAACATGGACCGGAGGGCGGGTCCGTACGGCCCGGACCGCACGGACCCGCCCCCCGGTCTGTGTTCATGGCCGTGCCTCCGGCACGGCGGGCTCGGCCGCCTTCAGCCTGTGTCTTCCCTCGTCTCTCCGGTCGCTACGCTCCCTGCGTTCCTCAGTCCAGACACAGGCGCGGCCGAGCTGTTCTTGGGACTTGTGTGACATATGGGCATTGGGTTCCTGGAATTCCCGGCCGTATATCCGGGAATCACCTCCGATCGCGTTCTGGTGTGCTGAGGTGGAGTCGAGCACGCTGCGGGGAGGGAGCGGGAGAACAGGAGAATGACCTTTTCGGAGCGAACTGCGCAGAATATCTTGATCTCACGTGCGTCACCACCGCGGCTTCCCGATGGCCTGAGAGATCTGTGATGGACGATCACCTAATCGCCTGGCTGACAACTCTCGACGAAGACCGACTCGCCCGCGTCCTGGCCAACCGCCCGGACGCCATCGCCGCGCCCTGGCCCAGGCGGCTGGACGCGCTGGCGCACCGCCTCGGCAACACCTTCGCCGTCATGGAGGTCATGCGCGGCCTCCCGCTGCCCCCGCTCGAGCTCCTGCAGGCCTGCCTGGTGATCGGCGGCCGGCCGACCGAGGACGAGCTGGCCCGCTTCCTCGGGGTGAGCACCTCGGAGGTGATCCCCTGGCTGGATCGCCTGTACGACTGCGCCCTGGCCTGGCCGGGACAGGACGGCCGGATCCACCTGGCCGAGGCGGTCGCCCGCTGGTGGACCGCCCCCTGCGGGCTCGGCGAGCCGCTCGCCACCTACCTCGACTCCTGGATGCTCAACACCGAGGGCCTGCGGCGGATCTGCCGCACGCTCGGATTGGCTCCGCAGGGCGGGAAGCGGCAGATGGTGGCCCGGGCCACCGCCCTGCTCAGCGACCCGGAACGCCTGACCGAACTCGTCACCACCGCGCCGGACGGCACGGTCGGCGTGCTCGACGACTTCGCCTGGGACGGGCCGGTCCGCAGCGTGGACGGCAACCGCTTCCTCAACGCGGGCACGCCGGAGAAGTGGGCGGCGGATCGGGGGCTGCTGTTCCGGACGCAGTGGGATGTGGCGGAGATGCCGCGTGAGGTGGCGCTGGCGTTGCGAGGCCCGGAGTATCACGGGCCGTTCACGCCGTACCCGCCGGATCTGGCCACCATCCAGGTCGATCGGGACGCGGTCGAGTACGCGATGTGCCTGGCCGCGCCGCACGTGCTGGATCGGGCGACCGCGCTGCTGGAGAACACCGACAAGACGCCGCTGCCGCTGTTGAAGAACGGCGGGGTCGGGGTGCGCGAGGTGCGCCGGGTGGCCAAGGAGACCGGCTGCTCGGAGGAGGAGACCCGGCTGTTCCTCGAGGTCACCGCGGTGGCCCGGCTGATCGCGCTGGACGAGAGCGCGGGCGGTCTGGTGCCCACCGATCGTTTCGACTCCTGGCGGCTCGAGGACGCGCCCGCCCGGCTGCGTACGCTGCTGGCGGCCTGGTGGCGGATGGAACGCTCGTCGCTGCGCCGCAGCGACGGCCGCTATCCGGCCGTGCTCGGCGACGACCCCGCCGGGGAGACCATCGCCCGGATCCGCTGGGCGGTGCTCGGCGCGCTCACCGAGGTCCCGGACGGGTACGCCTTCGCCACCCTGCAGGAGCTGGTGCAGTCGGTGCACTGGCGGGCGCCGCTGCTGGATCGGGAGCTGCTCGCCGAGTGCGCGCCCGGGATCCTGGAGGAGGCCCGCCTGCTCGGTCTCGCCGCCCACGACTCGCTCACCGATCTGGGCCGGGCGCTGGCCGCGCTCGGCCAGGTGGCCGGCAACGAGAACGACGACACCGTCCCCGAGGTCGAGTACGACCCGGTGCTGGCCGATCGGTCCATCCGCGCCCTGGCCAGCGCCCAGCGCACCGCCCTGTTCGGCGCGGACCTGACCGCCGTCGTGACCGGGCCGCCCGCCGCCGAGCTGGCCTCGCTCCTGGATCGGGTCGCCGACCGGGAGTCCAAGGGCGCGGCGTCGGTCTGGCGGTTCACCCCCGCCACCGTACGGCGGGCGCTGGACGCGGGCGCCGGAGCCGACGCCCTGCTGGACCAGCTCGCCCAGGTGGGCACCCTCCCCCAGCCGCTCATCTACCTGATCAGGGACGTGGCCCGCCGCCATGGCGAGGTCACCGTCACCACGGTCGGCTGCATCATCCAGGGCAGCGACCCCGCCCTGCTGGCCGAGATCGCCGGCCACCGCCGCCTGGCCAAGCTCGGCCTGCGCCTGCTCGCCTCCTCGGTCCTGGCCAGCTCCGCCCCCGCCGACCGCACTCTCGCCGCCCTCCGCGAAGCCGGGTACGCCCCCGTCCCCGTCAACGACACCGGCGAGATTGAGATCCGCCGCGAACCCCAGAGCGGCCGCCTGATCCTGCTCCCCGGCGGCCGCGTCGCCGAACTCGACCCCCTGCCCCTGCTCACCGAACCACCCCCCGACCCCCACGAACACGCCAAACGCCTGATCACCACCCGCGAAGAGGCCAAACAGAACGGCCAAACCTGGGCCCTGATCGGCCGCATGGCCACCCGCCTCCCCACGGCCGAACAATCCCTCCTCGGCTTCGTCGTCGACCGCGGCGTCCGCGCCTTAATCACCTTGTCCGACGGCGTCACCGCCACCGTCAGCCACGGCGAACTCCACTCCGGCGTCCTGGACGCCTGGTGCGAGGAGGCCGGCGACTACCTGGAATTCCCGCTAAACGAAATCGCTTCGGTCACCGCTTCCACGTGACAACACTCCCGGCGCTGACCGAATTCGTTCGGCGCCGAGGATGGCGGACTGTTTGCCGTGGTTCTCCCACCC
>NZ_JBDPLV010000219.1:0-689 GCF_039871605.1 Acrocarpospora sp. B8E8 | reverse complement strand
GACATCGAGCAGGCGTTGGGCCAGATCCGCGGGCGGGTTCTTCACGCCGAGAAAGCCTATCGTCTTGAGTTCCGACCAGAGTCTAGATTAGAGTCTAAAACATGGTTGAAATCTTATCCTATGGGCCGTGGGCAGTGGCATCCGCTGTGCTCTGTCTGCCGTTCTGGGCGCGGCCTAGGCTCCGCCAGGGCGGCGCGGACCGGCCGATCTTGCCGCCCGGCCCAACCTGTATTCCACCTACGTGAAGGGAGCAACGATCAGTGCGAAGACCAAGGAGTTTTATAGCCGTTGTCGCCGTTATGGTGACCGCGATGGTTCTCGGAGTCGCGGTACCGGCCGGGGCCACAGTTGGCACGATCGACCGCAACGAACAGGCCTCTTGGGCTGATCCGGCCCAGACAATGACGCCTGTTGGGTTTGCGCCGCAGGGTCCGGATTCGGATGTGGCCCCGAACCTGCTTCCCATTTGCGATATGTTCTGCGATCCCGGTCCCTGTTGGGGCGAGATCTTTTGCGATCCATGCGTCAGGGACCCGTTTCCGGTGGGGTGCGGACCATGGGAGGCAGGGCTGACAGCATTCTCGGATGCTGAGACGGTGGGTGCCGGTTCTGCGGATCACGGATGGATCGCGTACGGCGTGGCGTAGCCCTGACATGCAACAAGACCCCATAGAACGGCGGTTACCACA
>NZ_JBDPLV010000218.1:0-715 GCF_039871605.1 Acrocarpospora sp. B8E8 | reverse complement strand
TCTACCGCGAGGCCGACATGAAGTTCGTCGGCCAGATCTTCGAGGTGACCACGCGCCTGCCCGAGGAGCCGTTCCGGGAGGGCGACAAGGAGAGGCTGCGGCGCCGGTTCGTGGCGGACTACGAGGCCGAGTTCGGCACCGGCACCGCGTGGACCGAGGCCGAGGTGCTGCTGGTCAACTCGCGGGTCCGGGCGGTCGGCCGTACCGAGACGCAGACCGTGACCGAGACCTTCGGCCAGGAGCGCCACACCGCCACCGAGCGGGAGGTCATCGAGCCGCTGTCCGGGCACCGCCGCCGCGTCGAGGTGCACCGGGGGTTCGGCGCGCTCGGCAAGGCCGAGGGCCCGTGCCTGATCGAGGAGCCCGACACCACCGTCTACGTGCCGCCGGACGCGACAGTCGAGGTCATCGACGGCGGGCACTTCCTCATCCGCCTGAACCACGCCGACGCCAGCGCCTGATCGAAGGAGACCCCCCGTGAGCTCACCGACGTCCGACTTCGACCCGATCACGCTGGAAGTGATCAGGATGCGCCTCGACTCGATCGTCGAGGAGATGGGCATCGCGATGATCCGGTCCTCCGGATCACCCGTCATCACCGAGGCCGGTGACTTCAACACCGCGCTGTTCGATCCCGAGGGACGCATCTACGCCTACTCGGACTATGTGCAGTTCCACATCGGGTCGGGCAGCGTGGCCGTGCGCAACCTGGTCG
>NZ_JBDPLV010000217.1:0-878 GCF_039871605.1 Acrocarpospora sp. B8E8 | reverse complement strand
CTAAGACCTGCCCCGTAAGTCGGGGCAGTCCGGGGTAACAGGCATGCCGCTCCGGCGTGGTCCCTGCACCGCGAACGCGGGTCGGAGCTCATCCGGGGTTGACATGCCGCACGTTCCGGCACTTCGCCGAGCAGAGGCCCGCCCCCATGCCTTCCGCCGGTGGCGGCGGGCACGGGGGTGGGCTGCCGTACCGCCCGTCCGCTGCCCGGTCGGGGCGGGGACGGGACTTACGACGGTTGACTCGGACAGGGCCTCTTGCAGCCCCTGAAAATCATGGGTGAGCAGCGCCGCCGCCCGGTCGTAATCAACGGCGGCGGTGCCCGGGTCGGCCGGGTCGGAGAAGACCACGAGGGCGGCCAGCGCGGCGGAGACCAGGTCCCGATCCCCGGTCAGGCCGCAGGCGGGGCAGGCGTGCACCCGCACACCCAGGGTTTTGGTGACCTGCGTCCCGCACAGGCAGTGCTGGGACAGGGCGGTCGGACGGGTGGCGGCGCGCAGCAGGGCTCCGCCGGCGGCCGTGCATTCGGCGGCCAGCGCGGTGAGGAGCTGGCCGGGGGTGAACGCCGCGCAAGCCTTGCCCCAGCGGCGGTGCCAGGCGGCGATGTGGCAGTCCTCGACCACCAGGTTGGTGCCGTGCAGGCTGGTGATGGTCGCGGCGGCCTGGCGGGCGCGGGCCCGCCTTGCGGCGGTGCGGCGGGCTCCGGCCGCCTTGTCCCGGGCGCGGAGCCGCCGATACGAGCGTGACAGGCGGTCGTGCCGGTGCGGCCGTGCGGGGCGTTTTCCCCGTGCTTGGGTGAGCCGTTCCCCGCCCGGCAGATGGATCTGTTTGACGGGCAGGCCGGCCTGGGCGCGGCGGGCGGCGCGGGCTTGCTGCCGGG
>NZ_JBDPLV010000216.1:0-878 GCF_039871605.1 Acrocarpospora sp. B8E8 | reverse complement strand
TCGGCGATTTCGAAGATGGGAGCCTCGGGATCCTTGTTGATGACCACGATGGTCTTCGAGGTCTGCATGCCCGCCCGGTGCTGAATCGCCCCGGAGATACCCGCCGCGATGTACAACTGCGGGGACACCGTCTTCCCGGTCTGGCCGACCTGGAAAGCGTGCGGATACCAGCCCGCATCGGTCGCCGCACGGGAGGCGCCGACAGCCGCGCCGAGCGAATCGGCCAGCTTCTCGATGATGGCGAAGTTCTCACCGGACCCGACACCGCGCCCGCCGGAGACCACGATGGCGGCCTCGGTGAGCTCGGGACGGGCGCCCTTCTCCTGCTTGACCCGCTCCACGATCTTCGCAGCGCGGGCCGCGTCGGTCAGGGCGACGTCCACCTTCTCCTCGACGGCGGCACCGGGGGCGGGCACGGGGGCGGTGGAGTTGGGACGGACCGCGATGATCGGAGTGCCCTTGCTCACCCGGCTGTGCACGTTGACGCCACCGCCGAAGATGGACTGATCGGCGATGAAACCCTCACCCAGCCCGACAGCATCGGTGATCACTCCAGAGTCGGTCTTGACCGCGAGCCGCCCGGCGACCTCCTTGCCCTCAGCCGTCGAGGCGACCAGCACAGCCGCCGGAGACCGGGAAGCCACCAGCGAGGCCAGCAGTTCGGCCTTCGGCGCGACCACGTAGTCCACGATGTCGGCCGAATCCGCCACATACACCCGCTCCGCGCCGAACTCGGCGAGCCTGCCCTTGGCGATCTCGGAGTAGCCAGGACCGGCCCAGACGGCGGCGGGCTCGCCGAGCGAGCGAGCCAGGGTCAGCAGCTCAAGGGTGACCTTCTTGACGTCTCCGTCGACGTGCTCGACGAGCACCAGGATCTC
>NZ_JBDPLV010000215.1:0-932 GCF_039871605.1 Acrocarpospora sp. B8E8 | reverse complement strand
CCCGTCATCACCGAGGCCGGTGACTTCAACACCGCGCTGTTCGATCCCGAGGGACGCATCTACGCCTACTCGGACTATGTGCAGTTCCACATCGGGTCGGGCAGCGTGGCCGTGCGCAACCTGGTCGAGGTCATCCGGGGCGAGCCGGTGTATCCGGGCGACGCGTTCATCTGCAACGACCCGCACACCGCGGGGGCGAGCCACCCGCCGGACACCAACGTGATCTCCCCGATCTTCCACGGCGAGGAGCTGATCGGCTGGGCGCAGTCGCAGGCGCATCTGCTCGACGTCGGCGGGATGACTCCCGGCGGTTTCGCGCCCGGCGCGTACGACTGCTACAGCGAGGCCCTGCGGCTGCCGCCCGGGGTGAAGGTCTTCGAGCGGGGCGAGCCGGTCGAGTGGGTCCGGCGGATCCTGCTCAACAACGTCCGCGTCCCGGTGCCGTACTGGAATGACGTGCGCAGCCTCGTGGCGAGCAACAACACCGGGATCCGCCGGCTGCTCGCCACGATCGAGGAGTTCGGGCTCGACCGCTTCCGGGCCTACACGCGGCGCAACTTCGAGATCGCCGAGCAGGTCGTGCGCGACCGGCTGGCCCGGCTGCCCGACGGCGTGTGGGAGGCGGAGGAGTGGACCGAGCACAACGGCCACGACGACGATCTCTACCGGGTCCGGTGCACGCTGACCAAGCGCGGCGGCCAGGCCACGCTGGACTTCACGGGGTCCAGCCCGCAGACCGACGGGTTCGTCAACTGCAGCTACGGCGCGCTCGTAGGTAGTGTCGCCACCGCGGTCGTGCCGATCCTGGCGTGGGACGTGCCGTTCAACGAAGGGGTCATGACCGCGTTCGAGGTGGTCGCCGAGCCGGGAAGCATCGTCAACCCACGCCCGCCCGCGCCGATCAGCAACGGCCACCTCACCACCGGCGCCCG
>NZ_JBDPLV010000214.1:0-973 GCF_039871605.1 Acrocarpospora sp. B8E8 | reverse complement strand
CGAGGCTTAACGCAGCCTCCCACGTCCTTCATCGGCTCCTGATGCCAAGGCATCCACCGTGTGCCCTAAAAAACTTGGCCACAAAGATGCTCGCGTCCACTATGCAATTCACAAACAACAAACAGCCAACCGATCCCACCCGCCACCAGACCACCAGCCGATTGCCGGGGAACCCCACCCACCCTTGTGATCACCTGAACCTGCGGCTCAGACACGCCGAGCTCACGCTCGACCCGCCGAGCCTGACAGCTCGACATCCACAAGGACAGTCAATGCGATCCCACCAACAGGCACCGGGAACCCCACCCAGCCCTTGCGATCAGACGAACCTACGGCTCAACCCTCACAAAGACCAACGGCGGAATCCCACCAGCCGCTGACGCGGTATGACAGAAGACCAGTCCCGTCCAGAAGAAACAACCAAACCCCAAGACCCGAACCCCACCGCCACCCACCAGCCGGCCATCGACTTACCGAACCCACCCGCCACAACCGGGCAGGTGATCGGAAAGCCGGCCGACCACGAGCGTCCGCGATCGATCCGGTCCCAAGGCCCCCAACACACGGGCCGCCACAAACGCAGCGGCCCGAACGTGCCAGACGGTCCGTTCCCTCAGGACCCAACAGTGTGCCCAACCCAGCCAAACCCCCGACCCAGACGTTCCCACTCCCCGACACCCCCCTCCGTGAAGAAGGGGAAACCAAGACGGTACTAGCCCGGCGGCGATCCAACCGAACCGAATAGCCAGTGCTCCACTAATGAGCAAGCCGCGCACCAGACATCCGCTGATGACCGCGACATGGACCACAACACCCAGAAGCCCTGCTCCTGAACGCCGTGGCCGGTGCTCCTTAGAAAGGAGGTGATCCAGCCGCACCTTCCGGTACGGCTACCTTGTTACGACTTCGTCCCAATCGCCAGCCCCACCTTCGACCGCTCCCCCCCACAAGTGGGTTGGGCCACGGGCTTCGG
>NZ_JBDPLV010000213.1:0-974 GCF_039871605.1 Acrocarpospora sp. B8E8 | reverse complement strand
AGAGGTCGCGCGGATAGGCCGCGAGCAAGGAGCCAGACGTAACACAGGCACGGAACCTCAAGATCACGTAGGTGTCTACGCTGCGTAATCTCCGATGAGGATCATCCGTGCCTGTCCTCCCATCATGGCTTGCCGAACCGCTGTGGGTCCAGTTCGAAGCGCTCCTGCCTGAACGACCGCTCTACGACCCCGCTCATCCGCTGGGCTGTCATCGGCCCCGCATCCCCGACCGGATCGTGTTCGACAAACTCCTGCAGGTCCTGCGTTTCGGCTGCTCCTATCAGGCGATCGCCGATAGGACCTGCTCGGCGAGCACGATCCGCACCCGCCGCGACCAATGGATCGAACTCGGCATCTTCGCCCAACTCAAGCAGATCGCCCTGGATGCCTATGACCGCATCGTCGGCCTGCTGCTGGAGGATCTGGCCGTCGACGGATGTATCACCAAGGCACCCGGCGGAGGCGAACTGGCCGGACCCTCACCCGTGGATCGACGCAAACTCGGGATGAAACGCTCTCTGCTGGTCGAGGGCTATGGCATCCCGCTCGGCCGCGTGCTGGCCCCGGCCAACCGCAACGACTCGCCCCTCCTGGCCCTGACACTGGACCTCCTCGACGGGCTGGGCCCGCTGCCCGACGACGTCACCATCCATCTGGACGCGGGCTACGACTCCGGCAAGACCCGCGACCTGCTCGACAGCCGTGATCTGACCGGCGAGATCGCCCGAAAGGGCACCAAAGCCCCTGTTCAGGCCACCCAGCGCTGGCATATCGAACGGACCAACGCCTGGCACAACGCCTTCATCCGCCTGGCCCGCTGCTACGAACGACGGACCACAGTCGTCGAAGCGTTCTTCGACCTGGCCGACGCCATCATCACCGTCCGTAGCCTCATCCGCCGCGCCTGGATCACCCACCGCTGGAAGGGCCGCCCGGATCGACGTCGATGACGCTCACCAATCCGCGCGGCCTCT
>NZ_JBDPLV010000212.1:0-1010 GCF_039871605.1 Acrocarpospora sp. B8E8 | reverse complement strand
CTAGATGATTGAGTCCAAGGGGTCTGGTCACTTTCAGTGGTCGTAGGCGAGCAGGGATCGCTTGATCGGCTGGCCGGTTTTGTCGTTGTGCCAGATCGCGGCGGTCAGCGCGAGGATCCGTGCAAGCACGCGGATAACAACCCCGGCAGGTGTACGACCGCCATGACGTTCCAGGTCAAGTTGTCCCTTGAAGGTCTGGTTGATCGACTCGATGGTCTGCCGCAAGGGTCTGAACAAATGCGCGCCGACCCGCTCGGGCTCGCCCTTGCGGGCCGGACGCAGCAAGGTCAGATCACGGTCGGTGACGGCCTGCTCGAACTCGCGGCCGTAGTAGTTCCTGTCGCCGATGATCGTCTGACCCGGATGGTCGGCCACCACGTCGGGAGCGCGGTCGAGCATCCCGAGCAGGGTGTCGCGTTCATCGGCCTTGGCACCGGTGAGTGCGAACGCGACCGGCAGTCCGCCCAGGGTGCACAGCAGGTGCAGCCGCAACCCCCAGAAATACCGCGAGTGACTGGCACAGTAGCCGTACTCCGCCCATCCGGCCAGGTCGCTGCGTTTGGCCGTCTCCCGGGATCGGCCGCATTCCACTGGGGTGGAGTCGACCACCCACACGTCGTCGCTCCACAGCGAGGTGTCGGCGGCGAGCATTCTGATCATGTGGAGGACCAGGTCTGATGCGTTGCGCAGTCGCTTGCCGTACCCGGACTGCCCGGGCAGGTACGGGAACATGCCGGTCAGCTCGGCGCGGGCATGGCGCAGCCATCGCCGTTCTGAGGTGAAGCCCAGCAGCGCCGACATCACCGCCAGGGTGACCAGCTCGGCATCACTGAGAGTAGGCGCGATGCCGATCTTGGGACGCCCCGGCGCGAGATGTGGTGAAGCCTTCAGCGCATCGTCGATCCTGACATAGAGTGCGGTTGCGAGGGTGTTCAGGTCTGTCGTCACAAACGGATCATGGACACTCTCGCTCTATTTCCGCAGGCGAACCCTTGGACTCATTCATCTAG
>NZ_JBDPLV010000211.1:0-1029 GCF_039871605.1 Acrocarpospora sp. B8E8 | reverse complement strand
AGTTCCGGGTCCAGCAGGCCGGTGACGCGGCCCATCCCGTCCAGGGTGGCGGCGATGTTGAGGTGCTGGCGTTCGGTGCGGGCGGCGGCGCGGGCCAGCCTGCCGCCCGGGTCGATGGTCTCCAGGAGCACCTGACCGGCCCGGGTGACATCTTCGACGGTGGCGGCCGGATCGTCGGCCAGGGTGAGGAGGATCGGCTCGGCCAGCCGGGCTTCTTCGTCGTCCAGTGGCCGGACCGCTGAGGCGACTGCGGCCGCGGCCCCGAACGGCAGGCTGCCCTCGGCCAGCCGGGCGGCCAGATCCGGCAGCCGGGACAGCTGGCGGGCCAGGGTGAGGCGTTCCCCCGCCCGGGCGATCCTTGAGCCGGTGGCCGCGGCCAGCCACGCCCCGAGCGAGCGCCGCCCGAACAGTTGGTGGCCTTTCCCGGCATCGGCCACGGCCAGCCGGACCGCGATCGCGGCCTCGGCCCGGTCGATCACCCGCGACCAGGCCACGATCTCGGCCATCGCCGCCTCCACATCACACGGCACCAGCGACTGATCGGCGGCGATCACCTCGGCCTCGTGCAGCAACTCCCGTACCCTCGCCCCGACCAAACCCAAATCCGGATGGTCCGCGTGGTCCGGATGGTCCCCGCGCCCGGCATCACGGCCAGCACTCTGATCGGTTCCCGGCCCGCGACCGGCACCCTGACCGGCACCACGGGCAGCGTGGCCGGCCTCACGGGCATCCCGATCCGGCTCCCAGGTAGCGTGATCCTCCTCCCGGGCATCCCGACCGGGCCCCTCCGTACGCCGACCGGTTTCGCGGGCACGCTGAGCTGTCTCCCGAGCACCATCACCAGCCTGTTGAGCACGCTGGCCAACAGGCTGGCCGGTCACCTGCCCGCTGCCCGAGGACCCGGACCCGGGCCCGGATCCGGGCGAGGGCCGGTGGCCGCCGAAGGGCCGGACACCGGGCTGCCGGGCCGGGCCGAACGGGGCAGAGCCGAACCGGGTGTTGGCGGGTTCAGCGGTGGCTCGGGCGGTG
>NZ_JBDPLV010000210.1:0-1041 GCF_039871605.1 Acrocarpospora sp. B8E8 | reverse complement strand
TACTAAGCAGAAACTGGGCTACTGGACCGTAGCTCAGTTACAGGCATCGTGATGTACAGCAGGTCGCGATCCCGGAAGAAGCTGCGAACAAGCTCGGGTGTTGCCTGAAGTCGGTCGACAGCTCGCTCAATCCTGTTGGTCAACTCCTCTACGGAGCGGACGACGGCCCGGCCGACTCGATCGTGCTTGATACTTTTCCAGATCCACTCGTCGGGATTCAACTCCGGAGAGTAGGGCGGCAGGAAGAAGATGCTCAGTCGTCCCTTAGTGGACTTCACGAACGCCTTGGTCTCCTTCGATCGGTGCGCCGGATGTCCGTCCAGGATCAGGAAGATCTTCCCGGGGATGTCGTGGAGCAGGGTCTTGAGGTATTCGATAAAGGCTGCCGAATCGATGGTGCCGACGAAGGAGAAGTGCAGCTTGCCCCGCGTGTTCACCACGGAAATCATGTTCACCGAGTGCCGTTGGCCGGTGCCGCGGACAATGGGAGTATCGCCGACCGGCCCCCAGGTCGTGCCCGCGTGATGGTTGGTCCGGACGCTGGCCTCATCCAAGAAGTAGATGCCGGCGCCCTGGCTGATGGCCTGTGCCCGGATCTTGGGGTACTCCTCCTCTTTCCATTGGCGTACCCGCTCCGGATTTTGCTCGTATGCGCGAACCAATGGTTTTTGCGGTGACAGGCCCAGCCGGGCGAGCAGCCTGCCGACCCATTGCGGCGTGAACTCTACGCCGAACTTCCGTTTGATCAGCTCAGCAACCATCTCACGTGTCCACAGGCCAAAGTCGAATTGCAGTTGCCGGGGGTCCTGTCCGACGATCCACCCGCGCAACTGGGCCAGCTGTCGATCGTTCAACGCCGCTTTGGGTCCGGGTGGCATCTTCACTTTCAATGCATCCGGTCCGCCTTCTTCGCGGAGCTTGATCCACCCGTATATCGTCGACCTGCCGACGCCGAAGATGGCCACTGCGTCATCGACGTGCATGCCTTTGTCTATCGCGCTGAGTACGAGCGTCCGGGTGTCCTCGAGGGCTCGCCGGGGG